>JBBRHE010000057.1:0-18160 GCA_038223165.1 Tepidisphaerales bacterium
GGGTCGGATCGTCTTCCGGCAGAAGTAGACGACTTCCTCATTAATTTGAAATATTAGGAGCCCGAACGATTATTCGTTCGGGCTTTTCGCTTGCGCATCGAAAATACGCAACGCAGAGGCGCAGAGGTCGGAACGCAGAGAAACGCGGAGAAAACCCACTCAATTGCGAATTCTCTGCGTCCCTCTGCATTCCGACCTCGGCGCCTCTGCGTTAAACCTGTTTAGCCCAGACCGTCAGATCCGTGCGATCTGGCGTTCTGCCTTTTCGTTCGCTCGGTAAATCGTCTCGGCGATGTCGCGCGCCAATTGTTGTTTCAGTGCATCGACGCCCGCGAATTTCACCTGATCTCTCAGCCAGTCGACGAGCTCGATTTCGAGGGGTTGGCCATAAAGGTCGCCGGTGAAGCCGATGAGGTGCCCTTCGACCTGTCGCTGGTGTTCACCAAAGGTGGGCAAAGTGCCGATGCTGAGCGCGACGGGATAGGTTTGACCATCAATGGTCGTTCGGCCGACGTACACACCGTCCAAGGGAATCATCTGGTTGTCGCACTTGAGGTTCGCGGTGGGCACACCGATCGTTCGACCGCGCTGGAATCCTTTGACGACCTCACCGCGTAATCGGTACGGCCGACCGAGCAAAATCGCGGCGTCACGGGCGCGACCGTGGCCCAATAGCCAGCGGATCAGCGTGCTGTTGACGGGGACGACGGTCAGGTCGAGCAGTGCTGCTTCTTCGGCGTCCACGATCGTCAGGCCGATCTGGTCACGCTTGGACCATTGGCGCAACGTCGTGATGTTCCCGCTTCGCCCTTTGCCAAAGGTGAATGATTCACCCTCGACAAGCTGAGTAATTCGGATCGTGTCGCGCAGGATTGTCCAGAACCCCTCTGCGGTCGTGTTGAGCACGTCGGGCGTGGGTGGCAGGATGATCAATTCCGACACACCCTGTGCCGAGAGCAGATTCTGCTTCACCGACAACGGTGACAGTCGTGGCGGTGCCGCAGCGGGGTTTAAGACAGTTAATGGATGGGGTTCAAACGTCGCGACGGTGAGGGGAACATCGGCGGCCTGGGCAAGCTGGCGCGCGGTCGCGAGGAGTTTGCGATGCCCGCGGTGGACACCGTCAAAGTTGCCGACGGAAAGGACTGCCCGCGATGCCGTTTGTTTGAGTCCGTCCAGGCCGTGCAACACGCGCATTACCAAACACCTCTGAGTCGATCCCATCTTCGTCGAGCGACAGGATACCCGGAGTGACCGGTGACGCGAAACGCACCCGGGCGGGTGTCGCGATCGCGACGACCATCTCCGGGTCGGCATCCCACGCCCAATCGATGAATTCCTCGATGGCCTCGTCTGCCTGGTCGACCGTCGGCGCAAATCGCGAAAATACGCCCAGGACAACCAACAGCGATATCGCGGTCATCGCTATGCCCGAATTGCCCAACCGTGGCATCGCCAGTCGGCCTGTGGCCACTTTCGGTTGACGGGCGCGCGCGGCAAACGTTTCCATCCCCCACGCGATGCTCCAGACGGCGACGACAGCGAGCAAAATATATAGCCACTGAAAGGCGGGGGGAAACCGCAGTTTGTATGAAACCATCACCACGACCCCGACGACGAAGACGTGCGACACGTACATCGCCAGGCTCTTTCGACCCAGCCGACTGACAAACCGATCGACACCTGACCCCGCGATGCGAGTCCACAGCAAGTCGGTGACCATGATGACCATCGCGATGAACGCGACGTATCGCAACATCTCACCGCCACTGAGCGGCACCTTTACAAACCAGAGAAACTCGACTTTTGGCAGACCGAAGTGCCAACCATACGCGAGGGTGGAAAAAATGATCGTCGCGACCGTCGCGCCACCCGCCAGCCAGGCCTTGCTGCGTACCGCCAAGGCATCGTAGCGCTTGAACGCCGCGCCGAAGAGCAGACCGGCGACGAAAATGAGCTGCCACAGAACGACGTAAAACGTCTGCTGAATCGGTACTGACGCGATCTCGTGATGATTCTGCCCCCACACGAACAGCGCTACGCTCCCGATCGCCAGCACCCACCCCGCACGCCGGCGGATCGCTTCGAGCATCAATGGCGCCAGCGCCATCATCACCACGTAGAACGGCAACAGGTCGTACCCCTCGCGCAACAGCAAAATGTCGCGTACCAGCAGGTGAATCGGTGGCAGCACCTCACCACGCAAAGGTGAGAAGACCATGAACCCCAGCGTCGCGGTGTAATGGACGCACAGGATGTAGAACGCACGACGCAACAGCGTCCAGTACGTCGCTGCACGCTTTGCATCGTCCTGCGCTTTGGGCAGGAATATCCGACCGACGCTCAGCCCCGCGACGAAAATAAACCCACCTGCGGCAAAACGCAGGTAGTCCCCTACGACGGCATGGGCAAAATGTCCAATTTCGAGCCCCTGCACCAACAGATGTACGACCACCATGTCGATCAGGCATAACCCGCGCCAGAAATCCAGCCGCGCATCGCGCGGCTTGGACAACGGCAACAGTGAAGTTGGAGCAAGGTTAGCGGGCAAAAGTTCTCTCGTCCGGGGATCGGTCTGCGGTAATCGTAGGCAATCGCGATGCCATCAGTTGAGGCGGTTGACCGCAACCTACAGCGATTCAAGAAATCGCACAACCTCCTCTACTGGACACGCCTCGACTGAGTTCGTTGGCGAGGGTCGACCCGTAACGTTTATGACGACGAGGATAATGCATCACCGGAAAAGAGGTGAACGCCAAGACGCCAAGGACGCCAAGTTCAGAGGGAAGAGCAAAGGCGCAGACATGGCGTAATGCACATTCTCGCTTTGCCTTTTCCTTGGCGCTCCGCGGCTTAGCATCCTTGGCGTCTTGGCGTTCACTCCCTTAAAAAAACAGATTTCCGCCGACAGCACAAAGATCAGCCCGTATAATGTTTGGATATTGTTTGGCATCTCGCCTGCGTCGGCGCGATGCGGCGCTGTCATGAACCGAGCGACATTGAAAACGAAAGGAGATGAGTCAAATGGACCCACGTCGTTTCATGTCGTTTGTATGTCGGTTCGCGGTCGGTTACCTGTCGGTTTCAGCGGGGATTAAAAAACGTAACCGTATTATCTATAACGACTTGCGAGAACAGAACCCCTCGAAACTTTATTTTGCAGGGCAATGTCAGACAGAAGGCATCGTGCCAACGGGAGGTCAGTCCTTTCGCCAGCCGGTCGCGTCAGCGCGGTCTTCCAGTGTGATGCCGAGGTCGGTCAACCCCTTGCGGATGCTGTCGGCGAGCGCGAAGTTCTTGCCGACCCTGGCTTCGGCACGCAATTGGATCAGCAACTGCATGACGCCTTCAAGTGTGGACGCGTCCTTCGCAGACCCACTACCGGTCGTGGGGGTCGCGTTGGCGCCACCGGTGCTCAGGGGTTTGAGGAACAGGCCCAGCAGGTGCCCGAGCTTGCGGATGGTCGTCATTCCCGCGGCGGCGGCTTGGACGAGGTCGCTGGCCTTGGTCTTCTCGACACCCGTCCGCTCGACAAAGCTGTTCGTCGAACCCGCCAACTCGTGTAGCGCGCCGATAGCACCGGCGGTGTTGAAGTCGTCGTCCATTGCTTCGAGGAACTTGTTCTTCAGCGCCAACAAGTCGCGCACGAAGTCACCGTTCTCGCTTTCCAGCAACGTCGACGCAGCTTCGTCCATGTCGGCGTGCGGACCAGGACCGGCGAACCGCTCGACCCGCTCGAACAGGCGACCGAAGACGCTCAGCCCCTTGCGGCTGGCGACCATCACGTCTTCTGTGAACTCGATTGGCCTTCGGTACTGCGTCGAAAGGAGCATGTAACGCATCAACTCCGGTCCGTACTGCTCAAGCAGTTCGGCGGCACCCACGACGTTCCCCAGGCTGCCGCTCATCTTCTCGTCTTTGACCTCGCCACTGGCGAGCTTCGTCTTGATGCGAGTGAGGCCGTTATGCATCCAGTATTTCGCGAACGTCTTACCGGTGGCGCACTCGGACTGCGCCAGCTCGTTCTCGTGATGGGGGAACATGAGGTCCATGCCCCCGCCGTGGATGTCGAAGGTCTCACCGAGGTACTTGATGGACATCGCCGAGCACTCGATGTGCCAGCCGGGTCGACCATGACCCCAGGGACTATTCCAGCTCGGTTCACCCGGTTTGGCGGCCTTCCACAGCGCAAAGTCGGCGGGGTTGCGCTTGCCCTGACCTTCGAGCGCGCGCGTGCCGGCCTCCTGCTCTTCCACCCGGCGGTTCGAGAGCTTGCCGTAGTCAGGGTCCTTCGTGACGTCGAAGTAGACGTTGCCGTCGGCGGTGTAGGCGTTGCCCTTGTTGATGAGCTTCTGGATCATCCCCAGAATCTCGGTGATGTGCTCCGACGCCTTGGGGAACTTGTCGATCGAGTCGATCCCGAACCCCGCCAGCACGTCGAAGTACTCGTTCGTGTACCGCTCGGCCAGCGCCCCCATCGTCACGTTCTGCTTGGCGGCGGCCTCGATCAGCTTGTCGTCGACGTCGGTGATGTTGACCACCCACGTCACGTCGTACCCCTTGTACTTCAAGTAACGCTTAACGGCGTCGAAGATGACCGGCCCGACCATGTGCCCGATGTGCGGGGGTTTGTAGACCGTCGGCCCACAGAGGTACATGCCGACCTTCCCCGGCTTAACCGGCTCGAACAGGTCCTTCTGCTTCGTCAAGGTGTTGTAAACGCGTAGGCTCATGAAACAGGGATTGTAAGCCAATTACGGCCGGAGGGTAGACCTGTGACTCAACCATCATGTCGACAGCAACACGACCGCATGGGCCGCGATCGCCTCACCCCGACCGACGGCGTCGACCCCTTCGTTCGTCCCGGCCTTGATGTTTACCGGCGCACCGAGCACGTCCGACAGCACCCGCACCATCTGCGGTTTGAACGCCTTCAACCGTGGCCGCTCGGCGAGGATCGTGATGTCGGCATTGACCACCGCAAACCGCGCCTCCTTCACCATCGCGACCGCGGCCTTAAGGAACTGCAGGCTCGCAGCGCCCTTCCACGCTGGGTCGGTGTCGGGGAAGTGCTCACCGATATCCCCCTTGCCAATCGCACCCAGGATCGCGTCAACCAGCGCATGAATGACGACGTCGCCATCGGAATGTGCCACCGGCGACATGTCCGTCGCGACCACGACGCCACCAAGAACCAACTGACCTCCTGCCTGAAGGCGATGGAGGTCGTACCCGTGACCAATGCGCTTCGAAGGAGACGTCACAGGTCATACTCCTTGATCTTCCGGTACAGCGTCCGCTCACCGATCGCGAGCATCTTGGCGGCTTGTTCACGGTTGCCGTTGACGAGCTTGAGGGTGTTGCGGATCAGCTCGCGCTCGGCGGCTTCGAGGCTGATGCCGACGAGGTTGTTCATGCCACCGGTGCTGCCCGTGACACGCGGGCGGATTTCCTCGGGCAACACTTCGGGGCCGATTTTTCCGGCCTCGGGAGCCAGGACGATCATGTTCTCGACGATGTTCTTGAGCTGGCGCACGTTGCCCGGCCAACCGTATCCCATCAGCGCTTGCTGCGTCTCGGGCTTCAGGCCGTCGATCTGCTTGTTGTACCGCTCGGCGGCACGCTGCAGGAAGTAATGGATCAGCAGGGGGATATCCTCGCGACGCTCGCGCAAGGGGGGAATGTGAATCGTCACACCTTTGATCCGGAAGTACAGGTCCTCGCGGAACTGCTTGTCGGCGACCATCTCGTCGATCTTGCGGTTAGTCGCGCTGATCAACCGCACGTCGACCCGGATCGACTCGTTACTGCCCAGGCGGACGACCTCACCGTTCTCCAGCACGCGCAACAGTTTGGCCTGCATGGTCGCGGGCATGTCACCGATCTCGTCGAGGAAGAGGCTGCCGTCGTCGGCGTGCTCGAAGCGGCCCTCGCGGTCGGACTGCGCCCCGGTGAACGCGCCGCGGACGTGACCGAAGAGCTCGTCCTCGAGGATGCTTTCGCTGAGCCCGGCACAATTGAGCGGCACGAGCCTGTTCTTCCGCCGTTTGCTGTTGTTGTGGATCGCGCGGGCGACCAATTCCTTGCCGGTGCCGCTTTCACCCAGAATAAGCACGGGGATGTCGCTCGGCGCAACCTGGCGAGCCGTGCGGACGACGCTCTGGATCGCGGCGCTCGTGCCGATGATACCTTCAAAACCTGCGTGGTCGATCAGCTGGGCCGCGAGCACCTCGTTCTGCTTCTGCAGGTGGGCCCGTTCAGCGGCGCGGTTGATCTGGGCGCGGAAGTACTCGAGGTCGAGCGGCTTTTCGATGAAGTCGTACGCCCCTTCGTTCAGCGCCTGCTTGCACGTTGGTATGTCCGCGTGGGCCGTCACCAGCACAACCGGTGGCGACGGGGTGAGCTGCATCGCGGCGTGCAGGACAGCCAACCCATCCTTGCGCCCCTCCATCATCAGGTCGGTCGCGATGACATCATACGTCTTCTTGTCAAGCCTGGACTGGGCCTCGGCAAGGTTGTACGCGACGTCGCACTTGTGACCGAGACGGGTCAACGCTTCGCACATGACCTGCGCGTGCTCGCGCTCGTCGTCGATGACGAGGATATTGGACTTGATGACGTTGTTCTCAGGCATAACGATTGCAGTTTATACACGTCAAGGGGCATAGAACACAGGAGAACGCAACGATGACGGACCAAGGCTGAAGGATGAAACAGGAGCCTGCATTTTTCCTCCTTCAGCCTTCATCCTTCACCCCTGCCTGGAACGTATAATGGAATGGAGCCTTGCACCAAAGGACGTATGAACACCACGCACGTCAAATACCTCTTGCTCGGAGGCGGTCTTGCCAGCAGCGCCGCCGCGGTCGCGATTCGGGAACGGGACCGCGAGGGGGACATGCTCCTCGTCGGTCAGGAGATCAACCGCCCGTACCGTCGGGCGCCACTGTCGGGCGACTACCTGGCCAAACGGGCGACGCACGAGGACCTCTTCACCCTGCCCGCTGACTGGTTCACCGCCAACAACGTGCGCCTGCGCACAGGTCGGCGGGCGTCGCATATCGACGCGGCTCGCATGTCCGTCGCGCTCGACGATGGCAGCAGCGTCTCCTACGACAAACTGCTGATCGCGACCGGCGCGACCCCGGCGCGGCTAGCGGTGCCCGGCGCCGAACTGCCCGGCGTTTACTCCCTGCGCACGTTCGAGGATGCCCATCGCTTGCAGACCGCGATCGACAAGGCTCGCGCCGAAGGTCGCAAGCATGATCAAGGCCGTGGGCGCGCGATCGTGGTCGGCGCCGGCTGGGCGGGTGTGGAACTGGCAGCGACGTTGACGTCACTCGGGATGGGTGTCGACCTGACCACCAGCCTGCCCCACCCGTGGGGCCGTTTCGCTGGCAGCACGACCGCGGGTTATGTCACGCGTCTGCTGGAATCGCGCGGCGTGCGCGTTCACTCAGCAAATACAGTGGTTGGATTGGACGGTGATGGTCGCGTCCAACGGGCGGCCCTTGCGGACGGGACCCGCATCGACTGCGACTTTGCGGTCGTGGCGATGGGCGTGACGCCCAACCGCGACCTGCTGCGCGGTTCGAGCATCGCCGCCGAGCGCGCGGTGCTGGTGGACGAACACGGCCGGACCAACATCCCCAACATCTACGCCGCCGGTGACTGCGCCGCAGTGCTCGATCCACTGTATGGCAAACATCGTTTAAGTGACCATTGGGACAGCGCCGTCCCCACCGGCACGATCGCCGGCCGCAACATGGCCGGTGATGACACACGATTCACCGACGTCAGCACATTCACAACGCAGGTCTTCGACGTCCCCGTGACGGTCTACGGTGAACCGCGCTTCGTCGACCACCGCCTGGTCCGCGGGCAACCCGGTGCCGACGAAGGCTTCGCCGAGATCGGTGTGGCGGCCGAGGGGCGAGTGAGCCAAGTCTTGTGCGTCGGGCAGGACGTCGCCGGCGTCAGAGAACTCGTGCTGAACCGAACGAACGTCACAGGGAGGGAAGAATCGCTCAAAGATCCGACGGTTGCGATCGGTTAAACGCGGTCGCCCATCGTATAGCGTTGTGAATTCAGCAGCAGGTCATCCCGAACAGAGCAGTAGCCCCCTGAGGGATCTCGCCTTGGCAACACCGCTTGGATCGTCGAAATCCCTCGCGTCGCTAGCCCCGCGCGGGATGACAACTGAAGTCATTCGTCGGTCTTTGAGAACGAAAAATCGCTCGCGTCCCGGCTTTGCCATCAAGTATGGAAGCCGGGCCGCGAGCATCGAGCCACTGAAATGGGATGAAAGTGGGCGTGACACCGTCCAAACTATCAGGCCGACGAACCTAAATTCTTCCGGCCTGCTGCATCCGTCGTCCACGTTCAAACCGCGAACAACAGGGTGCCACGCATTCGTTAGTGTCGTGCGAGCGGATTAGTAGGTCTTCGTTTCGGTCGTAACCTTCCTGTCACCATCGGGTTCGATGGTCGTCTTCTTCATGGTCGACTTGCCACTGTTGCGATCCATATCGTCAGTGCCCTCGACCTCCGCAGACGCCCTGCAACCGACGAGCGTCGTTGCACCGATAAACAGACCCAACACCGCGACGTTTAACAGCTTGCTCATAACCGACCTCCTGTTGTGTGCAGCGACCTATTCGCCACGCCAATCAATAAAACAAACCCGGTGCCAAGCCGGCCCAGCGGGTTTTTCTCACTGAAAATGCGGATGACAAACTTGAAAGGCGTCAGATTGGCTTAGCTGGAGTCGATTCTGTCGCGACTGCGACAGGAAAGCCCGGTTGATCGTCGAAGAGCCGTGGCGCGCGGTCAGTGTCGTGCGCGAGGTACTTCGCGCCCCACGCCCAGAAGATCCCACTCAGCAGGATCGATAGTGAGACGATGACAAACCCTACCTTAAAGCTGTAGTGGTCCTTCACCAACCCAATGATCGGCGGGCTGATCGCATCTCCCAGCGCGTGGATGACGAAGATGTTGATCGCAAACGCCGTCGCGCGGATCGACGGGTGCGTCACGTTCGCCAGTGCGGTGTTGCTCGGGCCCGTGTTGAAGAACAAGCAGAAGACGGTGAGCGCGAGCAATCCCCACGCATAGGGGAACGGTGTGACGAGCATCAACAGCAGCAGCGGGAACCCGACGAACATGCCCGCACTGGAAACGAGGAAGTAGGCCCCGCCCCAGCCCCGCGCGCGAAGCTTGTCACCAGCCATGCCACCGGTGATCGTCGCGACCAGCCCCGCGACGACGACGATCCCGCCGAACATCGGTGTCGCGATGTTCTCTGCCAACCCACGCTCTTCCTTCAGATACGTCGGCATCCAGTACGAAATGCCCCCCATCGCAAACGTGAACGACGTCATCGCCAGACAGTTCAGCACGTATGACGGCGTCTTCCACAGCGTCAGATAATCTGCAGGCGTCGACCGACGCGCCGGCGCCGCATCGCTCAGACCACGCTGTGGCTCTTTCATCCGAAAGCACCAGATGCCCAGCGCCAAGCCCGGCGGCAAGGTCAACAGAAACGCCCAGTGCCAGTTCCCTTCAGACGCAAACAATCCGCCCAACACGAACCCCAGCGCGCTGCCCACAGGAATCGCAGCGTAGAACCACGCCATGATCTTCCCACGGATCGCCACCGGGTATAGATCCGCCAGCAATGTCGGCGCGACCGGCCCGTACGCCCCCTCACCCACCCCGATCAGGCAGCGCATGAACAGCAGAAAGAAGTATCCCTGCGCCAACCCCGATGCGCCACTCGCCAGGCTCCAGAGCACCACACCGACCCCGATCAGCGCCCAGCGTGAGAACCGGTCCGCCAGCCACCCGAAGACCGGTGAGACGACCATGTACGACAGCAAAAACGCCGTCGACAACCACCCCATCGCCGTGTAGCTGACCCCAAACTCCTCGCGCACCGGCGCCGCGACAGCCGCCAGGATGTACCGGTCGATGTAGTTGAAGAGGTTGATAATCAGCAGCAGGATCAACGCTTTGCGCGCCCCGGGCAATGGCTGGTCGTTCACCACCGCCACCGAGGAAATCGGCCCTGCTGCCACTGCGGGTTCGTTGTTCGCCATGCGGCCGATGATAATGCCCGACCCCACGTCAAAAGCCAACCACCACCAGTCCGCGATCATGCCCGAGCCACATCGTCCGTGCGTCGGCTGCACGAAATGAGAGATCTCAATGAACGGAACGTCACCTAACAGAAAAGGGCGTGACGCCACCGCACCCAGCCAGCACGCCTGCTCCTATGCGCCCTACGCCGGTTGTCATCCCACCCACCAGCCCCACCCGATCGCCCTACACTTCGCCGACCAAGGCGCTTCGAGCCGATTTGGCAATCCACACCCGCGGATGATAATGTGCGCGAAGCGCAAGTTAGCGTGATCTGCGCGGGTCGGTTAATAGAAGGTTAGGCGGCAGGAGCGATGTCTCCGTACGTGACGCACAATTACTGGCTCGTGCTGTTCTTCCTCGCTGCCCCCTTAATGATTTTCTTCGGGTGGCGATCGCTCATGCTCGGCGTGCTCCGCTGCGGCTTGGCCATCCTCGCCGGCTGGGTCTTCATCCATCTCGCGGTTGATCGACACTGGCACCTTCGCATCGCGTTTCTGCCTGCCAATGCCACTGAGCAACAGATGATGGACGCCACAGCGGATGGAGCGAGCCGGGTGTTCTATCTGATCCTCGGATGGGTGCCGGCGGGCTTCTATTCTTTATTCTGGTTCCTGCTTTGGCTGCCGTTCTGGTGGTTCATGGGTCGTCGGCGGCAGCCGCCTAAACCGCCGTTGGAGCGGACCGCGGCGGCGGTATAGTATACTTGCGGTCGGGCGTCGGGCGTGCGCCGCCGCGGCCGCTCAACGGCAATACGTTATTCGATTTCTCTCGGCGGGATTTCTCACGTGCAACCACACACTGCGGGTCGTCTGTGTCTGCTGGCGTTGCTTGGCGTGCCGCTGGGCTTTGCGTCTTGCAGACCGTCGGCTGTGACGTCTCGGTCGGCGGTCAGCACATTACCGGCCGCCACGACGCGTGCGGTGGCGAATCCCACGATGACGCCGTTCGCGGTGATCGACAATCCGCATCTGCACAATGCCCATCGCGTGACGGACAAGGTGATCAGTGGGGCTCAGCCGGACGATGAGGCCGCGTTCGAGGCGCTGCGCGACCTGGGTGTGCGGACGATCATCAGTGTCGACGGGGCGAAGCCGGACGTTGCGCTGGCGAAGAAGTATGGGATGGCGTACGTGCATCGCCCCACGCGATATGACGGGGTGACGCGGCAGGACGCGATCGCGGTTGCCAAGGCGATCGAGCAGTACCCGGGGTTGATCTACCTGCACTGCCATCACGGCAAACACCGCTCGGCGGCGACGCTGGCGGTGGCGTGCGTGTACGCGGGGGATGTAGCGCCGGAAGACGCCGAAGCGATCCTGCAGACGTTCGGCACGGGGAAGAACTACACCGGGCTTTGGAAGGCCGCCCGCGAGGCGAGGCCGCTCGCGCCGGGCGTGATCGCGAACACGAAGGTGACGTTCGTAGAAACCGCCGAGACGCCTGCCATGGCGCAGGGCATGGTCACCGTCGACATGCACTGGGACCACCTGAAGTTGCTGCAGAAGAACGACTGGCAACCGCTGGCGACGCACCCGGACCTCGACGCGGCCCACGAGGCGTTGCAACTGCAGGAACAACTGCACGAGATCGGTCGCACCGAAGGAGCCAAAGCGCATCCGGCGGACTTCCAGCAGATGCGTCAAGCCTCCGAGAAAGCCGCCGCCGAATTAAGCAAGACGTTGCGCGCCAAACCGTCGGACACGGCGCGGGCCGACGTGCTGGCGAAGGAGATCGGCACGTCCTGCACAAGCTGCCATAAGGCGTATCGCGATTAGGCGACCCCGCATCACAAGGGCGTGACCCAAAAAAACAACCTCCGGTCGCGTTAACGACCGGAGGCTGGCGTGTCTTCTCAACTTGTGAGAAAGGTTGTCGTCGCTCGTGCCGAGCGATGGCCCTTGCGCCGCGAACGTGCCGGCGGGTCAGGTCAGTCCCGGACGAGCTTCATGTAGCTCGGAAACTGCCCTGCTAGCCTTGCAGCAGGCGCAGGGCGGCCTGAGGGCTTGAGTTAGCCTGACTGAGCACCGTGCTCGCAGCCTGACTGAGGATCTGGGCACGCGTGAGCGCGGCCGTCTCCTGAGCAAAGTCCGTATCACGGATGGCACTTTCAGCCGCCGACGCGTTCTCGTACGCAACGCCCAAGCTGTTGATCGTCGAACCGATCGTGAACTTCTGGAACGCGCCCAGTCGTCCGCGAATGCCCGAGACCTGCTTGATCGCCTTGTCCAGGATCTTCTGGGCCGAGACGAGGTTGTCGCTGTTGAGGCTGTTGTCACCGCCGGAGCCGATGCTCGCGAGGTAGCCCAGCGACGTATCACCGAGCGAGCCGGTGCTGACCGAGGCGATGCCGATCGAAGCCTTGTCGGTCTCGGTGACCTTCGAGCCGAGGGCGAAGGTCGCGCCACCACCGATGACGCCGAACGTCTTGGTCTGGTTGTTCGTGTTGACCGAGGTGTCGAGGTCGAACTCGATGTCGACGTTGCTCGAGCGGTACTGGACCTTCAGGCCGTCCGTCTGGGCGGTCGAACCGTTGACGGTGACGTTGGCGTCGGCGCCGTAGTCCTTCGTGCTGGTGATGTTGAACGTGCCGGTCAGGGCGCGAAGACCGACGAACTGTTGCGAGCCGAACGCGGTGCTGTTGACCTGCAGGTTGCCACCGGTGACGGTCGCCGACACGCCGGTCTGCGACTTCACACCGTTGATCGCGGTCGCGATCGACGACACGCTCGTGCCACTGGCGAACGACAGTTGCTCGGTGCCGGATGAACCGGCAATCTCCAGTGTCACCGTGGCGCCGGCGACGGCGCCACCGGTATAGGTGAGCTGACCGGTCTGGGCGCTGGTAACGACCTGGACGACGACCGAGACGCTCGAACCGTCGGGAATGCGGGTCGAGTTGACCTGCAGATTCTTGACCGCGCTGGTGCCGACCGAGCTGGTGCTGTAGTCGTAGTTGCCGTTGAGCAGCTTCGTTCCCTGAAACGCCGTGCTCTGGGCGATGCGGTTGATCGTCTGCAGGATGCTGTCGACCTGCAGCTGATTGGCGGCCAGTTCCTCGCTGCTGAGGCCACCACTGTTGGCGGACTGCCCAACGAGGCCCTGCAGTTCGGTCAGCAGGCTGCTGACTTCGTTCAAACCACCCTCTGCGGTGCCGATGATGTTGCTCGCCCGCTGGGCGTTATCGATCGCGGTCGTGATGCCGACCTTCTCAGCGCGAAGGTTTTCACTGGCGATGAGGCCGGCGGGGTTGTCCGCACCGGTGTTGATCTTCAAACCTGTCGACAGGCGTTGAAGGCTGGTGTTCAGCTGGTTGTTGTTCTTTGACAGGACCCGCTGAGCGATCAGCGAGCTGACGTTGGTGTTAATACGGCTCATGATGTCTCTCCGTGACTAGTACAATTTCCGTTTCGGGGCCCAATAGGCCCCAAGGCGGTTGCGTCGGATCTGCGGTCCGAGCTTGCGCCTTTCAATCCCTTGAAAGGTCGTGGCAGCCGAAGGCCAAGGGCCGAACGCCTGACTGCCTCACTACTGCTTTGCGATCACTCTCGAAGAACACTGCAATCCAATTGCGTTGTTCCTCAAGATGTCGCATTCACATGACGTTCGCGGCCTCCTCTCTCACAAGTTTTGATCGCCGCCCGTCGTCCGCTGGTGCGGGGTGTGACGAATGGCGTTTCACGCGAACATGTCATCGGAGGACCTTAAATTTTCGCTTGCGGTTTTTAAGGCGTGCGGCAGAAATCGCAGTTATCGGGCGAATCTTGCCGGAGTGTTTTTCAGACGTTTCGCGATCATCTGATCGGGATCGCGATCTTTATCGGAATCGCGCAGGTGTTGCGCAACGTCCGCTGCGCGTTTCGATTTGGGGACGATTGAGACCGGTGGGCGTCCAACCCGTCGCCAGCGACGCGCGAAATGGGTATCGTTTGCCCCGCGGGGTGAGCCGGCTCACACTCCCGCGGATCGAAATTGGAGGCCGGACGTTCACGTTGAAAGGGAGGATGTCCAATGAGAAGCCGAAACAACTGGAAGTCGATCTGCACCGCAGCCCTGTGCGCGGTGACTGTGTTGGCCATCGCACCGACGATCGGCGCAGCACCGATCGACCCGGCGACCGTTGCGCCGCTGGTGGCGAAACTGGCCGACAACGATGCCGAAGTGCGTAAGGAAGCCGCCGCCCAACTGGTGGGAATGGGTCCCGACGTCAAGCCCGAACTTCAAAAGGCGATCGCAGACAAAGCCGATCGCAAAGTAAAGGCGCGGGTCGAATCGATCATCACACGCATTGATAACGCCACTGCGCCCGCAGCGGGTGGTGAAACGACCACCGTCGCGTTAAGCGGCACACCCATCACGCTCGATCTGCAGGATGTCGACGCTGCCGACGCGTTCGACGCCCTTTTCGCTCAGGCCAAGGGGGAATACGGAACCCAGCCCGCTAACCTGCTGGCTGACAAGGACAACGTCGCCCCCGTCACATTGAAGTACGACAAGGCTCAGTTCTGGACCGTCCTGCAAGACCTCTGCAAGCAGACGGGCCTGTCACTTTACAACAGTGGCGACGGCACGCGCATGATGTTTTCAACCCAGAACGACAAGGACTGGCTTACCCGCCCGTCCGTCGTCGCCAACGGGTTCCTGATCCAGGCGTCCAACGTCAACCGCAGTTGGAACGTCAACCTCGCCCGCCCTGCCGATGGCACCGAGACCCTGCAGGTTCAGTTTTTCGCATATCCCGAACCGTCCCTGCGCGTCATCCGCTCCAGCTACCAGTTGAAACTCGACGAGGCGACCGACGACGACGGTAACTCTTTGATCCCCCCGCAGAACATGGGCGATGGTTACTCGTCGGGCCGACAGGCCGTTTGGCAGTTCCAGGCGCCGCTTAACTCTAAGGCCGCCACGGGCAACAAGATCGCCAAGCTATCGGGCAAGGCGAAGTTCGGCGTGATGACCGAGATGGCAAGACTGGAAGTTCCCGATATCGCCAACGTCAAAGATTTCACGAAGAACCTCGGCTCGATGAGCGTGACCATCAAAGGCCTGACCAAGCGAGCGGGAAACCCAACTAACGAGACGTATGAGTTGCCCATCACGCTGACGCGCAAGGGTGGCGACAACGATATGATCAACATGGGACCGCAAGGGTTATCGTTACACGACGCAAAGGGTCGCGAACTGTCCAGCCAGGGATGGAGTGGTGGCGGGGGTGGTGGCGGCAACTACACCTATACAATGCAGTTCGGCCGCTACGCCCGTGGAAGTGACGAGAACCGCCCGGGTGCGCCCGACAAACTGGTGTGGGATGTGCCGACAAAGATCGCGGATGTGCAGATTCCGTTTGAGTTCAAGGACTTGCCGCTGCCGTGATGGTGAGACGCCAGTCGGACCAGCCAAGGTAGTTCGTTGCTCTCGACCTGATCCGGTGGGACCTCGTCACATGCGATGCCCACGGCGTGGTGGTTGGAACGAAAACGCAACTCGGATGCGTTGCAGTACGCCTATGACAAACGGTGCCAGCGCCGCAGTGTAGACAATGCCCAGCAGCAGGTTCGCAAGGCTCAGGCGGACGGCCGGGGGTGTGCTTTCGTCGATCCAGCGCGACCAGACGGCCGACTGAACATAAAGAATGACCGTGGTGATCACTCCACCCAGACACGCGACCGTCACGTGCGTCAATGGGTGCCTGCGATAGACCGCCGACTGCGCGTTGCTGAGCATCATGCCGAGCAAGCCGTACGACAGCGCGTGCAGGCCCGGCGCTTGCGCGGTCAGCAGGTCCTGCACGATCCCCAGACCAAAGCACCCCAGCAGCGCGGCGTCCCGCGGCGCGTTGATCGCGATGAAGACGGCTGCCAACAGCACGAAGTTGGGCTTGGCGCCGTTCCACATCACGTACTCGCTTAGTCCGACCTGCAGCCCGAGCGCGAGATACGCGAGGATGATGTAAGGGATGAGGCGCATAAGTTTGCTCGATGTCCTCAATCGGTGCCAGCAGTCGCTTGTGATGTCCGGTTCATCACCATCACCTCGCGCAACCGCGTCAGTGCCCCTTGCGGTTCGATGCGCAGCTCGGCGAACAGCGCGTTGCTGGGCCGCGGGCGGATTTCGACGATCTTGCCAACCGGGTAGCCGCGCAGTTGCTCGGGCCAGGACGAGTCATCGAGCGTCACCCAGTCACCGATCTGAATCTTGGCGGCCTCGATCTCCTTCATGTCCAGGTTCTCGACCTTCATCCGGTTGCGACCGATGCCCATCAGGATCGGCGGGGTCGTCGTGATCTTCAGCAGCTTGAGTCCGCCGTCGTCGGATCGTTCGTACCGGCAGAACGAGCCCATGAGGCGAAAGCCCTCATCAGTGATCAATCGCACCTGCGCCCCCAGCGGGCCAGCGTGTGAAACTCGGCCTGCAAGGCCGTCCGAGTAGAGCACGGGTTGATCGACCGCAATGCTCGTTGTGGTCGAGCCATTCAATTGCAGCGTCTCGCGCAGGGCCGACGACGCATCACCACCGAGCACCTGGACGGGCGTGCAGAACTCGCGGATCGACCCGAGTTGGGCGCGGTCCGCATTGATCTTCTTCAGGAACGCCAACTGTTCAGACATGTGAATCAGCGCGATCCGCAACTGCTCGTTCTCATCGCGAACGTCGTCGGCGGTTCGATCGTCCGGCGTCGCCTTGGGCGGATCAAACTTGTTGCGCAGCCAGTTTCCAAACCAACTGGCCGGCCTTGAAACGGGTGCGAAGAGCACGGTGAGCTGGGGCTTCTGGCGAGTTGAGAAGAGAGGAAACAGAAATGCAACCACGAACGCCAAGACCATCAACGAGGAGAACACATGATGGAACTTTAACTGTCGCATTGCATGGCGTGGCATGGGCTTTAGCCCATGGTTCCAAACTAATTAGACATGGGCTAAAAGCCCATGCCACGTCGTTACATCTCGTCGGCGTCAGACTCCATCGTGTCTTTCCAGAGTTCGAGGTTCTCCAGATAAACGCTGGTTCCACGGGCGACGCAGGTCAGGGGGTCTTCGGCGAGCTTTACGTCCAGGCCGGTCGCGTTGCTGATGACGGTTGTTAAACCGCGGAGCAGTGATGACCCACCGGCCATGGTGATGCCGTTGTCGACCAGGTCGGCGGCGAGTTCGGGCTCGGCCAGTTCGAGCGTGCGGGTGACAGCTTCGATGATGGCCGTGACCGGCTCCTGCAGCGCCTCGCGGATCACTTCGCTTGTGACGGAGGTTTTGCGGGGCAGGCCACTGATCATGTCACGACCGCGGACGTCCATGGTCGGCTCGTGGTCGCTCGTGGGGGCGGCCGAGCCGATCTCGATCTTGATGCGCTCGGCCATCTGTTCGCCGATCGCCATGTTGTAGGTCTTTTTCATGTGGCTGACGATGGCTTCATCGAAGTCATCACCGGCCGTGCGGACCGATTCGCACACGCTGATATCCGCCAGCGAGATAATCGCCACTTCCGTCGTGCCACCGCCGATGTCCACGATCATGCTCGCGGTCGGTTCGGTGACGGGCAACCCCGCTCCGATCGCCGCGGCCATGGGTTCTTCGACGAGATAGACCCGACGGGCACCGGCGCGCTCGGCACTGTCCAGCACCGCTCGCTTTTCGACCGCGGTAATGCCCGATGGAATCGCGATGACAACGCGTGGCCCGATGAAGTGTTTGCGACCATGCACGCGCCGAATGAAGTACGACAGCATCGCTTCGGTGATCTCAAAGTCACTGATCACACCGTCCTTCAACGGACGGATCGCGGTGATACTGCCGGGCGTCTTGCCGAGCATTTCCTTGGCGACCAGACCGACCGCGTTGCCGTTCTGCAGCACGCGGTTGGTCCCCTTTTTCACCGCAACGACGCTCGGCTCGTTCAGAACGATGCCTTCCCCTTTGACGCAGACGAGGGTGTTGCAGGTGCCCAGGTCGATGTCCATGTCGATACTGAACATCCCCAGCAGCGAGTCAAAGATCACGAGGCGTTCTCCAATGTTGGGCAACTATCG
>JBBRHE010000058.1:0-18016 GCA_038223165.1 Tepidisphaerales bacterium
GATCTTTTCCTTCAGTTCCTGTTCGCTGTACGACGCCACCTGTTCAAGGACGACCGCGAGCTTGCCGCCTTTTTCGGCGCTCTTGAGCATCTGGGCGATGCTGCGCGGGACGAGGGGGGTCTGGAACAGCGGGTCGGAGAATTGCTTGCCGGCCTGGATCTGGTCACCGACACTGGTCCACAACTCGCGGTAGTACGTGTTGGAGCAGAGGTCGTGGGCGGTTTTGACGCAGTCGAGCAGGCTGACACCGGCACCGGCCATTGTGCCGATCATGCGCAGGCCGCGCGACAGGTGCATTTTTCGGAACATGCCACCGAGCAGGGGAATCTGTAGTTGCACATAGTGCCACAGCCGTGAGCCACTGTCCGTACGAACGTAAAAGTAGAGCACGACGGCCGTGGTGACCAGGGTAATTGGCAGGCCGTATCGGTGCGTGACGACGAAATTGCTCAGCGCCATCAACACCTTGGTCGGCGCGGGCAACGCCGCCTGCTTGGCGGCATAGATCGCCGTGAATTTCGGCAGGACGAACGCCAGCAGAAAGACCGTCGTACTGATGGCGAACGCGACCATGAAGCCTGGGTAAACGCACGCCCCGCGCACCCGTCGGACGATTTCCTGCTCGTCGCGCAGATAGGTCGTGGCGCGCGTCAGCAGTTTCCCAAGCATGCCGCTGCGCTCCGCGGCCTGCATCAGCGCGACGTAGAGGCGTGGAAATGACCGCGGGTGACGCCCGATCGCGGCGCTGAACGAACTGCCGTCGTGAATCTGCTTGGCGACGTCCGTCACCAGCTTGCGGACGGCGGGCTTGTCGGCCTGGGCGCCGATGCATTCGAGCGCTTCGCTGACCGTCACGCCCGTCTCGACCATCACCGACATCTGCTGCGAGATCGTGATGAGGTCCGCCCGCGCGATGCGGATGCCCCCGACCGCCTTGGCGGCCTTGGCTGCAGGTCCGCCGTCGATCGGTTGGATGTCAGTGGGGTACTTCCCTTCCCCGCGCAATTGCTTGCGCACGTCCGCAGCGGATTCGGCGGCCATCGTGCCACTGGTGGCAAGGCCGGCAGAGTCGCGAGCGGTGTAGGCGAAGGTGAACATGGAATTAGTTGCCAGTTGCCAGTTGCTAGTTGCTAGTTGCCAGAAATGCCTGCGCCTTTACTGGCAACTGGTCACTGGCAACTAATTAAGCCGTTACCCGATACACTTCTTCCAACGTCGTAATGCCCGCTTTAACCTTTTCCATGCCGTCGGCGCGCAGCGGCTTCATACCGACCTTTTTCGACAGTTCGCGCAGTTCGTTCAGTGGCGCGGCTTGGCTGATACGCTCCAGAATCTCATCGTCGACGATCAGCAACTCATAGATGCCGATTCGGCCTGTGTAACCGAGATTGCGGCACCGTGTGCAGCCCTTGGCACGGAAGAGCGATTCGACGGGTCCAGCAAAGCGTTCGATGGCACGCTTTTCATTCACGCCGGGGGTATAGGATTCCTTGCAGTGCTGGCAGAGCTTGCGGACGAGGCGCTGGGCCAGCACGCCGCAGACGGTCGCGCCGACGAGATACGGTTCGATGCCGAGGTTGTACAAGCGAGTGATCGCGCCAGGGGCGTCGTTCGTGTGAAGCGTCGAGAGGACCGGGTGACCGGTCAGGGCCGCCTGTGTCGCCAGGCGAGCCGTCTCACCGTCGCGAATTTCACCGATCATCATCACGTCGGGGTCCTGGCGCAGCAGGCTGCGCAACGCACCAGCGAACGTGAAGCCGGCTTTCTCGTGGACCTGGAACTGATTCACACCGGGCAGGTTGTATTCGACCGGGTCTTCGACCGTGCAGATGTTGACGTCATCGCGGTTCAGTTCCGACAGCGACGAATAGAGCGTGGTGCTCTTGCCGCTACCGGTCGGGCCGGTGACGAGGACGATGCCGTTCGGCACCGCGATCAGTTTGCGCCACGCTTTGAGCGTGTCGTAACCGAAGCCTAGCTTTTCCAAGTTGACGCTTGCGCGCTCGTTATCGATGACGCGGATGACGACCTTCTCACCCTGCCGGCCGGGCATTGTGCTGACGCGCAGGTCGATCGGGCGCTTGTCCATCATGACGTGGATGCCACCATCCTGCGGCAAGCGACGCTCGGAGATGTCGAGCCCCGCCATGATCTTCACGCGGCTGGTGACCGCTGCGTGCATCTGGAACGGTGGGCGCAGGCGCTCAGCGAGGCGCCCATCGATGCGGAAGCGCACGCGCAGCACACCGTCGCCCGGTTCGATGTGGACGTCGCTGGCGCCTTCCTTGACCGCGTTGTAGATACAGTAGTTGACGAGCTTCACCACCGGTGAGTCACCGGCAGCGGCCTCGAGGTTGGCGATGTCCTGTACGGCCTTTTCCTCGACGAGCGTGAACTCGGCGGGCTGGACTTCATCGATGATGTCATCGATGACGAAAACCTTGTCGTTCGGCAGGTACGCCTGAAGCGTCGCGCGGATGTCTCGCACCGTCGCTGCGACCACCTGCACGCGGTGTCCGCTGATGCGTTCGATCTCTTCGACCAGGAACACGTTGGCCGGCTCGGGTACCGCGACCGTCAGTGTTCCTTCGACGAGGAACAGAGGCAGGATGCCGTGTTTTTCCAGCAACTCTTTGGGCAGCGACGAAATGATCTTCGGGTCGGCGATGCGCGGGCTGATGCGGGCGTAGGGAACGCCATACGCCTGGGCCAGCGCCTCGGTGATCTGGTCTTCCGTGCAAAAGCGAAGTTCGACGAGCACTTCGCCGAGCAGTTTCTGGTGATTGCTTCGCTTCTGTTCTTCGAGCGCGCGGTCCAACTGATCTTGCTGGATCAATCCTTTGCCCAGCAGGACTTGGCCGAGAGGTTTTCGTTCTAAAGAAGCAATCATGGTGCAGTAGGCGGTAGGCAGCAGGCAGTAAGCAGAGGCAGAACGTTTCTCTGCCTACCGCCTACTGCCTACTCTCCTCATCTCATCGTCTTCAACGCCCCCGCGAGTTCCTCGTGACACTCGAATCGTGGGCCCAGCCGGGTGATCTCGAGGATCGTTTTCACGTTCTCGTCAAAGTTGGCCAGCTTGATCTGACCGAACAGGTCGTCGGTGCGCTTTCGGATCCAGACGAGCGTTTCGAGCCCTTCGGAATCGACGAAGCCGCACTTTTCGAAGTCGAGCACGAAGTCGACTATCTGCTTCTGGTCGATCTGATCTTCGACCGACTTGCGCACCGCAGCGATGTCCTCACCGACGAAGTCGCCGTTGAGGGTGATGACGCAGACCTGACCGTATTCATCGCACTTGATCGGCATAGTGCAGGAAGGATTAAAAAGAAGGATAAGGGATGAACAAGCCGTTCAACCACGTTTTTTATCCTTTGACCTTCATCCTTCATCCTTATTTCTACGCGGCCTTCTCTTCTCGTTTGGATGTCATCTGGTGATCCTGCAGCAGTTCGCGAAGCCGGTTCACACCGATCTTCAGAAAGTGCTCGGTCAACCGCGGGTCGAACTGCGTCCCACCGCAGCGGCGGATCTCGGCCATCGCCACTTCGAGAGGCAGGGCTTTGCGATACGTGCGGTTGCTGGTCATGGCGTCAAAACAGTCTGCCAGGCAGATGATGCGGCCCATAAGCGGGATCTGCTCGCCCGACAGACCGGCCGGATAACCCTTGCCGTCGAACCGCTCGTGGTGGTGCATGACACCCGGCACGATGTCGGCGACCTGCTTCAGGTCGGCCAGGATGTGCGCGCCCACCGCGGGGTGCTTTTTCATCTGTTCAAATTCTTCCGGTGTCAGCCGACCGGTCTTCTGCAGAACCGCTTCGGGCACACCGATCTTACCGACGTCGTGCAACAGGCCGGCCATGTAGATGCGCTCGACCTCCGCCTCGGGCAGGCCAGCTTCCTTAGCCAGTGTCCGGCTGAGCATCGCGACGCGTTCACTGTGACCGCAGGTGTAGGCGTCCTTGGCGTCGATCGCGCTGGTGAGGCTGCGAATCATGCCCATCATCAGCAGGTTCACGTCCTCGAACAAGATCGCGTTTTCCAGGTAGATCGCCGACTCGTTGCTGATGCTGGCCAAGAGCTTGCTGTCGACGCTGTTGAAATCACCTTCGTGCTTGTCGATCGCAAAGAGGCACCCGAGCACCTTGTCCTGCCGCTGCAATGGGATCGCCAGCAGGCAACGGGCGTGGTCACTGAGCCAGGCGAGGTTCTTGTCCTTCGACAGGTCGTTGATCAGTAGCGGAGCCTTGCGCTCCTGCAGAATGGACATCAAGTCATCCGACAAACGGAAGATTTTGCCCGGCGGCAGCGCGACGGACCCGTAGATGACCGGGTCGTGCTTCATCGATTCGGCGCCACGCAGTGTCACGCCCATGCCGCGCACGTTCATCGTCTCGAGCACGTCGAGGCAGGCCTGCTTGAAGAAGTCCGACGCCCTGCGGTTCACGCGCATGCCACCGCTGATCTGATAGATGAGGGAGAGTTCTTCGTACGTGTCAGCGAGCTGGCCGGACAGGGATTCGATCTCCCCTTCCATGCTCGCCAAGCGCACTTGGTCGCGCACCATTGCCAGCAGCATGCGAGCCTGCCGTTGGAGGGCTTCCTCGCCATAGGCAGGTAGTTCGTCGGCCTGTTGGCTCAGCCACACCCCGTCGAGGCCAAGTCGGCCACAGACACGGATGACGTCGTCATTCAGTTTGAAGACGGTGCTCTTGCTAGCGAGGATGAGGATGCCACCAAGTTGGCGTTTCTCGACATAGGGGAAAGCAGCCAGCAGCACACCGGGCAATGCGTCCCAGATACTGACGGCGCTGGAGGCGTTGAGAATCTGTGCTTTTCCACCGAGGCCGGTTTCGGTCTGTTCGGGGTACTGCAGCATCGGCAGGACGTACCGACTGAAGAACGTCCCCGCTGCGGGGTCGTGGTAAGCGACCGAGCCATCGGGGCGCAGCATCAGCAGGAACAGGCCTGCGGGCCGAAACCGTGCGGCGAGGTTTTCCAGGACCGCGGGCGCGACCTCGGGAGAACTCGTAGTGGTGGCCACGGGCATGGTTGCGTTCGTTGGTTGTTGCTGCATAGACATCTCAGCACCTCACGCGTTTACAAAAACTACGCGGCCCCTCGAAGGCTGCTCGTCTGCTCTAACACTTCGTTGACGGTCTGCAGAAGCTGGCGCGGACTGAACGGCTTGCTCAGCATGCGCAGGATGCCGCTCGACTCGGTGTCGTGCGGTTCCAGGTGATACCCCCGGGCCGTCAGCATGATCGCCGGGATCTTGGCGGTCGCAGGGTCCTGCTTGAGCTTCTGGCACAGTTCGATGCCCGACAGTTGGGGCATGTGATAATCCGTGATGATCAGGTCGGGATGCTCGATGACCGCCAGGTCATACGCTTCCTGCCCATCGCGTGCCGTGACGACCTTGAAGCCCGCATTGCGCAGCTTCAACGACACCACGTGCAGGATGTGCGATTCGTCGTCGGCCACAAGGATCTTTCGTTCGCTCATTGCAATTACTCCTATCACTACTCGTGCAGGTCCAGTTCCAGGCTGAACACGGTTCCTTTGCCCACCTCGCTGGTCACCAGGGCTCGGCCATGATGGACGGTCTCGACGATGTGTTTGACTAACGACAAGCCAAGTCCGGTTCCCTTGGCCATCTTGTTGTTAGCTTCCACTCTATAGAACTTATCGAACACGAAGGGCAGGTCCTTTGGAGGAATCCCAACACCTGTATCACTTATTTTGACCAGCACCTTTTTGCGATTTTCGTCGACGAGCGTCTGCACCGTCACCTGACCACTCGGTGGCGTGTACTTGACCGAGTTGCTGAGGATGTTCAGCACGGCCTGGTAGATCATGTCCTTGTCGCCGAACGTCTGATAAAAGACCGGGCAGAGCTGCTCGACGAGGTTGATCTGCTTGAGCTTGGCCTGCGGGTTGATGACGTCGAACGCTTCCTTGACGATCACTGAGATGCTTTGCGGCACCTTGTTGATCTTTACCAGGCCGCTTTCGATACGGCTGATGTTCAGGATGTTATCGATCAACCGGCCGAGCCGATTCGCCTCGCCTTGGATGATCTCGTAAAACTCGGTCTTCGTACGCTCGTCGTCCGCCTCGCCATCGATCAGCATCTCGACGTACGCCTTGATGCTCGCCAGCGGTGTGCGCAGCTCGTGCGAGACGTTTGAGACGAAGTCGTTCTTCATCTCGGCGACTTCCTTCTCGCGCGTCATGTCGTGCAGGACGGCCACGACACCGGCGTCTCCCCCACCGGCACTGGCTACACCCGAAAGCGTGACCTTGTAGGTGCGGTCACCGGCGGGCGAGGGAATCTGGTGCTCGACGATACGCCGACCATTCACACTCTTGCTCTGGCGCATCTCGCGGATCAAATCGACCATCTTCGTGTCACTGAGCATGCGGTCGACCGGTGTGCGGTTGCTCTTGCGCAGGTCGAAGTTGAATGTCTTGGCGGCTGCGTCATTGGCGAGGACGATTTCGTCGAATGCGCTGGTGACGAGCACGGCGTCGGAAATACTCTTGATGATCGCCTCGGCGTGTTGCCGTTCGGCGGTCGCGACCTTCAGCTGAATCTCGTACCCCTTCACCTGCACGGCTGCGTCTGCGACAGCCTTTTGCGCCGTGCCCAGCACTTCATTGGCGCCCTCGGCGATTGCGGACAGCTCGGTCATCGCTGGGTCGAGCGGGTCCATCGACTCGGTGACAGCGCGGTGCTTGAGCGCCGCAGACAATTCCTTCGTGTCTCGTCGCAGCGTCATCGCGGCGACGAACCAGGAGATGTTGGCGATGATCAGTCCCGCCCCACCGGCCCACAACCATACGTGAAGCGCCTCAGCGCCTTTCGGTTGCTGTCCGGCGGCAACGAGGCAACCGATGCCCGCAGCAGCGAGAACCCCGGCAGAGATTTGCAGATTTCGAACCCGTCGCACGCACGTCCTGTCTGGTCGCTACAACGACCGTCACGTGAGCGGACACTTTCCCCCAACATGGTGCAGCTCCATCGCTGCGCCACCGGATAGTGTCCTTACTGACACTTTCGGCGCGTTAAGCTGTGCGGTTAACAAGGAACGGGCAATTCCGGGCAGACCGATAACGGGATGTGAAACGAAACCGGCCCCACCGAGTGATCGGTGAGGCCGGTGGGTTAAAACTTCAGTCCGCATGAACGACATGCTGCTTACTTGCAGCAGGCCATCGTGCAACCCGCGCCACAGCAGGCAGCGCAGGCATTGGCGTCCAGGCAGCAGGACGAACAAGTGGCGCCACAGCACCCACTGCAGCCAGCGGCCTTGGTGTCGGTCGAAGTGGGCATGGTCACAGCGCCAACAAACGTGATGGCGCTAACGAATAAAACAGTGATAAAGCTCATGAGAAACTCCGAAATTGCTAAATGATTCGATGAAAAAACGATTGAACGACTAACGTTGATCAGCTAACGCTGCAGCCAATCACAGGTTCATGGCGCAACGAAGTCGCAGCAGCGTGGGAGGTGATTGCGATAGGGCAGGTGTGTTGTCGATCCGCACCGGAGCAACCGTTAATGGCTCGCTGGAGGCGGAGTCGAACGTGCACAGTTCAAAAGGCAACAAGCTGGCATCAGGACCGGAGGCATTGGTCACAACGCCCACGACGCCCAACAGCATGCGATCGCAATGATCACACGTGGATCCATCCTGGTTCGTCGGTGAAGGCGTGGCGTCAGGTCGAGCACAGCAGCCGTGCGATCTTTCAACGGCAACAGCGGAGTTGGGATCGGCAGCAATCTCCTGCATGCCCGCCATGCAGACCGCGCACAGAAGCAGGCTGGAGACGAACGCCACCAGCACGGTCGTGCGGACGAGCGAAGATGAGAGCAACTGACCCATCATCAATAATGATAGCTATTCACGCCTTAAAGTTGCAACGGGATTCACCGGTTTCACCGATTTTGACCCGCTGAACCACGACTATTCGACCTGGTCCAGTGATGTCATGAGTTTCGATGCCAGTGGGTCCTTCGGATTCTCCCTCAGTACGCGACCGTAATACTGGACAGCCTCATCGGGGCGACCGAGCTTTTTGAGCGCCAGGCCCATCATGCACTGACTGGTCGTGTCGGTCGGATCGAGCAGGTTGGCCCGGCGGAAGGCGTGAAGGGCTTCCTCGTGGCGTTCCTGCTTCATGCGCAGGTAGCCGAGCAGCAGGTTGGCTTCGCTGGACGATTCGTCGAGCGACATGCTTTTGCGCAGCGCCAGTTCGGCACGCTTGTAGTCACCGGTGCGCAGGCTGACCTTACCCATGCTCAGGAACACTTGTGGCGATGCCGGTTGCAACCGGGCAGCGACCTCGAAAGACTCACGGGCGGCGCGGTTGTCGTTGTCGAGCAGGCGAGCCTCACCCAGCGCCAGCCACAGGTCCCCACGGCTGGCGAACGGTTCCTCGGTGACGAGCTTGGCGATCATGTCACCCGCCTCACGATGACGGCCAGCCTGATAGAGAGCCAGCGCAAGATGCTCGCGGATGTTCAAATCGTCGGTCGACAGGATCGACGCCTGCCGCAACATGTCGACCGCGGCGTTTGTGTCACCCTTCTGTAACATCAACTGCCCGATCGCATCGCGAATGGCGGCACTGTGTTCGAAGAAAACGACGCGATCCTTCAATGAGACCAGCGCGTCCTCGGCACGGCCCATTGTCACGAGCGTCTCGGCCTTGGCGAGCAGGTATGAAAGCTCACCGGGGCCTTTCGTCAACGCAGCGTCATAATACGATAGGGCCACTTCAGGATTGGACCAACGCTGGTTCACCACACCACTGAGGTAATCCGCCTCGGCGTCCTTGGGATTGAACTCCCGCGCAAGCTTGAGTTCTGATTCTGCCAGTTCCAACTGACCCCGTTCGATGGCCAGGCGGGCCGACAGAATGCGTAGTGGCGCATTTCGAGGGGACAGTGCGATCGCGTCTTTAAGCGTCTTGGCGCAGTTGTCGAAGTTGCCAGCCTTGTATTGGTCGCGCGCCAGTGAGGTCAGCACGTTGGCGCGCGCCTGGTTCCACTGGGCCTTGGCTTCGTTCTTCTGGTTGCTCTGGCACCCCGCCATCAAGGCAAGGGTGACGACGGCGAGGCTAAGGAAAGGCGTTCGCATGAAGAGGACCTCTTTCAAGCCGTCCGGCGAGCTATTCGCACGCCGGTCGGTGGTTTCGTTACTTCACGTCTTCGGTAGGCAGCTCAGTGACCTGGAACGCCGGCTGTTCACCGAAGCTGGGTTGGGTCGTCGCATCGGTCTTGACCGTGGCGTCGATGACCGTCACCTGAATCTCGCTGGGCGCCGTGGGCGATTCAGCAATTTCGGTGATCGTGACCGTCGCTGGTGGCAGTTCGACGACCGGCGCTGTCGCGCCGATGGGGTCGGCGACCGCGGCTTCGGTCACCACCGTCGCGGGATCAACAACGGCTGGGGTTTCGGTCGCAGCGACCGGGGCCTCGGCGACCGATTCCGTCGCAGGCGCGACAGGCACTTCGGCGACGGTGGGCACTTCGACCGCAGTGGCTTCGGTCGCCGTCGGTTGTGTTGCGGGCACAGCGGCGACGGCGTCGAAGGTGCTGTCGGGCGTGAACAGTTGCAAGGGCTGCGTAGTCGGGTTCGCAGCAAGCGCGGCGTCGATCGAATCGATCACCGGGCCACTGGCGACCGCATCGTTCAATACCGAGTCGCGGACAAACGAGCGGATGCTGCTGTTGTCGACACTGGTGACGACCTTGCCACTGACCTTTTCCTTCAGGTCGATCGCTTCGAGGAACTTGGGGTTCAGGTTCGTGGCGCAGTCCAGGTGCCACAGCGCCAGCCGCTTGTTTGGCTTGGGCTTGGCCATTTCCTTGACGGCGTTTTCATACGCGCTTTCGGCCAGACGTTCACGGCCCCATGGCATCATGCCACGGCGCACACCGACGCGGACGCGATCCGCAGCTTCGGCTTCCTTCTTGCTGAGCTGCGAGTACGCCTCGTCATCCTTCACGATGTGCGGTGTCAGCAGGATGATGATTTCCTCGCGCACCGTGTTGTCCGCTTTCTTGCGGAACAGGTTGCCCAACACCGGGATGTTCCCGAGCATGGGGATCTGCGAACGCGTCGTCGAACTGCTCTCGCGGAACAGACCACCGATCACGATCGTGCGGCCATCCTTCACGAGGACGTTCGTCGTCGCTTCGGTGCTCAACTGGCTCGGGGGCAGGTCGGCAGCGCGGGCGGGCAGCGCGGTGCTGTCTTCCGGGTGGATCTCAAGACGGATGAACCCGTCGTTGCCGATGTACGGGCGGAAGATCAGCTTCGTACCGGTTTCCTGCGTTTCAACTTCTTGACGGCTCTGACCGTTCACGTCGGTCACGATTGCGCCACGATACGGGTCTTTACGAACGACCTTGACCTCGCCTTTTTGCTTGTTCAGGACGAGCACTTTCGGGTTGGCCAACACAGCCGTGTCGGTCGCCTCTTCCAAAGCGGACAGGAAGATCGCCACGTTGCTGTTGACGAAGCCGAGTTTCAGACCGTTGTTGATGCCGTTGGTGAAGTTGTTGCCCGTGCCACCACTGGACGCCGACGGGCCACCCGGGGTAAGTGTGGGGTTGGCTGCCTGCGCGCCGGTGATGAGCCCGTTGGCGGTGTTGACGGTCGAGAAGTCGACGCCACCGAGCACGGTAAAGTCGACGCCCAGCGCGTTGTCTTCCGTTAAACTGGCGCGGAGAATCGTGGCTTCGACGAGGACCTGCGTCGGGCGAATGTCCACTTCCTGCATGAGCTTGCGGACATTGGCGAGGTTGTCTTCGTAGTCGGTCACGACCAGCAGGCTGCTGCCCGCGCTGTCGTCACCACCGGCGGTGGCGTTGTCGAAGCCGACACCATTCTTAGCGACCGCGGTAATCACGGTCTTGCCCTCACTCGAGAGCAGGTTCTTGACCATGCGTTCGGCGTCGACGACCGGCAGGTAGTGCAGTGTGAAGACCTCCGTCGCGGTGCGACGGTTGGCCTTTTGCACTTCCTGGTATTCCTTGCGCGTATAAACGTAGATGACCGGTCCGTCCTCGACGCTGATCAGATTGTTCTGCTTCAGGATCGCTGCAAGCGCTTCCTGGACGGTCACGTCATAGAGGTTGGCGGTGACAGTGCCCTTCACCTCGCGGCTGGCGACGATGTTCTTCTGGCTTTGCAGCGAGAGCATCCGCAGCACTTCGAGGATGTTGGCTTCATTAACGTGAATTTCGACCGAACCGGACGCGCTGGTGTTCACCTGTGTCGTGCTGACCGACTGGCCGGCGTTGGTGGGCTGGGTTGCTGATTCTTCTTTAGCAGGAGTGACGGCACCGAACGGGTCGGTCGCGTCGTCAAGCAGCTTGACATCGGTCTCGCTGGATTTGGCGGCAAGGTTTCGCGCCGTCTGCCCGTTTGCCGAGTTTACGTGACTCGGATAAACGGACGATGCGGCCAAAAAAAGAATTGCGGTCGTGCGGATGATACGTGCCATGGGAAAGTCCTCGTTACCGATTTGCAATTCTCAATGTGCAATTTGCGATTGACGGCCTCCGCGGCCGCACGTCCCTGCGTTTCAATTGCAAACTGCAAATCTCAAAATTGGAAATCACCTACGGGCATCGTCGCTACTTCATCAGGATCTCGAGCTTGATGCCCTCGCGCTCGACGATGATCCGCCGCGCCTCAATCTTGAGGACGCGGAACGACGCGACGACGTCACCTTCCCGAACCATTCCGCCGTTGACGAGCGCCCTTGGCGTGGCGCCCATCACGGTGCTTTGCAGTTTGATCTGCATCGCCTGGAGTTGCAGGTTCTCGACGAGAATCTGTCTCTCCTTACGTTGATCGGCCTTTGAGGCCATCGACTTTGCTAGCTTGTCCCAAAATCCGTTCCCCTCCGGAGCGCGCAGCGCCGTGTCCGATCGCGTTCCGTCCTGGGGGTAATAATCAAGCTTAATAGCGAACAGATTCCGCGTTATCGGGGCGATGGGCGTCCGAACCCAGTCCCCCAGCGATGCAAGCGCAGGGTCCGATAATGCGAGGGTCAAACCGGTGATGGACTTACCGGACGTTCGGGCGTTCGCCGCGCTACCTTTGCCCGCCGTCGTCGACGAAGCGCTCGCGCCGGCGGGGTTGGTGTCACCGGTGAGCATCACGCGACCGAGCATGATCACCAGAACCAAACCGAGCACACCAAGGATGCCCGACTTCTTCGGGTCGGCGCGCAGAACCTCTTTGGCCCGGTTTAGCAGATCGGTGGCGGTCTGTTGCGGGGTGCTCATGGTTAGTTGTCCGCAAAGTAGAGGTTCATCGACACCTGCACTTCGACCGTGCCCAGCTTCGAGTCGCGGTTCTTCATCGACAACTTCTTGATGCGCGTCAGCCGTGGCATGACTTCCGTCTGCTGCAGGAACGTGAACACGCTCATGAATTCCCCTTCGAAGTTCATCGAGATCGGTAATTCAGCGAACGCGTCGGAACGCTTGAGCACACCGGGAACGACATTCACCTTTTTCATCGCGCCTTGCCCGTTCAGCTCGGTGATGTCGCGGATGAACTGGCTGTACTCGTGGCCCATATCACGCTGGCTGGGCAGACGCTTGTTGAATCGATCGAGCCGTGATTGCAGCTTGGCGACCTCGGCCTCTACCGCTCCCAGGTCGCGCGTTCGCACCCGCGCGGCTTCGAACTCCTTGCGCTTGGTCTGCGTTTCCTCGATCAACGCCATCTGCCGATGCGACGCCGGGCGATATCCGAACACATACACACCGACCAGTAGCAGCACGAGGCCGCACCCCATCAGCATCTGAGTGCGCCGGTAGGCGGCGGCTTGAGATTGGAGTGAGCGTCGCTGCATGGTTAGTTCACCGCCGGCGCGTTGAGGTTGATCGCGAACGTCACCTCGAAGTCGAGCATGATGTGCCCGCGGTCGGTCAGTTCCTTCGATCCGGCTAGCGCGACGTTCTCGAAAAATTCAACGCCACTGAGTTCCTTGAGGAAGTTGGCCAGGTCGACGCCTGTGGGTGCCACACCGCGCAATCGTACCTTCAAGCGCCGGTCGGGTGGCACGTCCTTCGTCGCTGCGTCGGCCGCACGACTGAGGGCGCTACCGGTCGGTTTGGCTTCGTCGACCGTCATGTCCAGGTCGAGAATCGCCATCTCGCGCGGCATCATGTCTTCGATCTTTTCGAGCAGGCGCGTGGCTTCGACGTGCATGCCGAGCTTGATCAGCACCGCGTCGCGCTGGCGACCGTCGGCTTCGAGTTTCAGCAGGTCGTCGAGTTTCTCGAGGTCGTCGCGCGTCTGGTCCATCGCGGTAACGACGTCGGCGAGCCCCGCTTGCGCGGACTTCACCGACCCGTGCTTGCTCAACAGGCAGAGGCCCGCAATAACGACCACACCAAGTGTTGCCCACGACTGCACGAGCACGGCCGACTTCTTACGGCGGACGCGGGGGTACCAATCGGGCAGAAATTCAAGTTCACGCACCGCCCACCTCCGTCGGTGTGACAGGAACCGTCGTCAGGTTCACCGCAGCCAAGTCGGGAATCGCGCCGTCGGTGATGATCGGTGTCGTCACGATTTCCGGGCGTGGCGCGTTGGGATCGCGCGGCTTGCCGTCGCGGGCGCCGAAACGCATGGTCGTCGCTTTCAGCGCCAGCCCGAACGCCAGCGTCCACTCGGCCATGCTGCCGCGACGGTCGGCGGGCTTCATCTTGCTCGTGTTCACACTGTACAACGGGCGCGACCCGTCCACCGGCAATGGTAGCGCCGAATTCAGCAGCGCCAGCACGTTGGGGTCGCACGCCTCGCCACCGGTCAACCGCATGCGGGTTGGCCGCGATCCACGGAACGTCACCGAGTAATATCTCAGGCACAACGCGATCTCGCGGCCGAGGTCCTCGACCGTGCTGCGCGTTGCGTCGTAAACGGCCTGCCGAACCGCGTCCTTCGGGCCGTCGGGCGTCTCGATCAGTCGACGGCGCAGGCTGACGGCTTCGTCGTAGCTCAGACCAAGTCGACTCGCGACGACCTCGTGCAGTTGCTTGCCACCGATGTCGATCGGCTTCACAAACGCGATCTCACGCCCGCGCCCGATGATCACCAGCGAACGCCGCCAACCAATGTCGACCGCGACGTGAACATCGTGCTCGTCCTCGCGCCGGCGGATGTAGCGTTCGATCGTGCGGTAAACGGCGCACGGTTCGACATCGATCGATTGAATGATCGCCCCACTGCCGTGGAACTGTTCGACGAACCGGTCGACCTCTTCGTTCTTCGTCGCCAACACGATGACTTCTTGACGCGTCTCACTGCCCTGGCGCACGTCACCGGCGGGAAGGTGGCGCACCTGGGCGAGATCGGTGTCGAACGGGAAGACGTTGCGCGCCTCGAACGCGACCGCTGCGGCCAGTTCGTTGGCCGGGATCGGGGGCATGCGCAGGTTCTTAATGTGCACCATCTCGCGTGGCAGCGAGAGGACGACGTTGCGCCCGTTGAACGCGTTCTGCTTGAGCATCTCGCGGACAAGCCCTGCGGAAACCGCCAGGCGGTCTTCCAAAGGCGCTTCGCGCACCTCTTGCGGCATCGCCTGCCGGGCAGCAGCGACGACCGAGAGATTGCCGTCGACGACCTCCAGTTGCAGCATCTTGATGCTGTCACTGCCGAGGTCGATACCGATCGGCTGAACTTGTGCGCGCGTCAGGCGAAACATACGTTGCCCAAACCTTTACGGCGTCACACTCGTGACGCTCAATTCCCCCGTGTACGGTTCAATCGCAATTCGCAACGCAAACCCGTTGCACGTAACGTCGATCGTCCCCGGATCGGCCAATGGCACCGGCGCGCCGCTTGTGTAAGACGACGGTGAGCCCAGCGAGTCGAACGCGATCGTCGTCGCGCCGGCGGTGCCCAGTTCGATGTCACCGATGCGGGCGCCGGACAACGCCGACACCCCACCCACACCGAACTTCTGCGTGAACGTCATCTGCGACACCGGGTGCCGTACGATGTTCTCGGCCGGGCTGACGGCGTCGATCACACTGTAGGTGTCGGTGTCACTGCCTTTGGTGAACTTCACGTAATGCGTCTTCTGCGACGTGATGGCCGCGTTCTGGGCATACGTCAGGTCGGCGATCAGCACCCGCGCCGCGGCGGCGGCCTGCAGGTCGCTGGCGTTGGACATCTGCGGGATGATCAACGTTGCGGCTATTCCCAGAATCACGATGCACACGAGGATCTCGATCAACGTAAAGGCGCTGCGAACATGGCGGCGATGTGTTGTCATGTCATGCACTCCAACGGTTCTGTCCGCGGATCGCGCCTCTTCCTTCACTCTGCGTCGGCAAGACGGGCAGGCCGGTTAAGTGGCAAGGTCTGCCCAGTCTTATTCGTGTCATCGGGCAAAGCACCACCCGTCTAAAGGAGGCTAGCGTCCATAAATTTGGCAGGTCCGGTAAAATCGCGAATCGGACTTAACACAGACGGGTAACGCCCAACGCGCAGACATTGCCGGACGTTTAACTCATTGCACATCGTCTGAATGGAACCCCTTCACGGGTGGCAAAGTCCGAATGAACCCGGCGGCATCCCCTTTGCAACGAGTACATGAGGCCGATAGGCGGTGTCAGAATGCACCGAAAGTTCGGCGTTCTGTCGCACCGAGACGGATCGGAGGTCCATCATGCCGCAGGATGACAACGAACCTGCTGTCGTAGCCGTGTTCGACGATCAGACGACAGCCCAGCGCGCTGCATTGGAGTTGGAGCGCGCTGGGTTTTCACATGAGGACGTCGGTTTCGTGCTGCGTAACGCCGAGGTTGTGGAAAGCGGCACGATCGTCGACTCACCCGCTGTCGATGCCCGGTCGGCGCTCAACGGTGCGATCACCGGTGGTATGGTCGGTGGCATGCTCGCAGCAGCAGTGACGTTCCTCATTCCGGGCATCGGTCCCATCCTCGCGGGAGGTGCCTTGGCGGCGTTTTTCGGTGGAACGGTCGCGGGCACCGCTGTCGGTGGGCTTCTTGGCGCGCTGCGAGGATTAGGGATCTCGGAAGAGCGAGCCCGGCAGTACGAAGCACATTTTCACGCCGGCCGCGCGGTCGTCGTCGTCAAAGCCGGACCTCGTACCGCAGATGCCGAGGAAATCCTTCGTACGCACGGTGGGTATGACCTGCATGTTGAACCGCATTCACCGATTCAAACGGGTGGTTCGCATACGGGCGTGTAATAGTTGAATTGAAGATCAGAAAGTAGTCGTTAACGACATCAAGGAGCAAGTCATGGCAACAAAATTAGGAATTGGTTCTCTCATTGGTGGTGCCGCTATCGGTGCAGCCCTCATGTATCTGATGGACCCGGAAGAGGGTGAAGCACGTCGAAAGAACCTGCAAGGCACCGTCAGTGATGGCATGGCCAAGGCTGGCACGTCGCTGGGCGCTGCCAGCGCGACGGCCGCGAGCACATTACATGACGCCACGGCGACCGCGACCGAGTCGGCGGGGTCGCTATGGGCATCTTTGTCGAACAAAGCCAGTGAACTGGCCCAGTCGATCTCGAAACACGCACATCACGCTTCAAGCGCCACGGTCGACTCCGCCAGTGACTTCGCTGGTAGCGCGCGCGGGGCTGTGTCGTCGTTCGGTCAACGCGCCAAGTCTGCGGCTGCCGATGCGTACGACAGTGCCAAGACCCGCACCGGTTTCGAGCCGGAGCATGTATCGTACGTTGCCCCATTGGCCATCAGTGGCACGACGGCGACCCTGGTAGGTCTGGCAGCGGTTTACTTCCTGGACAAGAACCGCGGCGCTGCACGCCGTGCCCAGGCGTACGCCGTCGGTTGCGACGTCGTCAACGGCACCCGCGATCTGGCTCGCAACGTTGGGTCGCGTATTGCCGGTCGTGAACGGCCACCGATGGAATACGCCTTCTCAGAAGACTACGTCAGCATGCCCGCAACGGCCGAGAGTGGTGATGCCGAGATGCAAACGTCCCCCAAGGCTCTTTAACGCCCCACTTAGCAGGGTCCACAACGGCCCTTCTCGAAAACGAAGGAAAGCGGCGGTACAACCTTGTCATGAGGACTGCCGCTTTTCTCGTCTTCGGACTTGTCGCCACCTTTGCCTCTTACCTGCACGCCGCCGACCGACCGGTTGCTGCGGTCGAGCATGTGCTGATCGTCAGCATTGACGGCCTGCGACCCGACCTCGCGCTGCGCGCCGACATGCCCGCGCTTCGCTCGCTGCTCAATCGCGGCAGCTTCAGCTTCTGGGCACGCACCACCGAAGTGTCAGTCACCTTGCCATCGCACGCGAGCATGCTGACCGGTGTGACGCCCAACAAGCACAAGATCAGTTGGAACGACGACCGCGCCACGTGGGAAGTGCTGACCTACCCCACATTTCTCGAAAAGGCCAAGGCCGCTGGTTACACGACAGCGATGGTCGGCAGCAAAGCGAAGTTCAAGCTGTTCGATAAGCCCGGCGCGGTGGACCACGCTTTCTGGCCCAAGACCGATAGTGTGCGCGACGACGACACCTCCGCCACCGCCGCAGTTGCCATCATCAAGCAGTTCAAACCGGGCGCGATGTTCATCCATTTCGGCGCTGTCGACAGTGCCGGGCACGGCATCGGCTGGGGAACGCGCCAGCAGATGCAGGTGATCGCCGATACCGACAAACTGCTGGGCAATGTGCTGGCCGCGTACGATGAGGCAGGCCTGACCGACAAGACGATGGTCATCCTGTCGGCCGACCACGGAGGCTCTGGTCGCTGGCACGGTGCCAACGATGTGCGCGCGAGACACATCCCCTGGATTTGCGCCGGCCCGTCGGTGCTCGCGGGGCAGGACCTGACGTACAACCGCGACCTCGTCATCAACACCGAAGACACCTACGTCACCGGCAGCTGGATGCTGGGTCAGGACCCCGGCAAGGACCTCGCCGGCAAGCGGGTAACGGACCTTTTCGAGACGCTGGAACTGCAGCAGC
>JBBRHE010000059.1:0-17962 GCA_038223165.1 Tepidisphaerales bacterium
GACGTTTGAGGCGCTGTCTGGCCGACCGGTCCGCACCGGCATATTCGAACTGGTCGAGACGAGCGACCCACAGCACATCGGCCTGACCGAGCGGGCAGACATCATGCTCGTCGCGCCGGCGACTGGAAACCTGATCGCGAAGGTCGCTCACGGTTTGTGTGACGACCTGGTCAGCCTGATGATCAGCGCCGCAGCGTGTCCAGTCGTCTTCGCGCCCGCGATGAACAACCGCATGTGGGACCACCCCGTTGCCCGGGAGAACGTCGCGAAACTCGACGGACTGGGCTACCGCTTCATCGGCCCCGAAAGTGGCTGGCTGGCATGCAGAAATGTGGGTAGTGGACGACTTAGCGAACCGGCGACGATCGTCGCTGAAGTGGTAAAGATGCTGACGGTGCCTAACGAATTGCCAAAGCCCGTCGGCGGGCCCACCACCCCATCAACGCGCGACAAGACGACCTCCCTCTCCCCCGGAACTCCGGGAATCGGGAGAGGGCAGGGGTGAGGGGGCTTCCCATGACCCATCGCGTTCCTGAGGCGAACCTTCTTAGACGCACGGCGCACCCTCACCCCAACCCTCTCCCGGGCATACCGCGAGTCCGCAGGGGAAAGGGAGTCGGAAGGACCTCTGCCAAGGGGGCTTTGTGAGATTCCTCATCACCGCCGGCCCCACACGCGAGCCGATCGATCCGGTGCGTTACATCGGTAACCGCAGCAGTGGCAAAATGGGGGCGGCGATGGCGTCGGCGGCGGCACGGGCGGGGCATGAAGTTCAGATGATCGTCGGGCCAGTCAGCGTTCCGATGCCGACGGACGTGGACCTGATCACCATCGAGTCGTCTAGCGACCTGGAAACCGCAGTGATCGCCAACTTCCCCACTGCCGACATCCTCATCATGGCCGCTGCGGTCGCGGACTATCGACCTAAATTCGTCTCCCCTACCAAGCTCGGCCGGGGTGAATCGCTGACCTTGGAACTCGAACCCGTCCCCGACATCGTCGCTACGACCGCGGCGAGCAAGAAACCGCACCAGCGGGTGGTGGCGTTCAGCCTCGAGCAGGCGGGCAACATCGACCGCGCCCGTGAAAAAATGCTTCGCAAGGGTGTCGACCTGATGGTCTTCAACCCGACCGACACGATGAATTCCGACGTCATTAATGCGATCCTGCTCTACCCCGATGGCCGCATTGAAAACCTTCCCTCACGAACCAAAGTACAGTTCGCCGATGTCCTGATCGAACGGGCGGTTGCGCTCACATAAATAGGGGATAACCGCCGAGGCGCAGAGACGCCGAGAAGAGATCAGAAAAAACGTATTCTGCCTTCGTGTTTTCCACGTCTCTGCGCCTCTGCGGTAAATCCTTCCGTTGATTGGAGTTTCATCCGTGTCCAGCCCGATAACCGTAAAGTTGAAACGTCTCGCGAACGGTCAGGGTCTGACCTTGCCCATTCGCATGACGGCTCAGTCGGCTGGTCTGGACCTGTGCGCCGCTGTCGACGGCGCGACGGTCCTGCAACCGGGCGACATCAAGCTGATTCCGTGCGGTTTCGCGATGGCGATTCCGCATGGGTACGAGGCGCAGGTTCGGCCTCGCAGTGGGCTAGCGAGCAAATTTGGCGTGACACTGATCAACAGCCCCGGCACGATCGACGCCGACTACCGCGGCGAAGTGCACGTGCCGTTGATCAACCACGGCAAGCAACCGTTCACGGTCGAACGAGGCACGCGGATCGCGCAGATGCTGATCCTGCCCGTGCCACCGGTCGAACTGGTCGAAGTGGACGAGTTGGATGAAACCACCCGTGGATCGGGTGGGTTTGGACATACGGGAGAGAAATAAGTTGCCAGTGGCCGGTTGCCAGTGGCCAGTGGAAAGCAATTACTTGCCTTTCCCGTGGTCACTGGTAACCGGCGACTGACAACTCATTCAATTGGCAACTATGGATCGATCCAACGTACTTCGTCGCGTCTCGCAGTTCCTCGCCGTTGGCGTGTGGCTATTCACGCTGCTGTCGATCGCGAGCTTTAGCGACGCCGATTGGCCGGGCCATACCGTTTACCCGCACGGCGCGACACAGAACCTCTGCGGCAGCGCAGGCGCGTTCCTTTCGTACTATCTCTACGTCGCGATCGGTCAGGGTGTCTTCCCGGTGCTGCTGTTCACGGGGTTCTGCTGCATTGCGTATATCTTTCAATTGAAGATCGGTGACTGGTGGATGCGCCTCATCGGGCTGACGCTCGTCAGTGTCGCCTTCGCCGCTGCGGTGCACCACCTCTGGCCAGGCTCGGCGACAAGCTTTCCGGAAGGAAATGGTGGCTGGGTCGGCATCTCGGCGTCTAACTATCTGCAGAATCACTTTAATACGGTTGGAACGCGCCTCGTGCTCGCCGTGACGATACTGGTCGGCCTGCTTCTGGCGGCCGACGACTTGCTCGCGCGCACACCGGCTATCGCCGGCGCGACGGCGTCGCACTTCAAGGAAAACGCCGCTCGATTAAAGTTCAATTTTGCCGACCTGCCCACCCTGCCGTCGATTCCGGGCTTTCGAACCCGTGACGCTGCTGCGGAGGACGACGAGACAGCCAGCAAGAAAAGGCCGACACCAAAGATGATGACACGCAAGACGCTGTCAGACATCGTCGACGACGGTGAGTCTCCCTGGAAGCTTTCGGCGCTGCTGAAGCGCAGGCCGAAGCTGGACGACGTAAAGCTCGAGTATGAGAACGACGAACCCGCCGCCGACGACACCGCGTACGTCGACGACGGTGAACCCGCCCCGGCCAGCGCAGCGGTCATCCCCCCACCGGCACCGGTCGTTTCGCAGGCGTCGCGAGCCCCGATCGTCATCAATGGAGGCGCGATCCCAACGCCCAACGTACAACCGATTCAGCAATTCGTGACGACCGACGCGGCGGTGCCCGACTACGTCAACGGTCCCAGTGTGACGCCGATCGATGCGCCGGAGGGGTCAGCAGTCCCCGGAGGTGCCACTGCCGACGGGATCGCGCCACCCGAAATTCGTCGCGACATCAAGGTCAAGCTGCCCAGCATGCTCAAGCCACGCCAGGTGAGCCCCCCCACTCCCCCACCGAAGGAGCTAGGAGAGTATCACCTGCCGGACTGGTCGGTCTTGGCCGAGTCCGAGCACGGTTACGCCGAGTCGCAGGAACAGTTCGTACGAGAACAGGCTGCGCTGCTCGAACAGGCGCTGCGTGAATTCAACATTGATGCGCACGTCGTCGAGATCGACACCGGGCCGGTCATCACGATGTATGAGTTGGCGTTGGCACCGGGCATCAAAGTGAGCGCCATCAGCGCCCTGTCCAACGACATTCAACGATCGCTCAAGGCCGAGACGGTCCGCATCGTCGCGCCGATCCCCGGCAAGAGCACGGTCGGCATCGAAGTGCCCAACGCCGAGAAGGAAAAAGTCCGCCTCAAAGAACTGATGCAGCTCGCCCCCGACGGCGCGGCCCGCGATGGCATCCCGATCTTCCTCGGCAAGGATGCCAGCGGTGAACCGTTGATTGCCGACCTGACCAAGATGCCCCACTGCCTCATCGCCGGTACGACCGGTTCGGGCAAGTCGGTTTGCATCAACACGATCATCATGTCCATCATGTACCTGCAACGGCCGGACATGGTGAAGCTGATCCTCGTCGACCCCAAAGTCGTGGAAATGGCGCCATTCAAGGACATTCCGCACCTGATGTGCCCGGTTATCAACGAGACTGGTCGCGCCACGAGCGTGCTGGACTGGGCCTGTGAAAAAATGGACGAGCGCTATGAAATCCTCGCCGAGGCGGGCGTGCGTAGCCTCAAGGATTACAACAAGCTTACGCTCGACGAACTTAAGGAACGGTTTGAACCTTCTAACGAGGAAGAGGAAGCGAAGATTCCCAAGAAGCTGCCTTACATTGTCATCATTATCGACGAGTTGGCCGACTTGATGATGACCAGCGGCAAGGAAGTGGAATCGTTCATCGTGCGTATCGCCCAGAAGGCGCGTGCGGTCGGCATCCACCTGGTGCTGGCGACCCAGCGGCCGCAGGCAACGGTCGTCACGGGCCTGATCAAGTCGAACATGCCGAGCAAGATCGCGTTCCGCGTCGCGAGTCGCATGGACAGCCGAATCGTGCTGGACCAGAACGGCGCCGAACTCCTGCTGGGCCAGGGCGATATGCTCTTCCTGCCACCGGGCGCGAGCAAGCCAATGCGCGGCCAGGGCACGTACATCGATGACAAGGAAATCCGCGACAGCGTCAAGCTGGTTCGAGGATTGGCCGACGCGCAGTACGAGCCTGAGCTGGTGCAGATCAAGGCCAACCTCGGCGAGGGTGGTGAGATGGAGCGCGACGAGCTCTTCGACGACGCCGTACGCGTCGTCCTGGAGACGAAACGCGGCAGCGTGAGCTTGCTGCAGCGTCGCCTGACGATCGGCTACAGTCGCGCCAGCCGCCTCATCGAGCAGATGGCCGCTGCCGGGTTGGTCGGTGAGTACAAGGGATCGCAGGCCCGTGAAGCGACGATCACCCTGGAAGAATGGGAAGCCGCCAAGGCCCAACAGCAAGTCGATGCCGAAGATGGGATGACGGTTTAAGTCTCTCCCCCTCTCCCCGGGGTACTCCTTGTATTCCTGAGAGATTTCCGAGGTGAGTGCGATTTGCGATGTACCCGCCTTGGTTAACGTCGATTGGCGAGGCCGATTCATTTTTTTTATTCGCCGTCACCTAACCTCTGCCAATTGCCAGAGTACCGGGGGAGAGGGACCAGAAAAGAACCTTGCCCTCGGTAGTCCTTTCCGCCACAGTCACGCTATATGCCAGCCCTGTCCGAGTTTTCTGCCGCCGTTCGTCACGTGGGACCGATCGCATTTGGAAAGCGGGTCTGGAAGGAGGTCGGCGAAGACAACATCTTCACGCTGGCGTCGGCGTTGGCCTATTCGTGGTTGTTTGCGATCTTTCCGTTTTTGATCTTTCTACTCTCGCTGATTCCACTGGTGATGAAGGAACAGTGGAAGGCCGGCGCGATCCAGACCATCAACAAGTACGTCGACGAGACGCTGCCAGCCCGTGGTGCCCAGACCGTGCACGAGGTGGTGTCCGAAGTCCTCGGTGGCGACGAGACGAAAAAAGTGGGGTTGCTCAGCGTCGGCCTGCTCCTGACGATATGGGCAGCCAGCGGTGGCATGAGCATGACCATGGTCGCGCTCGACACGGCCTTCGACGCGCCGCGATCACGCCCCTTTTATCGACAACGCCCGCTGGCACTTGGTTTGACAATTATCGTGGCCTCGATGGTCCTGGCGATGCTGATCCTGATCCCGATCGGGTCATTCGCCGTCGCGCTGATTCGCAATTATGGCGACCAATGGCTGCCCAAAATCGGCCTTGACGCCAAGTGGCTCGCCCCCATCACCTGGGCCTGGGACGCGCTGCGGTTTTCGCTGGCGTTCGTATTGATGTTTTGTGTGTTGGCGATCGTCTACCACTGGGCGCCGAACGTGAAACGGAAACTACGATTCCTGACGCCGGGCTCGGTCTTCTGCGTCGCCGTCTGGATCATCCTGGCGGTGGGTTTTCGTCTTTATATCGATCGTTTTGGCAAGTACGAGAAGACGTACGGCACCGTAGGCGGCGTCGCGATCCTGCTGCTATTTTTCTACATTGATGCATTGGTGCTCCTGATCGGCGCCGAGATCGATGCCGAGGTCGAGACCGTGCAAAAGGAAATGATATTGCCAGCAGAGGTCAGTCCGTCGTCACCCCCACCCACGGTCTGACGCGTCGCGTTGACGTGCGTCAGACGCTATCTTTTGCAACCATGACCTATGAACTTGGCATTGTCGGCGCGGGCAACCTCGCCGAGGCGATCGTCTCGGGCGTGGTTCGCGCGGGGGTGCTGCAGGCTGATCATATTATCGCGGCCAATCACAACGCGGCTCGCTTAAGCGAGTTTGCAAGCCGTACCGGCGCTACGCCTACTTCCGACAACGCTCAGGCGATTTCGCAGGCAAAGATTGTTCTGCTCAGCCTGAAGCCGGGAAAGTTCGATGCTGTGCTAGGTGAACTGGCGGCTGTGGCCAACCCGAAAGCGCTGTACATATCCGTGGCCGCCGGCATTACGACCGGCTTTATCGAGCGCAAGCTCGGCTTCCCGTCACCGCGGATTATTCGCACGATGCCCAACACCCCGATGGCCGTCGGTGAAGGGGCCGTCGGTCTGGCGCGCGGGCGACATGCGACCGATGCCGATGTCGCGATTGCCACGAGGCTTTTCGCATCGTGTGCCGACGTAATCGAAGTGACCGAAGACAAGATCGACGCCGTCACGGCCGTCAGTGGGTCGGGACCGGCGTACTTCTTTTTTCTTGTCGAACAGATGGTCAAGGCAGGCGTCGAGCTGGGCCTGACCGAAGACCAGGCCCGCACCCTGGCGGCCAAGACGGCACTGGGTGCGGGAAAAATGCTCACGCAGACGCCTACCATAGCTCCTGCCGAGCTGCGGCGACGCGTGACCAGCCCCAACGGCACCACGCACGCCGCCATCACGACCCTGCAACACGCGGGTGTCGACACTGCCATCGTCGCGGCCGTGAAGGCAGCGGCTGCCCGCGCGAAGGAATTGGCGATCTGAACGTGGACGAATTACTGCGAATTGTTCGATAACACCGTTGGAGTATTTGATTTTATGACCAACCCGTTGAAGACCGCTTTTGCAGAAGACGTAGCCCTCTTTGCCGCCCGGTTCCCACTCGGCGTCTATTTCGCGATCGCGGGCTATAACAAGATCTCCAAAGGTGCCACGGCATTCGCCGAGAGCTCGATGAAGTTGTGGCCGACGTGGTTGCCCGAAGAGATGGGGAGGGTCTACCTCAACACGTTGCCATACGCAGAGCTGGTTGCGGGCATCATGCTGGCCGTTGGCTTTGTCGGGCGACTGGCCGGTGGACTTGTCTTCCTGATGTTGTTGAGCATCACGATCGCACTCGGCGTCTTGAAGGACCCCGACGCGCTCGGTCTGCCGTTCCACACCAACTATATTCTGTTGGGACTGGCGCTCATCCCGACGGTAATGGGTTCAGGTGGCCTCAGTGCCGACCGGTTCCTGTTCAGTCGACGTATGGTTGGGAAGCCGTCGGGCAAATGATTTTTGAATCGACCGCCGTCGTGACATGACAAGCCGCCAGCGTGCGGTTAGTGTCTGCCGCCGACCGACCACAAGGATTCGGGCCGCGCGCGGACATTTGGCGCGACCCACGAGCGGGCAAAGAAGACGTGAACGGATTCCGACAGCTTTCATCCATCCTTCTCCTGTCGATCGCGCTGCTCGTTGCCACGGGCAGCGGTGGGTGCGCGACCGTCAGCCCACCGAAACAGAGGCCCGTCGATCCGGTCGACGTGTTCATTACCGATTACGGCGTCCATTCCAGCCTCATTTTACCGGTGGATAACGATGGCCTCTACGTCGAGTACGCCTTCGGTGACTTCGGCTATGCAGCGTTGAACAACGACGGTCTGCACGATGCGGTTGGCGCGCTGCTTTTCTCGTTCGGATCGGGCTTCGGCCGCCAATATCTCCGCGTGCCGCCCGGTGGGGACACACCAGTCCTTATGTACTTCCCAAAACGCATGTCACGGCTGGTCGCGTCTCGCGCATCGGTCAAGGAAGTATTGGCCGACATGGACGCGCGCTATGACGGTAACGCCGGATCGATCACGTACAACGAGATCACCCGGATCGACTGGAAGCGTGACAAGCAACACTACAGTTTATTCAGCAGTTGCAACCATATGACTGCGGCGCAGTTGAAGAAGCTTGGGTACCAGGTTCACGGGCCGGCTTTGTTCTCAGGGTTTAACGTGAGAGGGTCGCAGCCGGTGGACCCGAAGGCGATCAAGGACGAATCCAAGGACGCCGGTGGGATGAGCGGTTCGCGGTGACGGTCGGAGGGTTGGGCACACGCTACCGTACACGCGTGCGACGGCCGTCGACGACGATCCGCTGATTCGCCAGAAGCCGAATCGCTTCTGGGTAAGCAATCTTTTCCTGTTCAAAAACCCGCGTGGCCAGCGTCGCCGCGGTGTCATCGTCGCGAACCACGCACGTTTGTTGCAGGATGATTGGCCCGTTGTCGTAGTGGTCGTCGACGTAGTGGACCGTGCAACCAGACACCTTGCAGCCATGGTCGATGACCGCCTGATGAACGCGCCCACCGTACATGCCCTTCCCACCAAACGAAGGCAGAAGAGACGGATGGATGTTGATCATCCGGCCACGGTACTTTTCAGGAATCGGCAGCAAGAATAGCCAACCGGCACAACACGCCAGGTCGACGTTCGCCGTGTCGACGTGCGCCCAGACCTCGCGACCAAACGCTTGCACATCGGTGTAAGTCTTTCGATTGACGACCGCAGTCTGAATGCCCGCGTCGATCGCCCGCTGTACACCGAGCAGGTCGGGCTTCGAGCCGATGACGAGTTTGATTGACGCATTCAACCGACCTGCGGTGATTTCGTCGATAAGGTTCTGCAGCGTCGTGCCACTGCCACTGACAAGGACCGCGAGCTTGATAGGCGTATTAAGCATTGCATTCTCTAATCCCCTCTCCCCCGTGTACTCGCGGTATTCCGGGAGAGGGTTAGGGTGAGGGGGCTTTCGAGTGGCGAGAACTGCTCGCTACTCCCCTACGCCCCCTCTCAGGCGTACCGCGAGGACGCGGGGGAGAGGGAGTAGAGGCGTCAACCCTTCACCGCTTTTGCATCCCGCGCGCATAGATCGGGATACACCGGATCACTTCCCACATCGGGCCTTCGCTTCCAGCTTCTGGCACACGCGGGGTAATCATTTCGCCGATCGACCACCGTCACGCTCTGGGTGCCAGCGGCGGTGAACGAATGGAAACCAGCGCCCACGATGTCTTCTAAGTCGGGGCCGAACGGCTCAAGTGCTTTCTGAACATCAGCAGGCAGGTTGTAGATGACCTCTGCATCCAGCGCCTTATTCAGACCGGCGGTTTTCTTGATGCCGTCAAGTTGCTGCAACGCCGAATCACGCAATTCGAACAGACTCTTCCACTCGGCCGCGAACGGCGCGTTGGTCGTCTCGGGCCAGAGCGCCAGGTGAACGCTGAACAAATCGCGATCGGCGGCAGGCTTGTGCGGGATGTAGCCCCAAGTCTCATCGGCGGTGAAGACGATCATCGGTGCCAGCATCTTCGTCAGCGCCAGCACCATCCGGTACATCACCGTCTGACTGCGCCGTCGCAATGGTGAATTGGGAACTTCGCAGTACAACCGGTCCTTCATCGCATTGCCGTAGACGCTGCTGATCTGCACCGAGCAGAAGTCGTGCAGCAACCGGTACGCGCGATGCGTCTGAAACGCGTCGTACGCCATCGTCACTTCACCGATCAACTTATCGACCTCCGCTGTCGCCCAACCGTCAAGGCTGGCAGCGGGCGCTTCGACGGTATCGGTCGTCGGGTTGAAGTCGTACAGGTTGCTCAGCAGGAAGCGCAGCGTGTTACGGATCTTGCGGTACTTGTCGCCAAACTCCTGGATCGCCTTGGGTGAAGTCGGGATGTCGTTCTGGTAGTCGACGCTGCAGCACCAGAGGCGCAGCAGGTCGGCCCCGTGACGATTGATTTCGTCCACCGCTTTAACGTATTCCTTATCGCTCTTGCTGACCTTGGTGCCGTCGGGCTTGACGACAAAACCATGCGTCAACACCTGCTTGAACGGCGGCTGGCCCGTGGCGCCCAGCGCAGGCAACAGTGAGAGCTGAAACCACCCACGATGCTGGTCCGACCCTTCGAGATACAGGTCGGCCGGGTAGTGCAGATAACTGCGACTCTGGAGCACGCAATGCCAACTGCTGCCCGACTCGAACCAGACGTCAAAAATATCCTTTTCCTTCCGCAGATTCTGGCGGTCAAACCCCGGTGGGTAGACGAAATCGGCACCGAGAAGCTCTGCGGGGGATTCGAGGAACCACGCGTCGCTGCCCTTTTCCGCAAACCGCTTGGCGACGGCGCGCACGCTCTCCGGCGTCAAAAGAGGCTGATCCTTGTCGTTGTAGAAGACCGGAATCGGCAGACCCCAGGCGCGCTGTCGGCTGATGCACCAATCCGGGCGGTTCTGCAGCATGCCAAACAGGCGATTCTGGCCCCACTCTGGGATAAAACCGATCTCCTTGTTCGCAGCGTCGCAGGCCCGCTGGCGCAACGTGTGACCGTTCGCCTTGGTGTACCCTTTCTCGAGCGCGACGAACCATTGTTCAGTCGCGCGGAAGATCGTCGGCGTCTTGCTGCGCCAGTCGTGCGGATAGCTGTGGCGGATCGTCTCCTCGGCGAACAATGCGCCGAGTTCCTTCAGCTTTTCGATGACCTTCGGATTGCCTTCCCACACCGTCACGCCGGTCAGCCAGTTCGGTACACTGCTATCGAATCGGCCGTTAGCGAGGACGGGGCAGTAGACCGCGATGCCGTTGGCGATGCCGGTCGCGTAGTCTTCCTCACCATGACCCGGAGCAGTGTGCACGAGGCCCGTGCCGTCGGTCGTCGTCACGTAATCCGCAGCCACGACCTTGCCGACGCGATCGACGAACGGGTGCTTGTACTCCTGCCCGACAAGATCCTTACCGAGCACGGTCTTCACGACCGACCGTTCGGTCGCGCCGGCGTTCTTGGCAAAGACTTTTTCAACGAGGTCGGTCGCGACGACCGACACGTGCCAGTCCTCGTTACGCTTGTATTTCACGAACGAATATTCGACTTCCGGATGCACCGCGATCGCCATGTTGGCCGGCAGCGTCCAGGGGGTGGTCGTCCAGATAAGGAACGCGACCTTGGCGTTCAGGCGCAAGTCAAACGCACCTTTGAAGCCGCCGGGGTTGGCGACGGTGAACTCGACGAAGACGCTCGTGTCGTCCTTGTCCTTGTACTCCAGTTCCGCGTCCGCCAAGGCCGTCTGGTTGGCGATCGACCAGTGGACGGGTTTGAGCTGCTTGTAAACCAGCCCCGCCTCGACGAACTTGGCGAAGACCTCGAGCGTGGAGGCTTCGTAGGTGGGCTTCATCGTCAGGTAGGGGTCGTTCCACTCGCCGAGGATGCCAAGACGCTGGAACTGCGTCGATTGAATGTCGACGTACTTCTGCGCGTACGCGTGGCACTTCTGACGGACTTCGACGGTCGACATGTCGCGGATCTTAGGCCCGAGGTCCTGCTGGATCTTGTGTTCGATCGGCAGACCATGACAGTCCCAACCGGGCACGTAGGGCGTCTGGTAACCGCGCATGGTCTTGTAGCGCAGCACGACGTCCTTGAGCGTCTTGTTGATCAGGTGGCCGATGTGGATGTCACCGTTGGCGAAGGGTGGGCCGTCGTGCAGGATGTACTTTGGGCTACCATCGCGCGCCGTGATCAGCTTTTCGTACAGCCGCTCGTCCTGCCATTGCTGCAGGCGCGCCGGCTCGTTGGCGACCAGCTTGGCCTCCATCGGGAACGCGGTCTGCGGAAGGTTCAGCGTGGTCTTGTAGTTCTTCTTTTCGGCTGCAGGTTGATCGGTTGGGGTCGCCATACTCTTCACTCGGCTCTTCGGTCGCAAAACGGATGACAGACGGGCAGTTTATGCTAAGTCGCCGCGACGTTCGAGAGCGCGGCCTTGGGGTCGGTCACGACCGGGAATCCTTGTTCGGCGTTTCCCGATACGATCGACCGCCACTCGCCTCGCGTGAAACGGACGACGAGGAACGTGCCGACGATAATGCCGTACAGGCACGCCGCCAGCCAAGGGCCAGTCGGGCCGAACTGGGGCACGTAGAACGTCAACCCGGCGCCAAGGCCGACCACGATCACCCAGCAGAGGCTGGCGGTCGCCCATGCGGGGACGTGCGTGTCACCGGCACCGCGCAGGGCACCGATGTAGATGATGTACATGGCATCGAATAACTGATAAACACCGGCAAAGAGCAGCAATAGCGCCCCGATGCGGATGACGTCGGCGTCGTCACTGAACAGGCCGATCAGGTGATGTCGGCCAAGGACGAAGACGATGCCACAGCAGATCATGTAGCCCATCGCGACGAAAAACCCCAGGTGCGCGCGCCGCCGGGCAAGGTCCAACCTGCCCATGCCGATGTATCGTCCGACGAGCGCCGTGACAGCGGCGCTCAGACCGAACGCGGGCATAAAGCTGAGCTTCATGTACTGCATCATGTAGTTGTTGGCCGTCACGGTCGCCTGTCCGAATCCGTTCATAATCCAGACGCAAAAGAGCAGCCATGCGACGACTTCAGAGACGACCTGCAGCCCCGCCGGCACACCGATGCGCACAAGTTGCACGAGCGACGCCCAGTGGATGCGCCATTCGGTCGTGTGATAGAGCTTGCGTATGGTGAGCGAGAATGCAAAGCAGCAGACGATGCCCGCTTCCAGGCAGACCGCCGCGTTCGTCGACCAAGCCGCGCCGGCGATGCCCATTTTCGGGAACCCGTACCGACCGGTGATCACCAGGTAGTTCGCCACGATGTCGACCGACACCGCGCACAACGCCGCCATGAGCGTGATGCCCGGTCGACCGATCGCGAGCAGGAATTGCCCGACCGCCATGCCGGCCAGACGGACGGGCAACGCCATCACTTCGATGTCGTAATAAGTCTTGCCCGCAGCGACGAGCTCGGGTGAGTGGCCTAGCGCCCTCATGACCGGCGCGACGAGCACCATCGACGGGATGAGCATCAGCCCCGCGATCAGACCGAACCAGATCCCCTGCCACATAAACCGGCCACAATCGCGCTGTTGACCAGCGCCGACACTCTGGCTGACGAGCGTGTTAACGCACATCAGCGCGCCGAACGCCCACGCTTGCACCGCAAAGACCATGAACCCCGCCATGCCCGCCGCCGTCGCGGCTACGTCACCGGCACCGATCGCCAGCTGCAGGGTGTCAGCGAATTGCATGACCGTGTATGACGCCATCTGCGCAATGGTCGGTAACGCCAGCGACAACAGCTCCACGATGGGCCGCTGCGATCTCGACGTTAATTCCGGTTGGATGACCTGTGCTTCCATGACCTGTTCCGCTGCGCGCGTCTCGACAAAAAAACCCCGAGGCCTGGGGCCACGGGGTTCTCGTTCATGTGATAAACGGACTCTGCCCTAGCCGCAGCCAACTCCTGGCGACTTGCGATTCATAATAGTTTCGCGGGTTGTCGGGATCATCAAGTAGTTCCTAGTCGAACGAATAGTAGCGTCCGATCGATTGACGTCAATCCTTAAAGCGACCACTTTAATCGTCACATTTCACACAATCCCCGGTCGAACGCGCTAAGCCGGTCGGCCACGGAACCAGAACATTCCGAACAGCGCAACACCCGTAGCGACGATGTTGCACAACCACACTTGAGGTTGACCGATCACCGGCAGTGTAAACATCGTCCCGAATAGCGCGACAGCGGCAGCGAGCAGGACAGTGAAGCCGACCAACCGAGCGGAAAAGAGCGCGCCGATTGCCAGAATAGCCCCGGCCACCGCGCCACCCCACGAGCCGACGGCGTCCGTCAACACGGTGGGGACCATCGCGATCCGTAAAGGCACATTCTGCTTCACTATCAGGTTGAAATCCTTCGTCGTCGATATGGCTTTGGTGGGGTCAATTAAGACCGTCTCGGTGACCTCCTCGCGCGTCGCCATCATGTCAGACGCCTCCTTTTTCACGACCTGCCCACCATTCTGATTCCACCACATCGCAAAGCCAGCCAGCACGAGGACACCGAGGACGAAACGGAGCTTTTGACCGAAGATCCAGTCAATCGGTGAACCATACCGCCGACCGAAAGCGCTCTGGTGCTTCCGCTTTGAGGTGCCGGTGTTGTCCGTCTCGTCAGAACTGTCGTCGTCCATCCATCCTGGCTGAACGACGACCACCGACTCTGCCAGCGAGGCGGCCCTGTCGGCCTTAGTCGGCATGACGGTCATCGCCGACCGTTTTACCGACGCTTCGCGGACGACCGACGCCTTCTCGACGAATCGCTGCGCCGCTTTGGCCGCTTGCTTGGCTGCGAGCTTTTCGTTGATGCCTTTGGCTGCCAGAGACTTGGCTTCCAGCTTGGCCAGGTACTTCTGTTCTTTCAGTTGTTTCTTCCGGTCGATCTTGTGATCGATCCAGCGGATGACCCCATCGCGCCACGTGGCGAACTTTATCCGCTCGTGACCACGGTCGTCCCTGCCCCACATTCGCCTGGCGGTCATTTTCCCTTCGTATCCGAACTGCGCTTCGTAAAATTCTTCCCAGCTATTGCCTGCATACCGACAGACGAATTGCCGAAGCGTGTTCTCTTCCAGACCTTTGATTCGCATCTGCTTGACCAGCGTCTCGGTCTGTTCGATGGGCGCCTTGCGTTGTTTGTTCCGTAGCAGGTCGACGGAAAAGTAGAAACCGATCGCTACACCGGCAGCCAGCACGCCAAAAATGACCCAGCTCGCGAGCAGCCCGAACGAGTAGAGCAGATATCCAACCACCGCAAGAATGACGAGCCATTTCAGCCATTCGATTGGACCTGCCGACCAGGCGAGCTGGCGAACCTTGCGAAACAGGAAGGTGCCGCCGGTGATGCCCGCGGTGAGTTGATAGATCACGGTTGTCAGGATCCCGAACCCGATCAACCCACCCGCCATCCCGACCCGCCACGCGGGCTCGGTGAATAGAAAGACGCTGGCAATCGCGCCCAGAAAACAAGCTGCGTAAAATGAAAGGATGAGCTTCGGGCGCAATTTCGCCCACGAGCCATCGTTAAATCGCTCGGCTGCATACGAGACGATTTTGACGTGCTCTTCCTTTGGTCGAAACGGACCGGCCGTCGCCACGCCGAGGTGCTCTTCGAGGTCGTTGATGACCTGTGCCATCGACTGATACCGCTCTTCAACACGTTTGGCCATCATCTTGATGACAATGGCGCTCAATGATCCGGCGATGCGCGGACTGATCTTCTCGGGTGGAGTGATCGGTGTAGCAGCGTGCTTGCTCAGCACCTCGACGACCGTCTTGCCCGTAAACGGGGGTCGGCCGGTCAACAGTGCATAAAGCGTGCAACCGAGTGAATAAATGTCTGCCCGCGCGTCGACGTTCGCCGCGTCCTTGGCCTGTTCCGGGGCCATGTAGAACGGTGTGCCGAAAAAGACGTGGGCCTCGGTGGTCCGCATGTCCGCAGCTCCAGGCATCCCTACTGCGCGAGGGGAATTGGCGGCGTCTTTCGTACCCGCTCGTTTCACCAGGCCCAGGTCTGCAACCTTCACGACGCCCTGCTCGTTCAGCAGCAGGTTTTCGGGCTTCACGTCGCGATGGATCATGCCGTGGTCATGGGCAAACTTCAGCCCTCGCGCCGCCTGCAGGGTGTAACCGGCGGCAATTTCAGGGTCGATCGCGCCTTCAGATTTTATGACGTCGGCAAGGCTTTGACCTTCGACGAATTCCATGCTGAAAAAGTTCGTCTGACGTGCTTCACCGATATCGTGGATCTGCACGACGTTGTGATGCGTCAACTGCGCCGCGGCGTACGCTTCGCGCGTGAAGCGATTGATGAACTCGGGATCAGTCGCAAACTTAGGGGCCAGCGTCTTCAGCGCGACGTTACGATCCAGCGACACCTGCCTCGCGAGATAAACGCTGCCCATACCGCCTCGACCCAGCATTTTCACGATCTCGTAGCCCCCCAGCGCACCGCTCAACGGTGGCGCATCCTCTGTGTCCACCGCTTGGGGTTTCGGAGAGGATGCGTCGTGGACCGTTCGCGCGACATCCATCGCCGGCGCGCTCAAGCCGATCGCAGGTGGCGTATCCGAGGATGCGGAGGCAGACGGTGCCCGCGGTGGTGGCGCGGACGTCACCGACATCGAACTGGCCTGCTTCACCTGTTGCACTGCGACCGCCGTTGCGCTCGCAGGAGCGGTCGACACGCTCGCTGTGGTTGCGTCGATTTTTTCCACAACCGGTTCCACCGCCGCGTCGGGCGAGATCGTCAGTTGGAAACGTTGCTTGCAGACTGTGCAGGCAGGGGTAAATCGACCGGCGCGCACGCCTTTCAATTCCATGGGATGGTTGCAATGCGGACAGTGAATGTTCACTGCTTCTCCTGATAATTGGTACGGCACAAACGGCGATGAAATGAAACGGCCGGCGCGCGACGCGTGCCTCCGTCGCGACATATGGTAAAATCCTGCCTCAGGAGAGGCAAAAGAATTCCCCTTTGCGCCAACCAGTTCGTATGCGTGACGTCACTTCCACCCAGCCATCACTGCAATACCTGTTGCCCATTGCGGGCCCGCAGGTCGAGCCGTTTACGCTGACGAGCACGCCCGCTGGCCTGACGTTGGGCCGGCAGGAGGATTGCGACCTACTCCTTCCCGCCGACGCCGACAAAGTTTCTCGTCGGCACGTCCGGTTTATCAGTGATGGGGACAAGCGCTGGCGCATTGTCGACCTGGGCAGCCGATGGGGCACTTTTCTGAACGGGGTAAAGCTTCAGCCAAACGTCGAGATGCCGCTGGCTGAGGGGGACCTCGTTCGGGTCGTGCCTTGGACGTTCGTCTTCTCGGCGTCCCCACGTCGGCGACCCCAGATGCGTTCTGTGGACGACATGGGCCAGACGGCCGTTCGCACGATCGATTCGGGCGCTGGGCGCAATCTGCAAGGCGATCTGTTGTCGCTGCTGCTGGAAGGAACGGCTGCCCTTCACGAAGCCGTCGACGAAAAGGCGTTGGCCGACGCGCTCATCGACCTCGCCACGCGCGGGACGGGACTGACCAACGCAGCGTTGCTAAGGCCAGCCGATGCCAATGGTGGTGTGGACGTCATCGCGGCGAAGTTTCGCGCCAGTGACGGCGCGGTCTCGTTCAGCCGTTCACTCCTGATGACAGCGCTGAGCGGCCAGGTCGCGGAGATCACACCCGGTGAAGATGTCAGTCAAAGCATCGTCCAAATGCAGATCAGCGCCGCGATGTGCATCCCGCTGAAGCTTGGTGAGACAGTCGCTGCGATGCTCTACCTCGACCATCGTGGTGGCGCGCTGATGCCAAGTAAGCAGACCGGCTCGTTCGCCGTTGCCTTGGGGCGCATGGCGAGCCTGGCGCTGGCGAACCTGAAACGCGTGCAAGTTGAACGGCGGGCCGCCGAGGTCGAAGCAGAACTGTCGGCAGCGGCGGCGGCGCAGAAGTGGATACTGCCGAAACGACATACCAACGTGAAACCATTCACGGTGATTGGTGAAAGTCGCGCAGGTCAGTACGTCGGTGGCGACTTTTTCGACATCATCGACCTGAGTGGTGGGAAAGTGGCTGTCGCGCTGGGTGACGTCAGTGGGCATGGTATCGCCGCCAGTGTATTGATGACGGCCACGCAGGGATATCTGCACGCGGCGCTCCGCGAACACGCGGACACGGCTCACGCGATGATGGCCGTCAATCGCTACGTCTCACCGCGCAGTCCCGGCAATAAATTCGTGACGGCGTGGGTCGGCATCTTCGATTCAGTCGCGAACACACTCAGCTATGTCGACGCCGGTCACAGCTACGCGATACTGCGGACACCGGACGGTCAGACGACCCTGCTCGACAAGGGCGCCGGCCTGCCGATAGGTGTGATGGACGACGTCAGCTATGAAGCCGAAACGGTCACACTGCCTGCGGGTGGAACGGTTTTGCTGGTCAGCGATGGACTACTGGAACAGCGTGACGCGGCGGGTCGCGAAGAGTTCACGCTCGATCGCGTGCTTGCCATCTGTGCTAATTCTTCGATCGACCCCGTGGCAGACCTGTTCGACGCTGTATTTTCCTTCGGTGCGACAAAGAATCTGACCGATGACGCGACGGCGGTGCTGGTGCGGTGGTAGAATAACCGCCCTTTTGAACGCCTCGCCGATCAACCTCAACGAGCTCCACGCGAAACTGGACTCTACCCTTGTG
>JBBRHE010000060.1:0-17896 GCA_038223165.1 Tepidisphaerales bacterium
GCTTGTAACTGGCGACGGCGTCTTTCAACTGGTCAAGCAGTTGGTAGGTCACACCGAGGTTATAGTGGCTCTGGTAGTTGTAACCATCGAGCGTGGCGACGCGCTGGTACTGTTCGCGGGCCTGGTCGTATTTGCCCTGGGCCTTGTACAGATCACCAAGCAGGGTGGCGGCCATGATGAGGTTGCCATTAGTCTCGGTGGCGCTGACGAGGTTGGAGATCGCCAGGTTTTCGTCACCCGCTTCATAGGCGCGCACACCCGCGACGTAGAGGTCGATCGCAGCCGGCGCGCGGTTCGAAGGAGTCGACTTGCAACCGACCGCCAATGCGCAGGCGGTCACGGCGACGGTGAACAGGATGCAGACGGTCTTGCCTTGAGATGCCATTGCTTCGGTTCCTCGCTCCCACGCCAACCCCACCGCAGAATATACGGAGAACCCCTCATAGCGGCAAATTGGGCAAGGCTTTGGATACGCTTTGCTGGTTGACCCTGTGAAAGAGGCGTTCTACGATCGATCGCTAGCCACTGGGGAGCGGAACCCTTGGCCGCGGGATCGGTTATCGTCGTCTTTGGGAGCACATCGTTTGCGAACCCTTATCGCCATCCCTGTCCACAACGAGCAGAAGTACGCCAATCACGTTCTCGATCAAGTGACGAAGTACAAGACGGACGTGCTGGTGGTCGACGATGGCAGCACCGACGATACGCCACGCATCCTCGCGGCCCGGAACGATGTGAGGGTCCTAACCCATCGCCCCAACCAGGGGTATGGCAAGAGCTTGATCGATGCCTTCGCGTACGCCGATGCGCATGGGTATGAATGGGTCATCACCATGGACTGCGACGAGCAACACGAGCCCAGCCGCATTCCGGACTTTCTCCGTGAGATCGCGACGGACCGGTGGGACCTTGTCAGTGGGTCGCGCTATTTGGCGAAGGACGCCACCGACGACGCCGCGCCGGCGGATCGCAGGTCGATCAACGCGAAATTGACGCTGAAGCTCAACGACCTGTTCGACCTGAACCTGACCGATGCGTTTTGCGGCTATAAGGCCCATCGTGTGAGTGCGACGATGAAACTCGGGCTGACCGAGCCCGGTTACGCGTTTCCCATGCAATTGTGGCCACGCGTGGCACACGATCGGTTGCGATTGACCGAGATCCCCGTTCGTCGCATCTACAACGACCCGTCGCGACATTTCGGCGGGCAGCTTGACGATCCGGACAACCGGCTGGCCCACTACACGCAGGTCCTCGAGCGTGAGATCGCGACGATCGCCGCAGAGGCGGCACCCGAGCTGGTGGTTACGTCGGCGTCGGACAGTTGTGAGCCCTCTTCCTGTTGCTGTTCGAAATAACCCGCCATGCCCGTCGCCGATGCCCGCTACGCCGATTGGAAAGCCCCCGCCAACGACGGGCAGACCCTGCTATGGCCCGACCGTGACACGCTGATCGCACAGACGCGCGAGAACGCGATGGTGTTGCGCCGCGCGACGCACGTGTGCATTCAGAACGCGCCACTGCCCGAGCTTCGCCGGCAGATGCGGCATTGGATCGGTCATACGGACGACGACAAGCCCCTCATCGCAACGGGTCATCAAACGGAGTTGTATCACCCTGGCGTATGGGCCAAGCACGCGATGATCAACTCGCTGGCCGAACAGGTTAATGGCGAAGCCTATTACTTCGCTGTCGACACCGACGCGCCCAAACACCTGCAGGTCCGCTGGCCCGGCGGTGGAGTGGCGATCACGGATGATCCACAGATCGCCAAGGCGCAGTGGAGTGGCCTGTTGCGTCAACCGACGCCCGCCTATCTCGCGGAGGTGCGCCAGCAGTTCGACACAGCCGCTGCGACATGGACCACGAAACCGATCGCCGACACGTTCTTCGACGCGATGACGAAGCTGGGGTTGGACCAGGACGTGCCACTGTCCAGTGCGATCGTCAACGCGACGCACGCGGTCGACTGGTCACTTGGGTTGCGGCATCACGCGATGCTGGCGTCACCGATGTTTGTCAGTGAGCCATTCTTGACACTGGCGCATCACATTTGCGCGAACGCCGGCGAGTTCGCGACCGCGTACAACGCGGCATTGCACGAGTATCGACACGAGAACGACATCGACGATGACGGCCGACCGATGCCCGACTTGAAGCAGTCGGACGGGGCCTGTGAAGTGCCGCTGTGGTTGGACGACATGTCCGATGGTCATCGCGAGCGAGCAACGCTTATTGACGTGGACGGCCACTGGGCGATCGTGCGAGCAGACGATGCGTTTGCGTTCGACCCCTCCGCCGACGCGTCAGAAGCGGCGACCGCGCTGCTTTCATGGTTGCGGCGTCACAACCTTCGTCTGGCGCCCCGCGCGCTGACATTGACGATGTTCTTTCGATTGTTCCTTGTAGATCAATTCACCCACGGCATCGGTGGTGGCCGTTACGACCAGGTGCTCGACAAGCTGATCGAGCGATACTTCCACCTGAAGCCACCGCACTTCAGCGTCGCGACGGCGACGCTCGTGTTCCCCGATGCGCTCAATCAAGCGCGAGCCTGCTTGACCTGCTTGCGGCAGGAAGGACACCAACTGAAACACCGCGTGCTCGGCGAGGCAAAGATGGACCTCGTTGCCGCCATCACCGCGGCGCCACGGAAGTCACTGGAACGGTCAACCCTCTTCACGCAGATGCACCGCGAGATCAAGTCGCGCGCTCGCGATCCGATTGTTCTGGATTGGGAGCGCCGGTTCACCGAGTCAGAGCAGCAGCTCGCATTGGAAAGGACGCTTTTCGACCGCGAATTGTTCTATGTTGTCCAGCCGCGCGAGCGATTATTGGCCGTCATGGATGCCTACCGTGACCTGTTGAAATCTCACGCCTGACCGGTCGACCTTCGAAATTTTCCACCGACCTCAACGTTTGCCATCGGGGGGGCATCGGCTACCATCGCCGCCGAGTCAATTCTGCGCCCATGATTACGCAACCGGTCACCAAAGTTTCGATCGTCATTCCCGTCTATAACGAGGCTGCCACCGTGCAGTCGTTGATCAAACTTGTCGTGGACGCCGAGCTACCACCCGATGTGACACGTGAGGTTATTTGCGTCAACGACTGCTCGACCGACGAAACCGCTGTGAAGCTCGACGAATTGCCTGCGATGTTCCCTCAGGCGTCTTTCCAGATTCGCCATAAGCCCGTGAACGAGGGCAAGGGTGCCGCGCTGCGTGACGGCTTTAAGCTGGCCAGTGGTGACACAGTGCTCGTGCAGGATGCGGATTTGGAGTATGACCCGTCAGACTACATGAAGCTCCTGCAGCCGATCGTCGACGGCAAGGCCGACGTCGTCTACGGTAGCCGGTTCATCGGTGAACCGCACCGCGTGCTCTACTACTATCACACGCTGGGCAACAAATTCCTGACGACGCTCAGCAACATGTTCACGAACCTGAACCTCACGGACATGGAAGTCTGCTACAAGGTCTTCCGCAAGGCCGTGCTCGACCAGATCACGATCAAGTGCAACCGCTTCGGATTCGAACCCGAAGTCACCGCCAAGATCGCCAAGATCCGCCCACGCCTCCGGATCTACGAAGTCGGCGTCGCGTACTATGGCCGCAGCTACGAAGAGGGGAAGAAGATCACCTGGAAGGACGGCGTGAAAGCGATCCTGACGATCTTGCGGTTTGGGTTCAGCAAATAGTGTTCGCTTCGGGGGTAGCGGGCCCCGCCCATGGTAGCAAGCGGCCCCGTCCGTCGGCTCTACCGCGATGGGAAAGTAAAACACCTTTGCATAGCGCTCAGGCGTCTTCATTCTCAATTGAATGACTCGACCGCCGTGGACTTAGTTCACGCCAGCCATCATCTGGTCGCGAAGTTTTCTCAGCGCTTCGTGTTCGATCTGCCGAACGCGTTCGCGGGTCAGGCCGATGCGTTCACCGATTTCTTTGAGCGTAAGCGGATCTTCACCAGTCAGGCCATAGCGGAGCTTGAGGATATTGCTGGCGCGGTCGTCGATTTCTTTCAGCAGTTCCCCAAGCTGACGTAGTTCGTCGGTGTCGCAGACTTCCTGGTCGGGCGTCGGGTTGTGCGTGTCAGCGACGAGGTCGTTGATCGTTAGCTCACCATCGTCCGAAGCCACCTGAGTGGGCGAATGATAGGCCTTGACGGCCTTGCGGATGATCTTGAGCTTCTTTGGCGACATCTTCAGATGGGCCGATAGCTCGTCGATACTCGGGGTGCGCCCTAGTTGGTCTTCCAGCTTGCGCATGGCCTGCTTGAACTGGCTCATCAGCTCGACCATGTAGGCCGGGATGTGGATCGCCTGCACGCTGTTGATCAGGGCACGCTTTATCGCCTGCTTTATCCACCACGAGGCGTACGTGCTGAAACGGCACCCGTTCTCCGGGTCAAAGCCTTCGACGGCCTTGAGAAGCCCGATATTGCCTTCTTCGATCAGGTCCGGCAAAGCCAAACCGCGACCGACGTAGTGCTTTGCGATGTTGACAACGAGGCGCAGATTGGAACGAACCATCCGCTCACGGGCCGCGGGGTCGTTATCGTTGACGATCTTCCGACCGAGCTGCTTCTCCTCGTCTGCCGTGAGCAACGGGGATTCGTTGATCGATCGGAGATACAACTGGAGGCCAGATTGAACCGCGGCTGTCGCCATAGGTTAACCACTCGGTAGAGGCAGGGTCACCGCAACCGCCAGAAGCGGGACCGTGTCTAAGTATTGCGTCTAACTGGGCCTGTTGGTTCGCAGAAAATGCCTGCGGGCCAAATAGGTCCTCTGTCCGTTACATCGGCTGCAAGATTGACAAACTTTCGTACTTCAAACGTGATCTTCGAATTGAACCGGAAACCTTGAGATGCTCCATCCCGGTGATATACGGCCGATTGTTACGAGCAGATGCAAAACCGTCAAGCAATTTCGGCGCGTGATGTAAAGGGAAAGGCTCGGCCGGGTATTCGGGGCCTGTTAATGATCGAAGTCGATCGTAAAACGGCTGCTTACAGGGTTTTAACGTGAAAATGCGGGGACCCAATATCACCCACAAGCGTCGGTACAATCCAACGCGATATCCGGCCACCGTTCCCTTTAGAGTCTGGCTTGTTCACCGATGGTAAAAGGTAGGTCGGGGCGGTGGCCCACCGGGTTGCCCGGTCGCGAAGCGATCCGGTAATGATGCTAATGAATGAATCGCATCTGGCCGAAGTTCGGGGCCAGTCCGGGCAAGTTCGGCAACGGGCGATAACCGGCTGGCCAGTAGACGAAGAAAGCTTTGCCGAGCATGAACCGGCCTGGCACGCGGCCGGCTTGGACGTCCAATTCCTCATAGGGCAGGTTGATCGGTGACTTCCATATGCGGGCATCACCACTGATAAGCGAATTATCGCCGCAAACGAAGTATTCGTCCGGGCCGAGCACCATCAGGTGGTTGGGGAAGCGAACGGGGTTGGCCCAAACCATTGGCACGTCGGCAACACCGTCGCGCGACTCGGAGCTGAGGTTGGTGTAATAGACGTCTCGCCACAGACCCACATGCGAAAGCTCGCAGGTCTGCTTCTCGGCAGTGATCTCGATCGTCGGTTTGGGCAGCCGTTGACGACGATTGAAGGCGTTTAACAGCATGTCTACGTCGGGCGCGTAGGTGGCATCGGTCGCGAGAAGCTCTTTACCGTCGATGGACAGGCTGACGCGATAGTCCACGTTCTGAAAGTCGATCCGCCGAGCGCGGTCCGACCGACCGTCGAACTCCGTCTCACTGACGAGCTTCGCGTCCGTCCCCGGCCCCTCAACGCGCAGCAACCGGACCTTGTCAGGCGTGATCTCCGCGATAAACGTCTGGTCGAGCTTCGATAGACGCAAGCGCAATGATCCGTCACCGCTCGTACGACGGTAGTTGAGCGCCAGCTTCACTTCACTGACGTTGTTCTTCGGTGGGAACAGCTCCGCGTCGTAGATATCCCCCTGCAGTCGGCGAATGGGCGCATAGTCGGGTGGGTAACCGAAGTGCGTCTGGTCGTAGCCGACAAAGTCACTCAGTGGGAAGACGTCAGGCGTTGCATTGGGATCGAACCGCAGGGTCGCGGCTCCGTTGGCATTCGTGAAACGGAACGTACGACCCCCATTTGCCGACTGGTCCCAACTGCTGGCATCACTGGGGGTCCAGGGTTGTTTCCATTCACGCGCCCGGAATTGGCCGCGCGGGTGGAAGTCGTTGTCATAGACGATCCGCCAGAGCGCATCCTGCGCCTCAGGGGGCTTGGTCTGCACGCGAAAGTCAGCCGGTGCCGGTGCCTGGCCGGTGTTCGGTGCGACGTAGATGTTGCCATCGAGGATCATGATGATTTCGTTGGGCTTGCCGACCAACCTCTTGATGTAGTTCTGCGTGTAGTCGTACTTCGCTGGCGCTTCCGGGCTTTTGAAGACCACGACGTCCCAGCGATTGGGGTCCTGAAACAAGTACAGATACTTCATCACGAGAATGCGATCCCCGTGATGCACCGGTGGGGACGTGGCGTCGTTGTCGTCGCCCTTGGAGGTTTCCTTGGGGAACTTGAACCCGCAATTGGGGCAGTGGATCGGGAAGACACGGGTTTCGTAGACGTCTTTTCGCACCTCGACAGGCTCGGCCTGGTTCGGAACATATACGTCGTCATCCTGCGAACGCTGCGAGCTGTAGTTGGTTGTAAAGCGGTACCCGCAATCTGGACAGAAGAACCGCATATGGGCGCCGAGCAGCGTTGGCGCCATCGAGCCGGTCGGGATGACGAACGCCTCAACCACAAACGCGCGGAAGATGAAGGCAAGGATGAACGCAACCAGGATGGACTCGATCGTGTCCTTCACATTCGTCGATTGCTGCGGCGCAGGTGGGGTCTGCGCGGGCTTGGCGGTGGGTGGGGGGATGGTCGGTGGAAGCCCTGGCTGAATCATAGGATGGTCATCGTAGTGAAAGGCAGCGAAAAGCCAACCAACCCCTACAGCACGCGCACGACACCGCCATGTTTCAGGCGTTGAATCGTCCTTCCGATTCTCCCAATCACCGTTTACCATCCCGCGGTTACACATGATCTCCATCCCCCCTCATATCCGTGGACTCGTCTTTGACTGTGACGGCACGATCGCCGACACCATGCCCCTCCACTACAAGGCTTGGTCGGCGGCGCTGGGGCAGTACGGGCACGACTTCCCCGAGGCCATGTTCTACGACATGGCCGGCATCCCGACTGTCCGCATCCTCGAGATTCTGAACGAACGGCACGGTTATACACTGCCCGTCCAGGAATCGGCCGAACTCAAGGAACGGTTGTTCGTAGAGATGATTCCACAGGTCGTGGCGATCGAGCCTGTGCTCAAGGTCATCATGGAATACAACGGCAAACTGCCCATGGCGGTCGCGACCGGCGCCACCCGGGCGATCTGCCTGAAAACGCTCGATGCCCTGGGCCTCTTGCACCGCTTTGCCGCCGTCGTGACCGCCGACGAGGTCCAGCATGGTAAGCCAGCGCCGGACATCTTCCTGGAGGCCGCGAGACAGATTGGCATTCCGGCCAACCTGTGTTACGCCTTTGAAGATGCCGATCTCGGCATCCAGTCGGCGACCGCAGCGGGGATGACGGTGGTTGACGTTCGTCCTCTGCGCAAACTGTGATCGTCGCAAGTGCTCGTAACGTTGGGAAGAACGCATGAGTCTACAATCCTTTCTCGACTGGTTCGCCGGTGGTGACATGCCGTACCGGACCCTGTTCCACTGCATGCGGGGGGACATGTTCTGGATCGTCACCACAGTCACACTCGACCTTGCCGTTGCGACGGGGTACATGCTGATCATGTCGCACTGGTGGCGCAACGAGCGCACCTTGCCCGACATCCCCGCCAAGCAGGTGCTGCGCGGCATGCGGAACATCTTCCTGCTCTGTGGCATCTGTGGTTACCTCTTCATCCCCATCAAACTCTTCTGGCCGGCGTGGCGGTTGTACGACATCGTGATGGTCTTCCTCGTCTACTCGACTTGGCGATACGCGCTCCAGGCTCGCAATTTCAAGGTCGTCTACGGCGAGATCGGGCGGAACAAGGAACTGTCCGACAATCTGGAGAAGAGCCGTGAAGAGAGCAAACGCAAGAGCTTCTTCCTCAACGCGATCAGTCACGACCTGCGCACCCCTCTCAACGCAATCATCCTCCAGTCTCACCTGGCCGAGGTGAACCAGGCGACCAACGACCAGGCGGCGCTTGCGGCGACCGTGCGCGACATGCGCTCCAGCGCCAAGGCCACCGCCGACCTGCTGAACACGCTGCTCGAATATGCCAAGCTCGACTTCGCTGCTGAACCTGTTCATCAAGATGTCTTCCCGTTGGCCGACCTGGTTACCGAAGTCCTTCAGCGTCAGCACACTGTCGCCGCGGCGCGAGGGCTTTGGTTGCGGTCGAGCGTGCCGACCGACCTGATGATCCGCTGCGACCTGTCGAAGCTTGACCGGGTGCTGACCAACCTGATCAGCAATGCCATCAAGTTCACCAACGAAGGTGGTATTCGCGTTGAGATCGACGCTCGCGGAGCCAATGTCGAACTGCACGTCATCGACACCGGGGTCGGTATCGACCCTGCCGTCATCGACACACTGTTCGACGAGTTCGTCCAGCTCGACAATGCCGAACGCAATCACACCAAGGGTTTCGGCCTTGGTCTGACCATCGCCCGGCGACTCGCTTGCCAGTGGGGGGGTGACATCAGTGTCAATAGTGGCAAGGGCTCGGGCAGCCGGTTCACGATTCTGCTGCCGAACGCTCGGGTCGATGCGGCGTCACTGGGATTGACGGTTGGGGAAACCAACCTAGCCAATCAAGTGACAGCAACTGTCGGCTAAGCGTAAGTGTCACCGGTTGGATCACCACCTGTGCCTCGCCGGTGCTGATTGCCTTGGTCAGCCGAACCAGGGATTTCTCCTGCATCAACACACTTCCCTCGCGATCGTAGTGGTGGCATGCACTGGCGCGCCGCGCTTGCGTCGGTGCCGCTAGTGGGTTGTGATGCGACGATCATCACGGAGGACGCATGGCAGCAGATCGACCGAACATCCTGGTTACCGGGGCCGCAGGCTTCATCGGCTCGCACGCGGCTCAGGAGCTGCTGGCACGCGGTTATCACGTCATCGGCATCGACAACTTCTCTGACTTCTACGACCGCGCCTGGAAAGAGCTGAACCTCTCCAGCATCACGTCGCTTGGTGAGAAGTTCGACGTCGAGGAGATGGACATCACCGACGGCGCCAAGATCGACGCGCTCGTCGCCAAGACCAAACCCGTCGGCATCCTCCACCTGGCTGCCATGGCGGGCGTGCGACCCAGCATCGAGCAACCCGCGTACTACGCGCGCGTCAACGTCGAGGGGACGACGCATCTGCTGCAGGCTGCCGTGAACCACGGTGTGCGCAAGTTCGCGTTCGCCAGCAGTTCGAGCGTCTACGGCAACCTCGCGAAGATCCCGTTCAGTGAGGAGGACCCGGTCGCTGAACCCATCAGCCCTTACGCAGCCACCAAGCGCGCCGGTGAACTGCTCTGCTACACGTTCTGGCACCTGTACAAACTGCCTGTCTCGTGCCTGCGATTCTTCACGGTCTACGGTCCTCGCCAGCGCCCCGACCTGGCGATCCACAAGTTCACCCGGTTGATCTCGGCTGGCAAACCAATCCCCTTCTTCGGTGACGGCACGACCAGTCGCGACTACACGTTCGTCGACGACATCGTCTCGGGCATCATGGCGTCACTCGAGAAGGGTGACCGCTACCGCATCTACAACCTCGGTGGCAGCAGCCCCGTCACACTGACCGAACTGATCGCCGAGCTCGAACGCGCCGTCGGCAAGCCTGCCATCCTCGACAAGCGCCCCGCGCAACTCGGTGACGTCGAACGCACCTTCGCAGACCTTACCCGCGCAAAAGCGGAATTGGGTTACGAACCGAAGACGACGCTCGCCGAGGGGTTGCGCAAGTTCGTCGGGTGGTATCGCGAGTTTGGGCACCTGTACAAGACCCCGTGATCCCATCGCGCCCAGTCACAGAAATTAAAGTTTTCGACCCGTTCCTTCCTCCATTCGCCACGTAACCGCAACGCCAGCGAGCGCTTGGCCGCACAGACGGGTCGAAAAGTCCGATTCGAAACCGACATACAAACGACATACAAACGACCGAAACCGACACGAAACGACACGAAACGACGGCCGTCGATATGAACCCATTCTTCACTTGTCAAAGAGCATCGTGAACAGTTCTCACCGTTGATCGGCAGGACCCGTTCCTACTCTCTACGAACTCAGTGCGCGCCAGAGCGCTATGCGGTGCAATTCGTTCGGCGAGTTGCGGAATGTCTGGAGGAATGCAGAGACAATTGTGTTGAAATGCTCAGTCAATCGCTGCGCGCCGGATCACCGCTGCGCGCACTCGATCATTTACGATCCGGGATTCAGGTACGCGAAGGCGCGAAGCTCGCCAAGTAAAATACACGCGTAGGAAAGGCGGAAATCGTGGTTTCCATTTCCCTCCACGCCAGTCTTCGATCTACTTCGCGTTTTCTTTGCGCCCTTCGCGCCTTCGCGTCTCTAACAATTTCACGCAGACACGCGGACACGCGGACACGCAGACACGCGCACGCGCGATCACGCGCTCGTCATTCCCTGCAACACGCGGATGCTTAGCCCCTTCGGTGTCGGGTGCGCGTTGGGCGCGTCGATCACTTTCACGTCCGCCAATTCGTGGACCATCGCGATCTCGTCGCAGTTGTCGTTCTTGGGGCACTTGACGCAGTCGCTCCAGACCTTCAATGGCAGCGTGTCCTTTTCGACGACCTTAAAGCCGAGCTTTTCGAAGAAGGTTTTCTCGTACGTCAGTGACATCAGCTTGCGGATCTCGAGCCGCCTTGCGTCGGCGATGCACCATTGGACCAGTGCCTTGCCGATCCCCTGACCGCGATAGTTGTCGTCCACCGCCAGTGACCGCACCTCGGCCAGGTCCGCCCAGATCAGTCCCAGCGCGACACAGCCGACCACCTTGCCGTCGCGTTCAAAAACCGCGAACGCGCGCAGATTCTCATACAACTCTGCGTAGCTCTTGAACAGCATTTTGCCCAGTTCGGCATGGCTGTTCACGATCCGCTGGATCTCGGGAACGTCGTGGATGGTGGCAAAGCGAATCATCGTTGTTGTAACAAACTATAGCACAGTACGCTGGCCGAGCGTGAATGTTTGTTACGGCGGCCTGACGGGTGGCTCCTCTCATGCCACCTCAAAGATAAATTCCACCTCAACACTCGCATCCAGCGGCAGGACATTCACACCCACCGCCGCCCGCGCGTGTTTGCCGGCTTCACCAAGCAGTTGGACGAGGAACTCACTGGCCCCGTTGGCGACCTTCGGTTGGGCGGTAAAACCAGTGTCCGACGCGACAAACGCCCCGACCCGCACGATGCCGACGATCACGTCCACCGACGGCAACACCGTCGCCGCGGCGGCCAGGCCGTTGATCACACACTGCCTCGCCGCGGCGGTGGCATCGTCCACGCTGGTCTTCGACGGCACCGTCCCGGTCACCATCAGTATCCCATCCTTCATCGGCAACTGACCGGCAACGAAAACCAGATTGCCCACCCGCTTGGCCGGTACGTACGCGCCAAACGGCCCAGCGACAGCAGGGAGGACGATGTTCAAACTCGCGAGCGTGGAAGAGAGTGGCATGGCGGGAATTCTACCGAATCTACGAGGTCACTAAAGCGTTCGCCTTGCGAGTAGTAACCCAAATGCACCCGGGTGGGCTCGAACCACCGACCGGCGGATTAGAAATCCGCTGCTCTATCCAACTGAGCTACGGGTGCCCGGCGGACGGATTGTAACGGGCCTTGGCTCCGCCGTCAGCAGGGTAGGCGGAGCGTTGAAATTGACCTCCGCGTTCACCAAGTTTGCCAGAATTGTAGTGGCGACACCTGCGTCTCGGTGCGGCGCAACTGCAATTTCTTCCGTACCATGGACGGCCCACCCATGCCTTCGCCATTGACAAAAACAAACACGGGCGAGCCGCCCGTGGTACGGCAGAACGATGCTGCGCATCACCGCGACGCAGGCGTCGCCACTACAGAGGGAGGAAAATGTCGGGTTGAAGGCGCTATAAGCGAGTCACCAGCAATTCCCGCTGGAAGATCATTTCCTTGGGCAGATCACCCGCCAGCTTCAGGAAGAGTTCTTCCTGGCTCATGATCTCGGCCTTGACCTCTTCAAGATTGACCGACTGAAGTTGCTTCATCTGGTCACGGGTGACGGCGAGGCCTTCGATGTCGATGTCCTCGGCGCGGGGCATCCAACCGATGGCGGTTTCCTTCGCGTAGGCACGACCCTGGCAGCGGTCGATGATCCACTTTAGAACGCGCATGTTTTCACCAAAGCCGGGCCACAGGTAGCGGCCCTGGTCGTCCTTGCGGAACCAGTTGACGTTGAAGATGCGCGGGCAGTCGCTCATCTTCTTGCGCATGCGAAACCAGTGGACGAGGTAGTCGCGAATGTTGTAGCCAATGAACGGCAGCATCGCCATCGGGTCTCGACGGACGACGCCTTGCTGGCCGACGGCCGCGGCGGTGGTCTCGGAGCCCATGGTGGCGCCGAGGTAGACGCCGTGGACCCAGTTGAATGCCTGGAAGACGAGCGGAATGGTGCGGCTGCGGCGTCCACCGAAAATGATCGCCGACACGACGACCCCGTCGGGATCGTTCGCAGCGGGGTCGAGCGCGGGGTTGTTCACCATCGGCGCAGTAAACCGACTGTTCGGGTGCGACGCCTTGCGACCGCTGTCGGGGGTCCATTCCTGGCCTTGCCAGTCGATCGCCTTGGGTGGGGCGGCGTCGGTCTTGCCTTCCCACCAAACGTCACCATCGGGCGTAAGCGCGACATTGGTGTAGATCGTGTCCTTGTTCATCGCGAACATGGCGTTGGGGTTGGTGTGCAGGCTGGTGCCGGGGACGACGCCAAAGTAGCCCGCCTCGGGGTTGATCGCGCGAAGACGACCCGACTTTTCGTCGACCCACATCCAGACGATGTCATCACCCACAGTGGTGATTTTCCACCCCTGGTCCGTGTACTTTTTCGGTGGAATGAGCATCGCAAAATTCGTCTTGCCGCAACTGCTGGGAAACGCCGCAGCGACGTAGGTCTTCTCGCCTTGCGGACTCTGCGCGCCCATGAGCAGCATGTGCTCGGCCATCCAGCCTTGCTGCTGACCTAAAACGCTGGCGATGCGCAGCGCCAGGCACTTTTTGCCCAGAAGGGCGTTGCCACCATAGCCACTGCCGAAGGACCAGATGGTGTTGTCGTACGGGAAATGGCAGATGTACCGCCGTTCGGGGTTCACGTCGCCCAGCGAGTGCAGGCAGCGCGTGAACTCGTCGCTTTCACCGAGCTGCTTCCATGCGACATCGCCCATGCGGGTCATGATGCGCATATTCAGGACGACGTAGATGCTGTCGGTCAGCTCGACGCCCACCTTGGCCAGCGGGCTGCCGATCGGGCCCATGACAAACGGCACGACGTACATCGTGCGCCCCTTCATGCAGCCATCGAACAACGGGCGCAGCTTCGCGTAGCCGGCCTTGGTCTCCATCCAGTTGTTGGTGGGGCCTGCCATGTCTTCGGACGGGGTACAGATGAAAGTCAGATGTTCAGATCGCGCCACATCGTTGGGGTTGCTGCGATGCAGGTAGCAGTTGGGCAGCTTCTGTTCGTTCAACTTAATCAGCACGCCCGCGTCGATGGCTTGCTGCGTCAGGCGAACGCGTTCTGCTTTACTGCCGTCACACCAGACGACCTGGTCGGGCCGACAGAGGTCGATCATCTTCTGGACCCACTTGGTCACCTGCACGTTGGCTGCAGGAGAAGGTTTGGAATGATCGATGGTAGACGCTTGAGAAATCGTTGGATTGGCAATGGTCATCGTGGGCCTCGTTATGAGCTACGTATCCTAACCCCTTCTATCCCATCGTGCGCGAACTTGGCAACGTACTGATGCGGGCATATGCAGTTGTTTTCACACGGCTGGTACCGCGCCCTTGTTTTGCGCGCACCGCAGGTACAATCCCCGCGACATGAGCTTACGTCAGACATTGCTTTGCATCGCTATGGGCGTCACGGTCGCGCTCAGTGGCTGTACATTCGTGAACAAGCCGTTGAACGACCCGAAGGTTCAACTGGAACGGCGCAGTCTTAACGCGACGCGCGCGGGGACTTTCCTGTCGATGCCACCGGCCCTGAGCGAGCGACCCGGCAGTGACGAGCAGCCGATGCGCCCCGCGACCAACCCCGCGACACCACCGGTTTACGATGCGGATGGTTATTTCGTCGGCATCGCGATCTCCGGTGGTGGGTCGCGCAGCGCCAACTTCGGCGCGGCAAGCATGTTTCAGTTGCAGCGCCTTGGTGTCCTGCAGCACACCGACTACATCTCGGCCGTCAGTGGTGGGGCGGTCGTGGCGGCGTATTATTGCGCGTGGGGTGACGAATGGAACCCCCAGAACGTCCAGAAGAAGATGACCCATTCGTTCGCGTCTGAATTGCTTATGCAGACGCTCTTGCCGTGGAACATTCTCGGCATGACATTTTCCAACCTCGACCGGTCCGACCTGCTCGCCAACACGTTTCGCAACAACCTTTTCATCCGAAACGGCAAAGAGCTGACCTACAGCGATTTGCGACCGGACCGGCCACGCTTGCTCATCAACGCCACCGATCTGCAGTCGGGCAAGCCGTTCACGTTTTCCAATGAGACGTTCGACACGTTGAATTCCGACCTGTCCAAGTACCCATTGACCTATGCCGTTGCGGCCAGTTCGAGCGTGCCGGTGCTGTTGCACCATGTCACACTGCGCGACTATTCGACTACGTTTGAACAGTACCGTCATCTGGTTGACGGCGGGGTGACGGACAACCTAGGCATTCAGACGCTCGTCAACATGTTTGAAACCCAGGCGGATTCCGCTCGCGAAAAAGGTCAGCCGGACCCCTACCCGAATGGCGCGATGTTCATCGTTATCGACGCTTCAACCCGCTTCAACACCGAGATCGCCGCCCAGGGTGACATCGGCCTGCTGGAAAGCCTCAAGGCGGGCGCGGGTCTCAGCACCAACGTGCTCATCCAGCGTGCGAGCAGCGCAACGCTCGCAGAGCTGATCGTCAAACACGCGCGGGACGAAGGGACGACTCGCGAACTGCGGGCCAGTATCGACACGCTGACCGAATCGGGCTATCTCGAGATCCGCGATCGCAGCAACCACAAGGTGAAGGTCGTTCATCTTTCGCTCAACCGCCTGAGTGACATCACCAACCTGCCATTTTCCGGCTTTAGCGAAAGCGTGAACAACATCGCGACTTACTTCAACATCAAGCCAGACGAGGCTTATCACCTGTATCAGGCTGCGGACCTCATCGTGCGTGAGAAGTTTGAAGGGCACCTGACGCAGATGGGCCTTGATCTGGATGCTGCGAATCAAGTGACGAAATAGCGTTGTTAGCCGATGAGTTCGACTCACACCAAATTAATCCTCGCCAGTGGTTCACCGCGTCGTCGACAGTTGCTGGACGAGGCCGGCTACGCGTTCGAGGTCGTGCCTGCGGACATAGATGAATTGGACGTGCCGGCGGGGCTGTCACCGCGCCAGATCGCGACCTATCTCGCCGACGCCAAGGCACGCTTCATCGCAGCGAAATATCCGGATAGCGTAGTGCTAGCGGCCGACACGGTCGTGGCCTTGCGTAGCATGTTGCTCGGCAAGCCCACAGACGTCACCGATGCCCGGCGAATGTTGACGCTGCTGTCGGGTTCAACGCATCACGTGTCGACCGGTGTCGCGGTGTATGCCGGTGGCAGGGCGTTCGAGGCGATCGTCACGTCCACGGTCGCCATGCGGGTGTTGACCCGCGCCGAGATCGACACCTACGTCGCTGGTGAACAATGGCAGGGCAAGGCGGGTGGTTACGGCATTCAGGATGACGATCCGTTCGTCACGCGCATGGAAGGCAGTCATACCAACATCGTCGGCCTGCCGATGGACGAAACGCGCACCCTGCTGGTCGCTGCTGGCGTCTTCGGGTAGAACGTCGCGCACGCTATTCTCATAAGGAAGGGAACAACATCATGGGCCAACACGACACGCTCAAAACACCAGGCGACACCAAATGGTTCACGCATGACCGATTTGGCCTGTTCATCCACTGGGGACTCTATTCGCTGGCGGCGAGGCACGAATGGGTGATGAACAACGAGAAGATTCCCGTTGAGGAATACGAGCGAAAATACTTCAAGCACTTCGATCCAGACCTGTACGACCCCAACAGGTGGGCCGACGCGGCGGCGCATGCGGGGATGAAATATTTCGTTATCACGACCAAGCACCACGAAGGCTTTTGCCTGTGGGACACGAAGCACACCGACTACAAAGTAACGAACACGCCCTACGGCAAGGACGTGCTCACACCGATGATCAAGGCGTTCCGCGAACGCGGGATTCGGACGGGTCTGTATCACTCGCTGCTCGACTGGCATCATCCGCAGATGGTGATCGACAAGCACATTGGCCCATATCGCGAACTATCGGAGGAAGACCGCGCCAAAATGAACGTCGGCCGCGACCAGAAAAAGTACGCAGAGTACTTATACAACCAGACACGGGAATTACTGACCGAATTCGGGCCGGTTGACGTGCTCTGGTACGACTTCAGTTATGTCAAACCCGACGGCAGTGGAAAGGGTAAAGACGACTGGGGTAGCGAAAAACTTTATAAGCTCATCCGCGAGTTGGCGCCCAACATCATCCTCGATGACCGCCTCGACTTGCCCGATGGCTGGGACGTCAAGACTCCCGAACAGTTCCAACCCGACAGTTGGGTAACGTTGAACGGCCAAAAGGTCGTCTGGGAAGCCTGCCAGACCATGAGCGGCTCATGGGGCTATCATCGCGAAGAGTCGAGTTGGCGCGACGCCGACCAACTGATCCGCACACTGATCGACTGCGTCGCAAAGGGAGGCAATTTTCTTCTCAACGTCGGCCCCACCGGTCGCGGTGAAATCGACGCGCGCGCGTTGAGCGTGCTAAAGCAGATCGGTGACTGGATGCACTATCACAGCCGCAGCATTTACGGTTGCACGCAGGCACCCGACGAGTTCCACCCACCGGCCGACTGTCACTACACCTACAACCCTGAGAAAAAGCGCCTGTACGTCCACATCACCGCTTGGCCGTACAAGAACATTCTCCTCCCCAACCTGGCCGGTAAGGTCGAATATGCCCAGTTGTTGCATGATGGGTCCGAGGTCCAACTGACCGGCCTGGAAGCCTGGCAAGCGCACTATTCGATAGGCGGAGATGCCAGTTCGCTCCCCATCCGCCTGCCGCAGGTCCGCCCGAACGTGGCCGTGCCGGTGGTTGAGTTGTTCTTGAAGTAGACCGGCGGCAGTCATCGTGCAGATCGTCAACCGGTGGTGCCTGGCCAGCTCGTTCACCACGGGCATCGACCTCAATGAGAGTTTCCTGCATCCGATCCCCGCGCGACCGCATGCGCAGACGCTTTTTCGGAATCCTGCAATTCAACGCTCTCATTATCGGTTTTGACTTTTATTGGTTACGACTTATATTATGTTAATGTGGAACGTCGAAATCACCGACGAATACGAACGATGGTTCCACTCGCTCGATGACGGTGAACAGGTATCGGTGGCTCAAAGCATCGCGTTGCTTGAAGCGACCGGACCAAGCCTCGGACGGCCCCACGCCGACGTGCTCCGAGGTTCCCGCCACGGCAATATGAAGGAACACTGAACGCAACACGCCGGCCGACCGATCCGATCGCTGTTCATCTTCGAC
>JBBRHE010000061.1:0-17678 GCA_038223165.1 Tepidisphaerales bacterium
TTGAGGACTTCGCTGGGGTGACAAACTATCTTGGTCCACGACAGATCGGACACGTGCAGCAAACCGTCGATGCCTTCCTCGATATCGACGAACGCGCCGTAGTAGGCGATGTTGACGACCTTGCCCTCGACCATCGAGCCGGGCGGGTATTTTTCCGCAACGCGTTCCCAGGGGTTCTCCTCGACCTGCTTCATGCCCAGAGAGATCTCCTGCTTCTCTTTGTTGATCTCGAGCACCTTGACCTTGACAGCCTGGTCCTGTGCGACGACTTCGCTGGGGTGGTTGATGCGCTTGGTCCAGGACATCTCGGAGATGTGGACCAACCCTTCGACGCCTTCTTCCAGCTTACAGAACGCGCCGTAGGACATGATGTTGACGACGTTGGCTTCGTGGACGCTGCCGATCGAGTACTTCGTCTCGATGTTTTCCCAGGGGCTGGCATCCTTCTGCTTGAGGCCCAGGGCAATCTTTTCCTTGTCCTTGTCGACCGAGAGAACCTTGACTTCGATTTCCTGATCGATCTTGAGGATTTCGGACGGGTGGTTGATGCGGCCCCAGGACATGTCGGTGATGTGCAGCAGACCGTCGATGCCACCGAGGTCGATGAACGCGCCGAAGTCGGCGATGTTCTTGACGATGCCCTTCTTGACGTCACCGGGATTGATGCCGTCGAGCGTCTTGCGCTTGAGCTCTTCACGCTGCTGTTCGATCATCTTGCGGCGACTGATGACGATGTTGCGACGCTCTTCGTCGATCTTGAGGATGACGGCGTCGATCGAACGGCCGATCCAGTCACTGATCTCACCCGGCCGGCGGATATCGACCTGGCTAGCGGGCAGGAAGACCGGCACGCCGATGTCAACGAGCAAGCCACCCTTGATCTTTTTGGTGACTTTACCGCTGACCGCGTCCCCTTCCTTCTTGCTCTTCATGATGGCTTCCCAGTTAATGATGCGATCAGCCTTGCGCTTGCTGATCTTCACCAGACCGGTGTCACCTTCGACGTCTTCGAGGAGGACCTTCACTTCATCGCCGACCTTGACGGCGTCGGGTTCGTCGAACTCGGAGCGTTCGAGGATGCCTTCGGACTTGAGGCCGAGCTCGACGATGAAGTCGTCGCCACTCTGACCGGAAACCTTGCCCTTGATGATCGCGCCGGGCGTGAAGTCCTGAACTTCGTCGCCTTGAATGAGCTTGCCGAGGTCCGAAGCCGCGTCACCGAGTGCCAGACCGACGGCAGAGTTGACTTCCTCGTCGAGATCACCGAGCGAGTGGATGAGGTTGAAATTGACCATAAAGCTAAATGCGGCGGACGAACGTCCCGCCTATCCTGTGTTGGCGCGGCCCAGTTTCGGGGTTGTAAACCATCGGCGACCGCGCGGCACCGAGGGTCCATCACTTTTGTCGCCAGCAACGGTCGGAACATCCGACCGAGTGGCGAAAGGGCGATTGTACGGTGTTGCGTTAACGAGGACAAGGCGTCACCTGGGTCGCGCGGCGGGCAATTGGGGCGGTTTCACGTCACGTGTGCGCGTCAGCATTGGCAGTTCGTCAGACCGCCGCCTGCACGGTGGGCACTGCCCACCATTTCGCTTGGAGATGGGCAGTGCCCACCCGACACCAGGCTCGTTCCGCCCCACTGTGATCGCAAGCCGTTAGAGGGTCGCGTCATAGGCTGATTTAGTTGACCCGGACGGCATCATCGTAACAATGGTATGGTGCGTGCGGGCAAGGGTGCCTCGGGCAGCGGATGGGCAACAGATGCAAACAATGCAGCGTGCTATGGACCTTTTGAAGTACCGCAGTTTCCCCGACATCGCCCGGGCGATCCGCCAGAGCGCTGAGAGCGTGGTGACGGCGTGGTTGCGTATCGCCGGGGACAACGTCCCGGTCGCCGAAGGGCTATCGCAGGACAAGCTTCGCGATCACTTGGCCCTCACCCTCACCGAGATGGCAGCGACGATCGAGTCGGACCAACCGACGACCATCCAGGAACTGCTGAACACCGCGATGGTCCACGGCGACTCGCGGTTCGCGCAGAACTACAACCTGTCCGAACTGCTGACCGAGTACAGCCTGATCCGGCCGATCCTCATCGAGCATGTGACCGAGGAGGTCAAGCGCCCGCTCGAAACACAGGAAATCGTCGCGCTCAACCTCGCGGTTGACATTGCCGTCAAGCATGGTGTGCTCGCGTTCAGCAATCGGCAGAAGGCCGAGTTGCAGGCCAGTTCCGACTCGCGCGCCAAGTATCTGTCGTTCCTCTCGCACGACCTGCGCGGCGGGTTGAACGGCACCCTTCTGATGATAGAAGTCCTCCGCCGCGAACTGAAGCCGCACGCGCAGTTTGCCGAAGCGATGGAAGACCTCGAAGCAATGAGACGGTCGATTCTCGACACGGTCAGCACGATGGACCGCTTCCTGCACGCTGAAAAACTGCGCAACGGGAAAATGCAACCGCGGCTTGGTCAGGTCAACCTGCGCACGGTCGTGGGCGACGTCGTAAACCAGTTGTCCTGGACTGCAAAGGAAAAGGGCGTGACGATCGAGTCGTCGTTCGTCAGCGGTGGTGAAATCATCAACAGTGACCGGGAGTTGCTCTTGATGGTGATCCAGAACCTGGTATCGAACGCCGTGAAGTATTGCAGGGGCTCGGTCAAGGTGACGGCCGAGGGCGCCGACGGCGTCGAGGCCCGTATCGCGGTGACCGACAACGGCCCTGGCATTGCTGACGAGCATCTGGCCCGTATCTTCGCTCCCTACTCGCGCGGTGAAACCCACGGTCAACCCGGCAACGGTCTGGGCCTGTACATCGCTCGCCAATCCGCAGATTTACTGCAGGCTAAGCTCTGGGCCGAGTCCGAAATTGGCAAGGGCAGCACGTTCTTCATCGAGATCCCGCAGAGTAAGTAAACCATACGGCATTGCCACGCGCTCTGGCCTCTCTCACCCCGGCATGATGTTGATCGCGCGGTACGGCACGCCCATCGCGTTCAAAACGATTGACATTACCAGCCAGAACCCCGCTGCAAAGGCTTCCCCGACGATGAGGCCGAGGAAGATCGGCTTGCCGGCGTTGAACATCGTCGCGCCACCGAATCGGACCACCAGCGTTTTCAACGCCCAGCCGATCATGATGCTGAACCACAGGTGCGCGCCGGGAAACGTCCCCAGCATCAGATAACCGATCGGATGCAGGGGCCAACCGGTAAAACGGAGTCGCAGAATGCTCAGAGCACCGGTGAACAAGAACCCGAACGTCATATGACCGACCGGGCTGTGCTTGAGGTTGTATTGATTGCGTTCATATTGCACGACCGCGCCGACCACGCCGCGCGAGTTGTCGTGCGATCCCCAGCGATTGATCGGTGTGAGCGCGGGTGTGTCGAGCGTTGACTCATAGGTGTATTCGGTCATCAGCATCGAGCTGAAGCTGACGAAGTAGCCCACGACCAGCGCCAGCGCAAGGCACCCGATGATCCACTTTCCCTGCCGCGACGCACCGGAGCCGTCACGGTTCTGGGCACCGACCGTCTCGTCCGTCATTCGCAACGCATGCAGACTGTAGACGCTGGACACTTCGCGGAAATCATAATGGGTGCTTTGCAGTGAGACCGCATGGTAGAACGTTTCGACCGAAACGGGCTTCTCACCCGTGTAAAACGCCAGCAGGTTGAACGGCTTTTGAATCGGGACCTGCAACTGACCATGCACCAGCCCCACCTCGGCGATGATGCGGGCGATCATCACGAACAGGAACAGCAGCAGCAGGGTCATCACCGTCGCGCCACCAAGGCCCGCGCCAGCGACCGTCAGCCAGCCGATCATGACGACGATGCTGCCGAGCAGTCCCCATGCGACAACGGGATAGGGAAGATATTTTCCGCGCGCTTCCCCCGGTCGCACACCGCGAATCGCCTGTTGTGCGACCATGATCCAATGCCGTCGGCCGACCCAGGCCATCGTGAGCGCGAACGCCACCAGCCCACCGAAGTGCTGGTCGCCTTGGCCAGGGGTGTCGGCGTCACCGGTCGCGCTGCCCATGATCATCTTGTAACTTTGATGCAGGACGTAGAACGCCCACAGGCTGAACGCGACCGACGAAGACAGGAAATACGTCACCCCGATCACCGTGAAGAACACGGCCGCATCTTTCAACTTCTGGTCGGCGAACACCCACGGGCGCTCACTAAACAGGTTGGTGAAGTTGTAGTAGGTCCAGATGGTCGGGAAATACGCCGGGTGGTATTTGCTTAGCGCGTTCCAGCAGTGCAGCAGAAAGACGCAAGCAAACGCGATCCAGAACCCGCGGGTGGCAAACGTACTGTTCAACCACTTTCCGCGCGGGGGCGTTTCGATGATGGCCAGTTGGATTTGCGCAAGTGGAAACGGCAATCGTTCGTTCTCTACCCATTGCCGCCGGACGATCAGCATCAAACAAAGCACCGCGATGTACATCGCAGCGAGGAAAATGCCCCAGGTGAGCGCCGGTTGCACCCACGCCAACAGCGGTGGCCAACCCCCTTCGATCCACCGCTGATGGTAACCCACAACGATCGGATCGTTCGGCCACGTCGACCGGTCCAACGACTGAAACGACGGCCAGAGCCAATCGGGCAGATTCATCCCCAAGAAGATCCTGCGGAACTCCGCATCCGAGCGTGCATGATATAACGGCCCGGTCAGAGACGCCGGAAAATACCGGATCAAACCACTGCTCGGCAGGCAGCAACTGACGAGCATCATCGACAGCGCCACGCACAGCTCACCAGCGTGTAGCGCCGACCGTGGCCTCCATCGCGATAATGGCCCGTTGACGCCCAGCACGAACAGGAACGTCAACATGATTACGCCCAGTGGCAGGTTGTTGCCCACGAGGAACGTGTTGTTCAGCGCATAATCGTTGTACGGTGTAAGCCCGCAGATTAGCACCACGCCAGCCAAACCCAACAGCACGCTTCGCCAACTGACTGCCGGTCGAGGTTGTTCTGCCAGGGGAAGTGAAGACACGTTCTCGACTGTACAGACGGCACGCATTGGGTGTCTAGCGCTGCACCAACAACTCAGGGTCGCCGGGTTGGACTGATGCCCGCGATTAGCGGGCGTGTGACCATCACGAGGTCCGCAGCCTGATCGTGGCAAACGCCCCACCGGGCACGGCGAGCAAGACGTGTCCGTCTGCCGTGATGGTGGCAGTCAGCTGGGTCGGGTGAACCTGCTCAGGCGATTGCCACGTGTTGGTGGCCTTGGGTTCACCGGTCAACACGTCAGAGGCACTGACACGATCGACTGTCCGATCGGCCAGGCGGATCGTAATCGTCTGTGGCGTCTTCACGTCTCGGTTGACGACGAAGACTGCCACGTCCCCACTGACAGGGTCGAAGCTCGCCGACGCGTCGATCACCGGCACGTCCCCGCGCTCACCGGCAGTGTATGACGGCGACTGCACCGTTGGCGTCAGCGCAATGCCTCGCGCGTGTTGGGCGAAGGCAACGAACGGGTAGTATGTCGGCTGGATAAGCACCCCGTCGGGGCGCGTCATGATCGGCGCGATGACGTTCACGATCTGCGCGATGCACGCGATCTTCACGACGTCCGCCCGGCGAAGGAACGCGCTGAGGTACTGGGCGCAAACCAGCGCGTCCTCCACGTTGTACTGCTCTTCCAGCAGGTGTGGCGCATCGGTCCAATGGCCGTCCATGTCAGCGGGTGTAGCAGTTTTGTACCAGACGTTCCACTCGTCGAACGAAACGTAAATCCGTTTGTCGCTCTTCTTCACCCCGCGCACGTAGTCGAGCAGGCCGGCGTAGTCGGCGATCACGCGGTCGATCTCGACGCCCTCGGCGAGGAACCACGCGCAATCGTTGCGGCGGTTGTTGCTGTAGCGGTGCGCCGAAATGTACTCGACGTGGTCCCAGCAATGCTCCAGCACCTCACGGTCATAGGCGAGATAGGTACTCATTTCACGGCCGGACGACCCGCAGGCAATCGTCTCGATCGACTTGTCCAGCCCCTTCATCAGCGCGGCCGCCTCACGGGCTCGCTGCGCGTACACACCTGCCGGCACGTGGCCCGCTTGCCAGGGGCCGTCCATCTCGTTGCCGAGACACCAGAGCTTCACGTTATAAGGCTCGGCATGCCCGTTGGCGGCCCGTTGGTCGGCCCAGAGCGTGCCGGTCGGCATGTTGCAGTACTCGAGCAGTTCGGCGGCATCCGTCCCACTTGCAGTGCCGAGGTTGACGGCCATCATCGGTTCGGTCTTGATCGCTTTGCACCAGGTCATGAACTCGTCAGTGCCAAACTGGTTGGACTCCATGCTGCGCCACGCGAAGTCCGGTCGGCGCGGGCGTTTGTCGCGCGGACCGATGCCATTGCGCCAGTTGTACGCCGAGACGAAGTTGCCACCCGGGTAGCGCACCACCGGCATACCCATCGGCCGCAGCGCGTCGAGCACGTCCGTCCGAAAGCCGTTCTCGTCGACCAGCCCATGCTCGTTACCAGGGTCGTAGACGCCCTCATAGACCGCGCGACCCAGATGCTCGAGAAAGCCACCGAAGATCCGCCGGTCGATCTTGCCGACGTTGAAGTGCGTGTCGAGGTAGATGGTCGATGTCATAGGCGTCCTGCTCCTCTGCGCATTCGTAACGTGCTGGCCGGTGAGTTGTCGAGGCAGAATTCCGGTCGCGTTCCAGGTGCTTCACTATCCCTCCCAAACACCGCGCCGCTTCGCGCATATAAAACCATAGGTTCGTCTACTTCGGAGCAACCGCAGTGGTGGGCAATGGTTTCAGAGTCACGGACAAAGCCTGACAGCTTCGCTGGATGGCGCGGTCCATGGGGTCGGCGTTGGCGGTAATGAGTTCCAGGGTTGTGGCGTCGACAACACGCTGCGCGACGGACTTGGGTTGGCCGATGTCATATATCAGTCGGCCGGTGGTTACGTCGATCAGGCCCGTGCCGTTCACGAGCCACGCGTTGCCACCTGGCATCCAGATCAGCGTATCGTGGCCGGTGCGCTTGATCATCCGGTCACCGGGGAAGCCGACAGGAAACAGGTGCTGTTGCGTGGGCCGGGCTTCGTTAGCGCCGGCCATAGTCCACGCATAGATCAATCCCTGGTTCTGATGCTCGAGAGCAATCGCGATGCGGTTACCGTCTGCCGAGAACGCTAAACCCTTCGCTTCAACCAGCAATTGCTGATCGAGACCCGTCGCTTGCAGGCGCTTGGTGATCGCGCCTGTGCGCAGGTTGCAGATATTAACCTCGGGTGCCATTCCCACTTGCCGAGGGCGGCGAAGAAATGCGCCCAGTCGCCCATCCAGCGAAAAGGCAAAATTGTTGGGAGAGGGGATATAGCCCTCCAGCAGCAACGACTTCAGACGGTTGCCACTACCGACGTCCCACCCTTCAATGCCGAAACGACCCCCCAACTCCCACATCAACCAGAGTTGGTTGTTTTCAGTGAAGCCTAGCGCCGTCACCTCTCCTTGCGACTTGTTGAGGTTGATGACACGGACAATGCGCGCCTCAGCGATCGAGTAAACCTGGATCGACAGCGCCGGGAACGACGCGATGCGCGTGATCGTCTTGCCGTCGGGGCTCAGCAGGTAGCCCGGCTCGGTGCCGAGGTCACGATGGAAACGCGCCGTACCCTGCTTGGCAACCGGGTTGGTGCTCCAGATTTCCATGTCGTCTTCGTCTTTTGCCTTGCCTGAACGAACGAGCATGACGTGCCGACTGGGAACCGCCGGGAAGATCGCCGAGTCAAACGTGCCCATGGCGGCCAACGGTTGGATCGCCTGGACGAACTCTGCTGCCTCTTGCGGAACCGCGATGGGATCGACCTTGTCCAGGTCGTCACCATCGCCGAACAATGTGTCCGACGGGGCCGGTGTTTCGGTCGGCGTGGGCTTAATGGGCTCGATAACGTCGATGGATGGCGCGATCGCGATCGGTCCGCTTGTGTTCACGGTGTTGGCAGCGAGCGTCGGCTGGGTCGTCGTGGTCGCTGTCGTGTCGACGATGGGTCCGACCGCCGGTGCCGTGGAAGGGGATGCATCGACCATCGTGCCGAGGGTCGTCGGCGCGGTGGTGGTGGTCGGCACGTCCGTTGCAAACTTAATCAACGGTGGCAGCGCCCGTGGCACTTCGACCGGTGGTGGCACCGGTGGGTTCCACACGAGGTAACGGCCCATCGGGCTGACCGAAAACTCGTGCGCCGTCCGCGAGGCAGTCATGATTTGTTGAACACCGAAGTTCAGCGCAAGCAACGCAGCGACCGCGGGGATCAGCGAGCCCACATAGTAGCCCCCCGCAAATGGCAGGGCCTGCTTGGCTTCTGCCGGACGATAGCGGTAGAGCAGGTAGTACGCCGACACACCGATCGCCAGACCGACGATCACACCGGTGACAAAGCTCATCACCCCACCGACGATCGTCCAGAGCACGTATCCCAGCGCCGTCGGGAACGCGAACGACGCGAAGACGCGCCAACGATGATGCGGTGGACGCTCGACGCTGACCTTACGACCAGCGGCGCTGGAACCGAGCACCGAGATCGGCCAGACGATGGCAACGTACAGCAACCAGAACACGCCAAACCGCGCTGCGATGACCCACGTCGGCCCTAGTTCATTGGAGCGCAGCATTTCGATCGCGATCCACCCCGCGCTCAGCAGCACAAGCAGGAACGGGAGATACTGGTCGATCTGCGTCGAACCGGGAAAGTACAAAGGCGTGTTGAACCGTGTGTCGAGGCTGAATCCCTCGCCAGGGGGGTGATCACCGTCCGATGCTTCAACCGTATCGCGCGAAGTCGACACCGTCGGCATCGTTCGCGGGACAGGTCGTTGGGGGGCCGGCGGTGGTGTGAACGCCTTCGACGCTGCCACCGGGTCGTTAGCGACCTCTTCCAATGGGGGTCCCGACGGTGCGGGGGCCTTTCGGATCGCGCTCATCCCCGCGGACGAGTGTGACGACGGTCCACCTCCGGCCGACGGTGATTCGACAAGGAACACCTCACCACAACCACGACAGCGGACGCGTTTACCGACCAGCGCATCGCTGGCGTTGAACTTCTTCCCACAATTTTCGCAAACTACCGTCATCGTAGATCTTATGCCCCTTGCGCGACTGGACTTCGTACAACCGAGACAGAGTCTCGCGTAGTGATTGGATTGTCAAGGAACACCCACTAACGGACAGCGGCCTTGTCAATCTCGTCGAACGATGCAACCCCTTGCGCCACCAGCAGGTGCCCGTTGTGCTCAAGTGTCCTGAACGGACTGCCGACCAACTTATTCTTGATCTCTTCGAGGCTTGGTTTGGTCAGGATGACGTCGCGCAGCGCATCGGTCATCGAAAGCAGTTCAAAAAACGCTCGCCGACCTGTGAAACCGGTTTTCAAGCACTTGGGACAACCGCGCGGCGCGAAAATGTGATCCACCTTGCCGATCGTGGCTGCCATCTTGTCGCGCTGCAACTGGGTTGGCTTGACCGCCACCTTACAGAATGGGCATAACTGGCGCGTCAGACGCTGGGCGAGCACGACCTGCAACGCCTGAGCGACGAGGTAAGGTTCCACGCCAAGGTCGAGCAGGCGGAACATCGTTCCGATGCTGTCCTTCGTGTGAAGCGTCGAAAAAACCAGGTGACCCGTGATGGCGGCCTGCATCGCGATGCGCGCGGTCTCGGGGTCGCGCACTTCACCGACCATGATGACATCGGGGTCCTGCCGCAACAGCGAACGCAGCAGGGCGCTGAACGAGCGGTCCTGGTCTTCGTCCACGGGGATCTGCGTGACGTTTTCCAGCTCGATCTCGACCGGGTCTTCGATCGTCATCACGTTCAGCTGAGCAGCGTCGATCGTGCGGATAAGCGAGTACAGGGACGTCGTCTTGCCCGACCCGGTCGGGCCGACGACGAGGACCATTCCCGATTCCTGCGTGATCGCGGTCGCGAGCGTCTGTTCCATCCACGAAGGCAGTTGCAGGTCGGTGAGCTTCGACGGTGCATTGGTCGCATCGAGCACGCGGACGACCATCTTCTGCCCGTGCACGGCCGGTGTGAAGCTGACCCGGTAATCGATGCGATGCGCCTGCTTGATGCGCCCGCGGTCGACCGTCGGCGCCGAGGCTGAAAAGTGCCCTTCCTGGATTGTATTACGCTGGGCGATGTCGATGTCGCTCAGGACCTTCACGAGCGCCGCGATGCGCACACCGACCTGTTGGCTGACGCGGACGACTTCGACCATCATTCCGTCGACGCGGACGCGCACGATGTACATGTCGGCCTTGGGCTCCAGGTGCATGTCGGTTGCGCGGTTGCGCAAGCAGATCAGCAGCACACCGCGCAATGCCTCGACAGCGTCGGACTGACTCGAACTCTTGGACTTGCCCGCAGGGTGCACGACCTGCCCGCGCGCGTTGATCAGCGCGATGTCTCCCGGTGGAATGTGCGGCTCGGGCATCGCGTCGATAAGTCCGCTAAGCACGGTCGAGAAGTCGGTGACGTCGACCGACACCTCGACCGCCGACGAACGCGATTCGTGGGTCAGGTCGATGTCGTCGTCACCGATCTCCATCGGCAATGGCGAGTCGTCTTCAGGAATAAACGCCGGCGAAGCCAACTCATCGTCTTCTGCAACAAGGTCGCTATCACCGAGGTCTTCGACGACCACGTCTTCTGCGCTTAATTCCTCCATGCCCGCTTCCACTTCAGCCAGCGCGTCGAGGTCGATCGGTCCAAGGTTGTCGTTATCGTCGACAGCGGGTGCTGTCCTGGCGGTCGCGCCGTTGGACATGCGGATGCGTACGGCGCCGATGCTGACGGTGTCCCCGTTGCGCAGCGATCGCTCGGTGATCCGCTGACCATTGAGGATCGTGCCATTCTTGGAGTTCAGGTCGCGGACGATGATTCCGCGCGGAGAGCGCTCGATGACGCAATGGAAGCGGCTGGCATTGTTGTCGTCAATGACGATCGCATTGCTGCCATGCCGCCCCACGCTCAGAGGCTTGTCCCCCATTGCCACGGACCGAACTGCGCCGTTGGCGCCAATGATGTCAAAATGCGGTTGCTGCAAGCTGGGATATTATCTCGCGATACGGGGGTGTTGTCCAACGAAGTAATGGCGCGTCGACAAAGGAAAAGCGACATCGGTTGGGTCCGGTGTGGCTACGCAGCGGGTTTACCGTCCCAGGTGATACAGAACGCAGTTAATCCCACTTACACACCCGACAGATCGCGGAACTGCGCCTGCGTCGTCGCTGACGCGTTTTTGCTCGACACCGCCATTCCAAGATTGAGCGTCGAGTTGAGACTGAGGTTGATGCTGCCCAGGGTCGTCCAGGTCGTGCCGTTGCTGCTGGCGTAACTGGTGAATGTGCTGCCGCTGCGGACGAGGCGTACCCACGTGTTGGACCCACTGCCCGTCGCCGACGCGGTGCGGGCGGTCGAGCCACCGGTCGTGGCGCGGGAATCGAGGAACGTCTTGCTCGGGTTAGCGCCGGACATGACGAACCGGCTGGCGCCGGTCAACGCCTCTCGCGCCATCAGCCCAGCCTTGGCTTCGGTGTTGGTCTGCGTCAGACCGGCGACGCGCACGCGGACGTCGAAGTTGCCGGTCACCTGGCGATAGACATAGCGGAACTGGTCGCTGGTCCCCGCGATGCCCGTCGCGCCACCAGCGACGATGTTGTAAGCGCTGTTGGGGCTGACGACGGTCGTCGAGCCCGCCGGTGTAGTGAAGCCGATGTTCGCCGACGTCGAGTACAGATTCGGCGCCGACGACGGGGGTGGCGTCAGTGTCCCGGTGCCTGCGGACTTGCGGACGGCCGACGCGAACGCGGGCGCTGACTCACGACCGAGTGAGTTGACGGCAGTCAGCTTGTAGAAGTACGTCTTGCCCGCCGTCGCTGCGAACGTGTCGAAGAACTTGGCTGAGTTGGAAACCTCGTTGTTGAGCTTTGTATACGTGCCGTTGGGCGAATCGGAACGGTAAACGTTGTAACCGACGAGGTTCGTTTCAGTATTCGCCTTCCAGCGCAGTTCCGTGCCCGGTGCAAACGCGATGGCCGCAAACCGGCTCGGTGTGGCAGCGGTCGTCTCGGGACGCATGTTCGTCACGAGGTAGACGTTGTCCTGGTAGTCGTAATTGATGCCGCTGTAATCCATCGTCATCAACCACGAGTTGGGGACGACGACGCCATTGCGATCCTTCACCGGATAAAAACGCACATGATGACCCCAGCCACCACCGGCATTTTCCTGTGGGTTCCTCGTGTCGTCAGAATTTTCCTGGTCGATCTTCCAGCCGAACGCGTACGTAGGACTGAACTCGCCATAGACCGGCGCGGTCGTGCTACCGTCGGCATTGGGCAGGATCGACTGCCCGTCGGCCACTGCATGACGACCCAGGCCCGTGCTGGCACCGGTGCTCTTGTTGTAAGCGGCCACCTGCGTGCGGCCCCCCATGCTGTGGTACGCGGCCAACTGGCGCACTGTGACCGGCGCGTTGCTGGAAGCGCGGACCCAGAACGGGCTGAGAACCTCGTCACCCACGGCCTGCACGCGCCCACCACCATCGAGCTGCTGGCCTGAGTAGATCGTCTGTGTCGTAAAGCCAAACATGCTGACGATGTTGGGCAGCAACGGCTCACGGTTTTTCTCTGATTGCACCTGCCAGTGACCGGCCAGGTCGATCTTCAGCGCCGACTCGTTGGCATCGTTGCTGTTGATGGTCATGGTGCCGTTGTGGTACGTGCCACTGGTTGCGGTGAAGCGTACGGTAACGATCACCGACGACCCCGCGGCGATCGATGTCGGCGCAGCGGCCGTCAGAGAGAACGGACCGGTGAACGCGATGCTGCTGATGTTCAGCGCGGCTGCGCCACTATTGTTAATCCGAACCTGCACTTGCGTGTGCGGCTCGTTTGGGATATTCGGGTCCTTGATGTTGATCTGGTTAAAGACGAGCCGGTCTTTGAACGGCGTGCCATCAAGGTTTTCGATGCCGATCTCAGCCGTCGACAGTGACACCGGCGCTTTGACGTTGCGGATGATCGCGACGAGGTCGTTCGAGTCGTAACCTAGGTTGTACTCTTCAAACGCGACGACGTACGCGTTGGCCACGATCGCCCCGGCGCTGTCGCGCAGCGCGAAGAAGCGGGCTTTGCGCTTGTTGGTGTTGTCCCACGTGTTGTAAACGTCTTCGCTGTACGCGACGCGTTGCTTGCCGTTGTCTAGAAAATTCGGCCACTGCGTGTAGAGGCCGAACTCGGTCGAGCCGGGGTCGAAACTGGTGAACCCATCAACAAACGGCTGCACGCTCTGCGCATCGGGTGTCGCCACCGTGAAAAGCTCGTTCTGCTCGGCAGGGGAGCCGGCTTTGTAATGACCGAACCGCACCGCAGGGTTGGTCGCCACACCCATGACGCCAAGCACCTCAACCGTTACCGGTTTGGACGTGTCGGCCTTCACCAAACGTGGCAGGTTGACGACATCGCTCCCTGATACGGGTGTCGACGGGTAGACTGTTGTGCTCGCATCATTGTCACCGACGTTGGTCTTGATCTTCCAGAGGTCGAGAATGCGTTGCAGCGACGGTTCGTTCTGACCACCGGTGCCCGTTGTCGGCAAGCCGCGCAGTTCGATTGCGAGTGAGGATCGCGTCGGGTCGTTGCTCTTGATCGTCAGCGTCGCGGTCTTGATCGCGATGCTCGTGGACGCAGTGGGGTTGAACGCAAGCACCACGTCCACGCTCGAGCCCGGCGCGATCGCCATGGGCAGCGAAGGTCGGGCGCGAATCACCCATTGTGCTCCGTCGGTCCCACCGATCGAGAATGCATCGCTGGGCAACGCCAAAGGTGTGGTGCCGGTGTTGCGGATGACGATCGTGCGATCGGGGCCCACCGCGCCGGTGCGCGGGTCGTTGAAGACCATCAATGCATCAGACGTTTCGATCTTTGCGCCCGCAGCGATCGGGCGCACCAACACGATCCGGCCAGAGCCCATCTCACTGACATAGATCGCGCCGTTGTTTCCCTGAACCAGGTCCAGTGGATCTGAGAACCGCCCGAGGCCCGCGACGCCCGATTCAACCGACTGCACGCCACCTTGCGCGTTGAGTGTGATGATCGCGATGTCGTCCCCACCCGAATAGCGCGCCACGAGCAGCTTGCCGTTCAGCTTTCCACCAAACGCGTTTCCTGTGTATTCGATGACGCCATTGGGCGAGTAGTTCTGGCCCATCGCGTACATCAGGTTTGCGTCGGTGCCGCGGAAGTTGCGGTCGGGCTGGGTGCCGACGGGATACACTGGGATTTCAAACCGATCGGCCCCACTGGTCGGATTGCCCCCGTTCAAAACGAACTCACCGCGCGTGGGGTTGGGGTGACCGTAATAGCCACCTTTCACAACCGTATACAGCCAGTCGCTTTCGGTCTGGGGAATCTTGTTCAGTGCCGGGACGTTGGGCCCGGTGTAAGTGCCGTCGATGCGCGTACCACTGAATCGTGAGCTTGGATAGCCCGGCGCATTGCCCCCCGCTGCCGAGCCGTTGCCCGGGACGTAGAGCTTGCCGTTACGCGCGAAGACCATGTCATACCCGTTGCGAACACCCGTGGCGAAGAGTGTGACCGGTGCGCCGGTGGCGAACGGGTTGTAGTTATTGCCCTCTTCGGTCTTCACGCTCAACGCGGGGCCGATCTTCGTCAGGTCGATGCGCAGGATCGCGGCGCTCATCAACCGCTCGGGGCGCATTCCCCACACGTCATCCCCAGCGCCGTACGCGGTGTTGCTGCCTTGTGACAGGTAAAGCGCCCCGTCCGGGCCAAACGCGATCTGGTTGGTCATGTGGTCGCGAATGGACCGGGGCAGGTCGGTCACCACATCCTGATACGTCGACACGCCGGCCGACGTCACGGTCACGCGAGAGACCTTACCGCTCCACTCGGCCGCGATCTCCGTCTCGAGTGAAAACGCGCCATGGCTGACATACAGCGTCGCGGAGCTCGCGGTCGACCCTGGCGCAAAAGCAATCCCCGTGATGGACCGCATCGCGTTGCTGTTGCCCCCTTTGATCGTGCTGTAAGTCGAGGCCGCGCCCAGCGTGCCGTCGGCGTTGATCGACCAGCGCAGGATCTCACCGGTGTACGTGCCGGCATACAGCCGACCGTCCGGGCCCATCGCCACGGTCGTGAACGCCTTGCCTGTCGCGGTCGGTAGCGCGACCTTCTCGAACGCGATCGTCGAATCGGTTGTCCCACCCTGCGTGCCGGTCGTGAAGGTGCTCTTGTACGGCTGGAACGACGCGTGGCTTGTGTCGGTCAGCCCGCTGGTGACTTCGAACGTGTAGCCGGTGTTTGCGTCAAGCAGTTCGAGCGGCTGAAGCACAATCGCGTCGCCCCCACCGGACGTGTTCAATCGTGCAGCCACCTGCATGCCGTCGCTCGTGCGATACAGGCGCACGGTCGCAGCGCTCAGCGTCGATTTTTCGACACCGTGCCCGACGTTCGGCAGCTTCAGGTCTGTCGCGACGAAGACCTCGCGCGATACACCGGCCGCGCCCGACCCCGGTCGCACCGCGGCGACACTTGGTCGCTGAAGCGTCGGGGCAGTGGTGCCGGTGATTGAAAACGAGTCGAACGCGATCGTGACCGGCGCGATGCTGTTCTTATGCATCGCAAACAAGCCCGCGCGGGAAGCCGTGCTGAAGAACGCGGATTTCTTCGTCGAGTCGATCGCGACGAAGGGCCCGATGTTCGTGTAGGCCCCACCGTTGATCGCGTATGACGCGAACACGTGCCCGTTCACTGGGTCGCCCGTGAGTTTCAGGTCGATCGTGTTGATGCTCGCGAAGCTGCCGATGTTCAGGTCCAGCGCAAGCGTGTGCTTGATCGTCGAGCCGATCTTCTGCTCGTCGGTAAACTGCAGCCGTTGCGCTGGCGCTTTCGTCACCGGGTCCAGCGTGGTGATGACCACGAGCTTGACGTAGTTGTCCTGGTCCGGCCCGAACATGATGCCGCCCTGCTCGTAGGGCGCGTCGATATAGCTCAGCGGACCCTTGAGGCGCGTCGTGATCGAGAACCCACCACTGGTCGCGTTGAACTGCGTACCTAGCGCGTTGGTCAGCGTGTTGTCGGCATTGAAGTTGCCACCGGCGGACGCATTGCCACTCGTCGTGATCTTGAGCACGCCCGCAGTGGTGTCGAGGTCGATCAGTGACGGCTGGAACTGGTTCCCGTTCTTGTTCGCTTGGACATAGGTGAAGCCCGTCCCCTGACCATCTTTGTCGAGGTAAGTCGTGTCACCCTTGTTCGATGAAAAGTCGAGGCTGTAAGGCAACGCCGCAATAGCAGCGGTGTTCACAGCAAGCATGCGCCGCTGCTCGAGCATCTCCACGGAAGCGCGACTGGACAACATGGCTGACGACGACCTCGGACTAAAAAACCCACCCTTTGAAGCACTGTACAACTTGTTCACCCGCAAACTCCCTTCAACGTCTCTTCACGCCGCAGCCTTGAATCTGGGCGTCCCTGGTAGCACGGCTTCCCTCGCGGTGGCTGACTCACAGGTTCGGACAACTGTTTCTATCGCACTGACAACGCGCCGGGCAACCTTAAAACTGGGGGATAGGCTCGAATTGTCGCTGGGCAATTATCGACCCAAATTTGTGATTTTTCCCATTGTGTTCAGATGAATCCGACTTGGCAGCCTAAGAAGTGGTGTGTGGTGTCAGATCGGGCGCGAAGTTGGGCGCTTTTGGCTGCCTGTTCAGGACCGATAATTCTTTTCCAAAGGCGTCACAATCCCGTCAAAGCTCCGTGGGTGTCTTTAGAAGGCATGGGTCGCGCACTTCTCAAGTTTCTTTCCCAAATCGCATTGGACACGCGGTGATTTGAATTGGACATCTTCATTGTGGTCGACGTGGCGGCAACGCTGCCGCACGGGGCGATCACAGGATTCATGCTTGACCAAGTGTCGGGCTTCCCGGTTTGCGACGTGTGTCGCCGGCCGGCAACCTGGCGCATTGCCACGGTCCGCGATGGACTCGCGACGGTGGCCGACCAGTCGAGCATCACAGGAGCAGGACCATGCGAAGCATCATCACCGCCGCCCTCGTCAGTACGTGCGTCACTACCGCCGGTGTCGCCAAGGCCGATTTTGTCGAGCTTACCAGCGACAGCGCCCACTCGACCGAAGGGCTCGGTTCGTTCAGCGCCAAGCTCGAGCTCGTCGATTCGCTGTTGACGCTGACCCTCAGCAACACCAGCCCGACCGCCAACGGGGGCTACCTGACCGGGTTCGTCTTTAACGGCGCCGGTGGCGCGACGGCCAGCCTCAACCTCGGCCTGTCGAGCGCCAACGTCAGCAAGTTCGTCGACCTCGGCCCGACCGAAGCTGCCAACCCCTTCGGTCACTTCGAGTTCGGCGCGGCACTCGGTGGCAACTGGTCGGGTGGTGGATCGCCTAAGAAGGGGATCGGAGACGGTGAGACCGGAACCTTCGTGTTCAACGTCGGCGACACCGACACCAGCTCACCGCTAAGCGTCTATGACTTCGTGACCGACGGCGGTGTCGGCGCGTCAAATGAACACTTTGGCTACGGCTTCCTCGTTCGCTTCCGCGGCTTCGAAGACGGTGGGTCGGACAAGGTCCCCGGCCTGTTCACCAAGCCTCCC
>JBBRHE010000062.1:0-17336 GCA_038223165.1 Tepidisphaerales bacterium
CGACTTCGTCCTTTGGAAAGGTCATTGCAGTGTTCACGCGCTGTTTCGGCCGGAACATGTGGACGACGTGCGGCGCAATCACCCGGGCATGAAGGTGATCGTCCACCCCGAGTGCAAATGGGAAGTCGTGCAGAAGGCCGACATGGCCGGTAGCACGGCGTACATCGTCGACCAGGTCCGCAAGGCCCCACCGGGCACGGAATGGGCGATCGGGACCGAGGTTCACCTCGTCAACCGTCTGAAACAGCAGCACCCCGACCAGAAGATCGTCGTTCTGAGTGACTGTCAGTGCCTCTGCACAACCATGTTCCGCATCGACCTGCCGCACCTGTGCTGGGTTTTGGAGAACCTGGTCGACGGCAAGGTCGTCAACGAGATCAAGGTCGACGCCCACACACGCACGTGGTCGCTGGTGGCGCTGGAACGCATGCTGAGCATCAAGGGCACCGGCAACCCGATCGGCAAGGACCAACCGGTGGGAACGACGGTAGATTAACCCAGCGGTATTGGCGTTCCGCAGCCTCGGGGTTTTCTCTACAATTCCTCTCGTCCATGAATCGTTGATTTTCGACGCGCTGGCATTTCGCTTTTCGCAGCCCGCTTGAGAGAACCGAATTCGATGTCCGTCGACCGCCCGCCAATCGCTTCGACCCCTGTAATTCCCTATTGCGGTGATGCTACGCGACTTGCGGCCTTGGAAAGTTACGGCATCCTCCACACGTCGGCCGAACAGGCGTTTGATGACATCACCAAGCTCGCAGCACAAATCTGCGCCATGCCTGTCGCGCTCGTCAACCTCGTTGCTCGCGACCACCAGTGGGCCAAATCTGAAGTAGGGGTTGGCCGGCGTCGCATGTCGCTTGAGGAATCGGTCTGCCGGCACCTGATAGTCCAGCAGGACGACGTGCTGCTCGTGCCCGACCTGACGAAGGATGCTCGCTTTACGGACAATCCGATCGTCGTCAACGCACCTTACGCACGGTCGTACGCTGGTGTAGCGCTTCGCACGCCGGACGGTCAGACCCTCGGCGCCCTCTGCGTCCTCGATCTCGTTCCGCGCGAACTCACGGATGCGCAACTGACTGCCCTTCGTGCGTTGGCCAGGCAGGTTATGTCGCAATTGGAGCTGCGCAAGCTCGCTGCCAAGCAAGGACAGCAGTCGCGCGAGTTTGACGCGGTGCTGTCCAACGTCCGTGACATCATCTACATCTTCGATCGCGACGGACGGTTCAAATACGCCAACAAGACGTTGCTGGATCTGTTTGGTATGTCGCGCGAAGAGCTGCAGGCCAAGTCGCTGCCCGAACTGGGTTACTCGCCGGCGACGATCGATTACCTGCTGGCGCAGATCAACGAGGTGTACAGCACCAAGCAGCGGACGACAGGTGAGATATCGCACGTGACGCCGACTGGCGTACATGGTGTTTACGAGCACTTGTTTGCCCCACTGCTCAACGAAGATGGTTCGGTGCAGGCGGTCGTCGGTTCGACGCGCGACGTTACGGGTCACAAAGCGGCACAAGCCCAATTGCGCGAAAACGCTGACCGCCTCAGTCTCGCGCTGTCGGCGGCGAACCTTGGGGACTGGGACTGGGATGCTGAGTCGGACTTGATGAAGCTCTCGCCGCGCGCGGCCGAGATTTACGGTGTCCCGGTCGATCCACCCCTGACGCGCACCGCGATGCGGGCCTTCCTGCATGAGGACAGTCGCGAGCGGTCGAAAATGGAGTCCGACCGGGCGGCCGCGGCGCACGGAGACTACGACATCGAGTATCGCGTGAACCGCCCGGCCGGTGGGCAAGTCTGGGTGGCCGCCAAGGGGCGCGGGGTCTACGACGCCAACGGTAAGCTCTCGCGGATGATTGGTGTCGTGCAGGACATTACCGCTCGCAAGACGCTGGAGCAGGAGCGGGAACAGTTGCTGGTCAAAGTCGCGTCCGAGCGCGCCCGACTGACGGACGCATTCATGCGGTCGCCGGCTTTCATGTGCCTGCTGTCCGGCCCGGACCACGTGTTCGAGTTCGCCAACGAGCAGTACTTCAAGCTCATCAATCGCAATGACATTGTCGGCAAGACGGTGCGCCAGGCGCTGCCGGAACTCGCTGGCCAGGGGTATTTCGAGCTGCTCGACCACGTCTACGGCACCGGTGACGCCCACGTCGGCAAGGACGCGAACGTCCTCGTGACGCGCGGTGATGGCAGTGGCGCGACCGAGCTGCGCCACGTCGACTTCGTCTACCAGCCCGTCACCGACGCCAACGGGGCGGTCACGGGCATCTTCGTGCACGGCATCGACATGACCGACTCGCGCCGCATCGAGCAGGAACGCGAGCAACTGCTCGCCAGTGAGCGCAGCGCGCGAAGTGAGGCCGAGCGGGCAAGTCACATGAAGGACGAGTTTCTCGCGACGCTCAGTCATGAACTGCGCACCCCGCTCAATGCGATCTACGGCTGGTCGCAGATCCTTCGCACCGGCACCTGCGACGCCGACGAGATGGCCAGTGGGCTCGAGACGATCGAGCGCAACGCGCGCGTGCAGACGCAGATCATCGAGGACCTGCTGGACATGAGCCGCATCATCAGTGGCAAGATCCGGCTTGACGTCCGGCGGATCGACGTCGCGACCGTCGTCAAGGCCGCCATCGAAACCGTCCGCCCCGCGGCCGACGCCAAGGGCATTCGGTTGCACGCTATGTTCGACACCGGCGCGGGCAACGTCATGGGCGATCCCAATCGCTTGCAGCAGGTTTTCTGGAATCTGCTCAGCAACGCCATCAAGTTCACCCCCAAGGCCGGTCGGGTGACGATCTGTTCGCAGCGGGTCGACTCGCAACTGGAGGTCAACGTAACCGACACCGGTGAAGGCATTCGACCCGACTTTCTGCCACACGTGTTCGATCGCTTCCGCCAGTCCGATGCATCGACGACCCGGCGGCACGGTGGGCTCGGGCTGGGGCTTGCGATCGTCAAGCAGCTCGTCGAGTTGCACGGTGGCTCGGCGCGCGTGCGCAGCGAAGGACTGGGGCACGGTACGACGTTCACCGTCGCCTTGCCGCCGACGATCTTGAAGAGCGACCTGACCGAGTCGCCAACCGACGACGGTGAGGCCCGTCGCACGACGGCATCGACCGCGATCGTGACGGCCGAATGTGCGGCGACGCTCGCCGGTAAGCGGGTGCTGGTCGTTGACGACGAGCCGGACGCGCGTGCTTTGGTCCAGCGACTGCTGGAAGACTGCGACGCGATTGTCCTCACCGCCAGCTCGGCGGCTGAGGCGCTGCGGATGGTCGTCGAGCATCGGCCCGACATTCTGGTCAGTGACATCGGCATGCCGGGGGAAGATGGCTTTGCGCTCATCCGCAGTGTTCGGGCCCTCGGTCCAGAGCGTGGTGGCAACATACTGGCGATAGCGTTGACTGCCTACGCGCGTCGTGAGGATCGGGTGCGCGTGATGATGGCCGGTTTCCAGATGCACATCGCAAAGCCCGTGGAACCGGCGGAACTCTTCGCCAGCCTGGCGAGCCTCGTCACCAGCGCCGGCCGATGAACGACCCGATCGGCAGGATCGATCGAGGAGCACCCGATACCCGGATGAACGCATGTCCGACCGTGGATCGCGCCATGCTTGGAGGAATCTTCGGGACATTCTGCCATTGAGCAGCAATCCCGAAAATGGTTCTTGTTCGCAGTCAGACATTTCCCTATAAGGCGAGCCCATGTTCGCCGCGACATTGTTGCAATCTCTTCCTTCGCTTTTGGCCGCCGGACCGGCGCATGGTGGTGCCGTCGAACTGCTGCAGGACCTGGCGATCATCATGTGCGTCGCGGGTGCGGTGACGCTGCTGTTCCACAGGATCAAGCAGCCGGTCGTGCTTGGGTACATCCTGGCGGGCCTCATCATCGGCCCGTACACCCCACCGGTGAAGTTCATCACCAACGACGCCAACACCACCGCGCTCGGTGAGATCGGCGTGGTCTTCCTGATGTTCAGCCTCGGGCTCCACTTCAGCCTGCGCAAGCTCGCCGAGGTGGGCGCAACTGCGTTCTTGGCGGCATCGCTTGAGATCGTCGTCATGATGGGCGTCGGGTACTTCGTCGGCCTGAGTTTTGGCTGGTCGCGCATGGACAGCCTGTTTTTAGGGGCCATTCTCGCGATTTCATCGACGACGATCATCATCAAGGCGCTCGGTGAGTTGAAGCTTGTAAAAGAGCGTTTCGCCGAGCTGATCTTCGGCATCCTGATCGTTGAGGACGTGCTGGCGATTGCGCTACTGGCATTGCTGAGTGGTGTCGCGCTGACCGGTGGCCTCGACGCCGCCCAGGTCGCTCTGACGTTTGGCAAGCTGGGCATCTTCCTTGCTGTCACGCTCGTGGTCGGTCTGCTCGGAGTCCCACCGTTGCTCCGGTACGTGGCCAAGTTCAAGAACGACGAGGTGCTGCTGATCACGGTGCTGGGGCTCTGCTTCGGTGTATCACTGATCGCGGTCAAGATGGAGTACAGCGTGGCGCTGGGGGCGTTCCTGATCGGCGCCATCATCGCCGAAGCACGCGAGGCCGGACGCATCGAGACGCTCGTCGCGCCCATTCGCGACCTGTTCAGCGCCGTCTTCTTCGTGACGGTCGGCATGCTGATCGACCCCAAGCTGATCGCGCAACACTGGTTCCCGATCAGTGTGCTGACGGTGCTGGTGATCGTCGGGAAGGTGCTGACCTGTGGTGTCGGCACCTTCCTGGCGGGCAACGACACCAAGACGTCGGTGCGCGTCGGGATGGGTCTGTCGCAGATCGGTGAGTTCTCGTTCATCATCGCGCAGCTCGGGTTGACTCTCAACGTCACCAGCGAGTTCCTGTACCCCATCGCCGTCGCGGTGTCGGCGATCACGACATTGACTACCCCTTATCTCATCAAGTCGTCTGACCCGTTGGTGAACTGGTTCGATCGGATCGCGCCCAAGTGGCTTGTCAGCACGCTGAACGTGTACAGCCAGTGGGTCACTCAGTTGGGCGGCAAGGGCAAGGACGACGTCGGGGCCCAGGTCCGTAAGCTGATGCGCAAGTGGATGCTGCAGATCGGGCTGAACGTCATCCTGATGACGGGTCTGATCATCGCCGGTGTCTGGTTGGGTCGGCGCGCCGATGAGTGGCCGTGGCTGCCCAACCTGCCCGACTGGAGTGGTGGCCAGCAATCGGTCATCTGGTTCGGCGCGGTCTTACTGTCACTTCCACTACTGATCGCGACGTTGCGCAAGATGCGGGCCTTCGCGTATGTGATCGCCGAGACGCGTGTGAGCAAGGCGGCCGCCAAGGAGCAGACACAGACGATCCGGGCGATCATTGCCAACACGCTGACGATCGCAGGCGCTGCGATGCTGATCTTGTGGTTGCTGCTTCTCAGCGTCACGGTCCTGCCCCCCTGGCCGGTGTTGCTGTTCTTCACGGTGCTGGCGGTCGTCCTGGTCGCGATTCAGTGGAAGACGATGATCCGCGTTTACGCCAACGCCCAGGTCGCGCTGCGCGAGACACTGTCGCGCCCCCGGACCGAGCAAGATGCGGACCTCAACGCCGGCCCCATCAACCCGATCCTGCGCGAGGCGTCACTGGAGACGATCACACTGCCCAAGGGCTCCCCCGCCGCCGGTTTGCTCATCCGTGAGTTGCAGTTGCGGACGAAGACCGGTGCCAGTGTCGTCGGCATCCAGCGTGACGGTACGAGCCTGGTCAACCCCGGTCCCGACGACGACCTGCAACCGGGTGATCAGGTCCTGCTCATCGGTACGCGCGCCCACCTGGACAACGCCAGCCAACTGCTCATGGGCAAGGTCACGACGACAACACCGTCGATCTGAACCGGTCAGGGTAGCAATCGCGACAACGCAAGCGCCGGAACATCACTTGCTCATTTGCACCAACCAGAGCCTCTAGTTGTAAATGCGACGAAGACACTGAACGCGACCCTTCTTCGAGCAGCCGAGCGTTGAACCCACGGGGTGGCATGTGCGGGAACCCTCACGGACAGAACCGACCCCGGCGCCGACGCCGCCGGTCCATTCGTCAAGCGACCGTGGAAATGGCTCGGTTGTGGATGCCCAACCACCCCCTTGCCTTGCCAAAGCCCCCGAACTCGACAAATATAAGTTTTGCAGGGCCTTCTTCCCTGCCAAAATAGCACAACTTCATCATCAACAACCCTTTACGATTAACCTCCGTCTAGATAATCGCTTAAAAAGCACACGGAAACCGACATAAAACCGACATGCAAACGACACAAACCGACACAAACCGACGACAGTCCATATGTCTCGAATCCCTTTTCATTAAATTGCCAAAGAACACTGCGCTAGCATGGCGGATCATGCCGGTGCAACACCTTGACTATAAGGCGGAGCCCCAAACATATCAAACGAAAAGTTTGCTAAATGTTAGGATTAAAGAACTGCAGAACTTTGCGGTTTTCTGCTTTTAAACTACCCTCCGTCCAGTCACGGCCGTCATCTCGCAATAGCGGTCTACATCGACGACAACTCTTCCCCGATTTTGCGTAAGCTTGCGCCGAGATTAAACTTCGCGCTTTGCGAATGGCGACGGACGCGAGTAAGCGCGTCGGCTTTTGCGAGTAAAGGATTTCATCATGCGCATTTTCAAGATCCTCCCCGTCGTCGTTCTCTCTTTGGCATTTCTCGCAGGGTGTGGTGGGCCGACGATCGACGCGTCCAGTGAGGAGACTTTCAAGGCTTCGACCGAGTCGATCATGAAATCACTCGACGATGCTAAGAAAGAGCAGTTCGAGCAGGCGCTCGGTCAGGTGATGATGGTCGAAGTGCTCTTCGTCGGGGGTGACGAAGCGGGTGTGAAAAAGAAGATGAAGGAAGTCTTCGACGGCAAATCCGCCGACGAAGTGATCGAAATGGGCAAGTCCGCCAAGTCGAAAGCCCAGGCGGATATTGAGAAAATGATGAACTAACGAGGACGGGAGTCGGTCCCCCGTGCCAACGAATGGTGCCGGGACGTGCCGCCCGCGAATGCAGAGCCCGCAAAGGTGCGCTCGGACACACCGTTCCTGCTGCAAACAGCGCAGCGTGGAAACGGGTGACTCGAGCACACCTTCTGCAGGCGTCTCATTCGATATTAGGTTCTCTGGGTGATCCAGATCACCAGAGCGACAACCAACAGAATACCGACAATCGTCCAAATCAATCCTTGGCCTTTCATGTTGCCAATCCAATCCGAGCCCACGTGGAGCTCTCTAAGTGTTCTACCGATCTTTAACCCTGACTAAAGCGGACGCTACCACACCTAAGCTTGAATTTGGAACGGGTGAAATGATTCGATTTTAATGACGGATGATGATTGAAGGTGCTGATCGGTCGGTCGGTGGTTTAATCGGTGCCCTCTAGTAGAAATACCGCGTGTACGCCGGGAAGAGTGGGTATGCCGGTCGCCTGCTGCTCACCCAACCAACTGGCGCAACGAAAAAAGGAACCCCGATTGCTCGGGGCTCCTTTGCGTTTCATTCAAGATGAAGCGGTGAATCGCTTAGTAGCGATCGCGGCCACCACCACCGCTACTGCCACCACGGCTGCCACCACGGCTGCCACCGGCGTAGCCACCACCACCACCACCGCCACTGCTGCGGCCACCACCACCGCCACCACCGTAGCCGCCACCACCACCACCACCACCCGACCGGGGACGGTCTTCGCGGGGCTTGGCTTCATTGACGGTCAGGGCGCGACCACCACTTTGCTGCCCGTTGAGGGCCTCAATCGCGGCATCGGCTTCGGCGTCGGTGCTCATCTGGACGAACCCGAAACCCTTCGAACGGTTCGTGTCACGGTCCATGATGATGTCCGCGCTCTGGACGGTGCCGTGAGCGGAGAACATCTGATTCAACTCGGCGCTGTCGACATCGTAGCTCAGATTGCCGACATATAACTTCTTGGCCATGGGAATTTTCCTTGGTATTGGCCTGAACCCAGCTTTTACTTTCGGGTTGATGAAAGGGGCCAATATTCAGGCCCAGGAGTGAGGCGTGGCGACTAAAGCTGGAAGGCAGAGGGTGATAAACCCGAACCAAGAAGCGAGAGGCGTCGAATACCTACAAAGGAGAGTGTAACAGGTCCTCACCAGAATACGAGCGAATTCCGCAAAATCTGAAAATGACCTATTTGCACCCCAATATGCCACGATCAGAGCATTCCCAATGCCAACGTAGCGGGTCATCCCGAAGGGAGCGGTAGCGACCAGAGGGGTCAGGACGGCCAAACACTGTCCCCCATGGCGATCCCTCGAGTCGCTACCGCTGCGTTCGGGACCGTCGGCAGTTCTGGTGGATCGCCGCGTGATATTTCGTTGATCGTGATGTCGGACGTCACCAGTTCAAAATGCTGAAGTGAAGCATTCCACCACTTTCTCGTAATCAGCATCTGCAAGTAGTCAGCATCTGCAAGACGACTTCAGGATCGCTGGGAAGACGGCTAGTGAGATGACCGATGATTGTCGTTTCAACGTAAACGGTTGGCTTCATGCACATACCCCTACAAGCGAAAAGGCCCGGCGACCTGTCGGTCGCCGGGCCTTGATTCTAATCGGGAAGCGAGAGGATGCGTTAGTACATCCCACCCATGCCCCCGCCCGGCGCGCCGGCGGGTTCGGGTTTGTCTTCCTTGATGTCGCTGATGACCGCGTCGGTCGTGAGCAGGAGGCTCGCGATGCTGGCGGCGTTTTGCAAGGCAGAGCGCTCGACCTTGGTGGGGACGATGACGCCCATTTTGAGCATGTCGCCGTACTCGTGGGTCAGGGCGTTGTAGCCGAAGTTGACTTCCTTCGATTCCTTGACCTTCTGAGCGACGACGGCACCGTCACCACCGGCATTCTGGACGATCTGCTTGATCGGGGCTTCAATCGCACGGCGGACGATTTCGACGCCGACTGACATGTCCTCGTTCTTCGCAGCCTTCTTGACCGCGTCAAGCACCTTGGCGGCCGCGCGGATGACGGCGACGCCACCACCGGGCAGGATGCCTTCTTCGACCGCGGCGCGACAGGCGTGAAGGGCGTCCTCGACGCGGGCCTTCTTCTCCTTCATCGCTACTTCCGTCGCAGCACCGACGTTGATCTGGGCCACACCACCAGCGAGCTTGGCGAGGCGCTCCTGGAGCTTCTCGACGTCGTAATCGCTGGTCGTGTTGTCGATCTCGTTCTTGATCTGCGCGATGCGGCCCTTGATGGCCTTCTCGTCACCGGCGCCTTCAATGATCGTCGTGTTGTCCTTGTCGATGCGGACCTTCTTGGCCCGACCAAGCTTGTCCAAGCCGACGTTCTCGAGCTTCTCGCCTAGTTCTTCCATGATCGGAGTGCCACCGGTGACGATCGCGATGTCTTCCAGCATGGCCTTGCGGCGATCACCGAAGCCCGGCGCCTTGACGGCGGCGACCTTCAGCGTGCCACGCAGCTTGTTGACGACGAGCGTCGCGAGCGCTTCACCTTCGAGGTCCTCGGAAATGATCAGCATCGGCTTGCCCTGCTCGGCGGCCTTGCTCAACACCGGCACGAGGTCGCGGGCGTTGGTGATCTTCTTCTCGTGAATCAGGATGTAGACGTCGTCCAGGACGACTTCCTGCGTTGTCGGATCGGTGACGAAGTGGGGAGACAGGAAGCCCTTGTCGAACTGCATGCCTTCGACGAGTTCGACAGTGGTGTCGAGGCTCTTGCCCTCTTCGACGGTGATCACGCCGTCCTTACCGACCTTGTCCATCGCGTCGGCGATCATCTGACCGATCTGCGCGTCCTGGTTGGCGCTGGAAGTGCCGACCTGGGCGACTTCCTTTGACGAGCTGATCTTCTTGCTCATCTTTTTCAGCTCTTCAACGATCGCCTCGACGGCGAGGTTGATGCCACGCTGGATCTGCGTGGCGTTGGCGCCACTGGCGACGTTCTTCAGACCTTCACTGAAGATGGCCTCGGCATAGACCGTGGCGGTCGTGGTGCCGTCACCGGCGACGGTGCTGGTCTTGGAAGCGACTTCCTTGACCATCTGTGCGCCCATGTTTTCGTAAGAATCTTCGAGCTCGATCTCCTTGGCGACCGTCACGCCGTCCTTAGTGACGGTCGGCGAGCCGAAAGACTTTTCGAGCACGACGTTGCGCCCCGACGGACCAAGGGTGACCTTGACAGCGCGGGCGAGCTTGGCCACACCACGATGAATCGCGGCGCGGGCTTCGGTATCAAATACGATGCGTTTGGCAGCCATTTCGTTTTCTCCTGATTAATTCAAATTCGGGTTACCGCAGAGGCGCAGAGAGGGAAACGCAGATGAACGCGGAGAAATGCGAAAGACAAAATGCTTTTGCTTTTCTGATCGAGCACTTCTGCGCTATTGTTCTTCCTCTGTGTTTCTCGGCGTTCTTCACTCTGCGTCTCTGCGTTGAACGGATTATTCAACCACAGCCAGGACGTCTTCTTCGCTCATGATCATGAGTTCTTCACCGTCGATTTTGACTTCGGTACCAGCGTAGCTGGTGAAGATGACTTCGTTGCCGACCTTGACGCTGAAGGTCGATATTTCACCATTGTCGAGGCGCTTGCCACCACCGAGGGCGATGATCTTGCCGCGCTTGGGCTTTTCCTTGGCGCTGTCGGGGAGGACGATGCCGGATTTGGTTTTGGACTCGGCTTCGAGCCGCTTGACGAGAATCTTGTCACCGAGAGGACGTAGCTTGGCCATGTTGTGGCGCTCCTAATTAATTGCCAGTTTCCAGTTGCCAGTTTCCAGTCAAACAAAGACGAGTCACCCGCGGTCCGAATTGCCTGGCAACTGGCAACTGACCACTGGCAACTTATTCATCTAATTATCCCGGCCACCGGCTTTCGTAGTGCCGTTTCAGGACGCGGGCCATCGCGTCCAGCAGCAGGTTGAAATCAACCGGCTTGCTTAAGACGCTGAACACATGCATTCCCAATGCTTCACGCAACAACGCACTCGACATATCGTCGGCGACGAGAATGGCCGGTGGTGACTTCCGCGCGGGGGTGGATTTGTCCATCTCGCGCATGATCTTTACCACCTGCATGCCACCCAGCCCCGGCATCTGAGCGTCGAGGACGGCCAGGTGAACCGGTTGGCTTTCGATGACCGCCAATGCCTCGCGCCCACTGTGGGCCGAGATTGTCTGCACACCCTGTGGCTGCAACAACCCGCGTACCGTCTGGTGCCAGCCTTCCTGTTCGTTGGCCAGCAGGACCGTCAGTCGGGTTGTAGTCGTCGGATGAACCATGGGACGCACTCGCAGATCAACAGGATCCGCACCTGACGTATTAACAACAGGTGTGCCGAACGATCGAGGGGAATCGACATCGAGCATATTTCATAAATATAGGCATCAAAGACACTTATAAATCTAAGGGAATCGGGTGAAAGTCGGGGGCGCAGGCGCCTTTCTGCCAAAAGCCCGCTGGCGGCAGTATGGGCCTGCCACACTGGCACCATGGATTGGGATGGGAAAACTAGCGAACGGGCGTCGTTGGGGTCTAGCAACGGGACTGTCTTTGCGATCCTGATGCGACAATGAACGCCAAGACACCGAGGACGCTAAGTGAGGAAACGCCACGAGGGAGAGAGCACACCAGAAAGGTCCCATGCAGTTACGTCTTGCCGCCATCACCACGTTCGTTGGAATAAGTGCGCTGACCACCCTACCAACCCTCGCCGCCGGGCCGGCTTTAGAGGTGGGGATCGGCGCGGGTGTGGCGTCATTGGAGGGTTCCCTGCCCGAGATCGACGACAGCCCGAGTGGGCGATTCCACCTGAACTTCTCGTTCCCGATCATCCCAAAGGTCGAACAACTGCGCCTGGGCCTTGGCTTCTCCGTCGATGGTGCCAGTGAGACTGGCCCACGGCGCGATGTGGATTTTGATGGGAACGACGATCGCCCGTACTCGAACCTGGTCGCGTTCACGCCCGAATTGAAGCTTGCGTGGTCTCAGCCGTTGGGCGAGCGGTGGTTCATCGAGCCGAGCATCGCGATCGCGGCACCGATCGCGCGCTACTCGATCGGGGACATCGAGTTTGACGACGACTACTACGGCGACGACGTCGACGTCTACGAGGACGAAGGCTGGACCACGATCGGCATCGGTTTGCGCCCCGCACTGGCGGTCGGCTTCAACCTCAACGAACACCACGCGATCGGCCTGGTCGGCTCGTACCTCATCGCCGACATCGACTTCGACGACGACATCGGTGGGCAATACGAAGCGTTATCGCTGTCGTTCTTTTATCGGGTTACGTTTTAAGTAGGAAGTTAAACGCAGAGTCGCGGAGGGAGGAACGCAGAGGAACGCGGAGACAGACAAAATGAGTTGAAACAAGGATTCTGAAGACGACGCAAACTCCGAAGCATTGCACCTTGCGACCTGCGCAATCTTCGTTTTCTCTCTGCGTTTCTCAGCGTTCCTCCCTATGCGCCTCTGCGTTGATCCGAATTAGAACGGCATCGGTTTTCCGAGCAGCGCGAAGCGCAGCATCGTCAGCGCCATCTTGGCGCTGCGGTCACGGACCATTTCTCGGTCGCCGGGCATGACAAACTTTCTGGCGGTCGTGCCTGTGGGTGACGCGAGGGCGATCCAGACGGTGCCGACGGGCTTGTCGGGTGTTCCACCATCCGGGCCGGCGATGCCGGTGAGGGACAGGGCGTAGGTCGAGTTGGCCCGCGATCGAGCGCCGTCGGCCATCGCGATCGCGACGGGTTCGCTGACCGCGCCGTGCTGGGCGAGCAGGGACTCACTCACGCCTAACTGCTCGGCCTTGGCGGTGTTGGCATAGGTGACCCACCCGTAGTGAAAGTAACCGCTGGAACCACCGACATCGGTCAGCATCTTGGCGACCAGACCGCCGGTACAGCTCTCGGCCGTCGCGACGGTGGGTTGACCCGGCGCGGCCTTCAACATCGTCCCGACCGCTGCCGGTAGGGCGTCGGTCCCGCTGCCGAAGATCACGTCAGCGAGCGCGCCTCGGCAGGCGGCTTCAGTGTCGTCGAGTTGACGGACGCCCTCCTCACGTGACGCGGCCCGCACGTTGAGCCGCAACGAGACGTACCCGTTCGCGACGGTCGTCCCGACGCTCGGGTTGCGGCCGCGCGTCATCAACGGCCCCAGTTTTTCCGCGACGGCGCTTTCCCCTAAGCCGAACGTGTGCAGTGTGCGCGACGCGACGACCGCGCCACCCGTCTTTTCGCTCACCCACGGCAGCACGTCGCGGGTGAACATGGCTTTCATTTCCTTCGGCACGCCGGGCGTTGAAAAGACCTCACAAGTCCCGACGGTCGCGCGAATGCCCGCTGCGGTGCCGGCGTGGTTGTAGAGCATCGTCGCGCCGCGCGGGATCAACGCCTGCACCTTGTTGATCTCGGGCATCGGCCTTTTGCGACTGGCGAAGAACGTCTCCAGCGCCTCCATCCATTCGGCATTGCGTTCCAGCGGCGCGTCGAGCACGGCCGCCAGCGCCTGGCGGGTCAAATCGTCTTCCGTCGGCCCGATGCCGCCACTGATGACGAGCACGTTCGCCCGTTGCGACAGTTCACGGATAGCGGTTTCGCACGCGAGTTGGTCGTCCCCCACTGTGGCATGCGCGACGATGTCGCACCCCACCGCTGCCAGTTGTTGGCTGAGCCAGGCGCTGTTGGTATCGACGGTCTGACCGAGGACGAGTTCATCACCGATAGAGAGGATGCAGGCGTTCATGGATGGTAGGTTGTAGGTTGCTCGTTGCAGCTTGTCCAAAACAACCTGCAAACCACCACCTGCAACCTGCTATGAACAACTAGAACGGCAGTGACTGATCCATCCAGTCGTCGTTCTTCAGGACCTGCTTGCGGTTGAACCTCGCCATGCGTTCGGCACGGCTCTGGGCCATGCGGATCAGGCGGTCGGCGCCGACGGCGCGCCAGTTTTTGCGTAGTTGGGGCGTGTGGCGGATGAACAGGTCGTCGTCGGCACTGCTGAACAATTGGGCGCTACCGGGGTCACCCTGACGGGCAGCGCGACCGAAGAGCTGGCGGTCGACGCGGTAGCTGCCGTGCGGTTCGGTGCTGATAACGTGCAGGCCACCACTTTCGGCGACACCGCGACCGAGCTTGATGTCGGTGCCGCGACCGGCCATGTTCGTCGCGACGGTGATGCGCTTCGGTTGGCCCGCTTCTGCGACAATCGTCGCTTCCTGCTCGTTCTGGGCGGCATTCAGCACGCGATGCACCCGACCCAGCTTGGCGAGCCGGCGGCTGACCTCTTCACTGGCCAGCACACTTCGCGTGCCGACGAGGACGGGCTGGCCCTTGTCGTTCAATTCCACAACGCGCTTCACCACCTCGTCGTACTTCTCGTCGGCGGTGTCGAACATACGCGTGGGCAGTTGCTGGCGAATGTTGGGCTTGTTAGGTGGGATTCTGATGACACGCTGGCCGAAGATGCCCCACAGCTCACCGGCGGCCTCCCACGCGGTGCCGGTCATGCCACCCATCTTCGGGTATTGACGGAAGAATCGCTGGAACGACAGACGCGCCAGGTTTTCCTTGTCCGCAGTGACCTTGACGGCTTCCTTCACCTCGATCGCCTGGTGCAAACCGTGTCGCCACGATCGGTCGGCCATGACGCGACCCGTGAATTCGTCGATAATCTGCACCTTGCCATCCGGCGTTACGAGGTATTGTTCATCGCGCACAAAGCAATAGCGGGCAACGAGCGCCTGCTGCACGAGCTCTTCGCGCCGGCGCTGACCGCGCCAGAAGCCGCTTTCACCCGACAGATGTTCCAGACGGTCCTGCCCACGGAGCGTGAGGTCGACGCTCTTGACCGTGCGGTCGATCGTGAAGTCGCGCCCCAGTTCCAATTGGACGGCCAGATCGTTGGCGGCGTTGTACAGGTCGGCGTTGGGCTCGTCTTGTGGGCTGTTGCTGATGATCAGCGGGGTGACCGCCTCGTCGATCAGCAAGCTGTCGGCCTCGTCGACCAACACGCGGAACAACCCCGGCACCAGCAGGCCACTGGCGCCACGGCCACTCATCAGTAATTGGATCTGCGTCTGCGTGCTGTTGCGCAGGTTGCCCAACGCGATCTGGTCGCGCAGGAAGTCGGCGACGAGTTCCTTGCTGGTGCAGTAGACGATGTTGCGGCGGTACTGGCCGTTGCGGTCGTTCTGGCTCGTCTCGTGCGTGACGAAGCCGACTTCGAGCCCGAGCATCTTGTAGACCGGCGACATTTCTTCGGCGTCGCGCTCGACGAGGTAGTCGTTGACGGTGATGACGTGCACCGGCCTGCCATGCCACGCCCAGAGGCTGGCCGCGAGCGAGGCGGTCAGCGTCTTGCCTTCACCGGTCGCCATCTCGGCGATGGCACCACTGCACATCGCCAGCGCCCCCATGATCTGCACAGGGTATGGCCGCATGCCTTTACCACGCACGGCCGCCTCACGGATGAGCGCGACGCCCTTGTCGAGCGCAGGACCGGTCAAGCGATCCAACCGGGCCAGGTCGCGCGCCTCGGCGACGGCTTCCCGGAACTTGGCGGCCGTGAGACTTTTAACCTTTGGCTCGAGCGCCTCGATGCGCTGTTCCTGCTCGCGCAACCCCGCCAGCGCCGGTCGGCGGTTCTTGGCCCAACCGACCCAGCTGTTGACGAGGCCGTCGAGACCTTTGAGGTCCGGCGCTTTCACCCGCCGGGCATCAAAGATCGACCAGAGTTCTTGATTCGCGAGACGAGACATATCAAGTCGGAACTCGCAATTGCGAAGGTGGAAGTAACTGCACTTCCCACTTCCGCGTTCGTCGTTCCACCTTTCCTACAGCCACTTATCCGATTCGTGCGTCTTGACCAACTGCCAGAAGCGGCGGCTCCATTGCCAGATCAACGGGCGTTTGTGGAGCTTGAAGCGGACCGTCGCGGTCTGGCCGGTGACGTAAGCGCCGTCGTCGGCGTTGAGCTTCACTCGCGCCTCGAACTGCGGGACCGTCGGCCGCATGCCACTGCGGTCACTGGGGTCAACCGCCGTCACGTTTCCACCCGCTTGACCGAGCGCCGCGTGCGGTAGTTCAGGCTGAACGCTGTCCAGCATCGTCAACGCGACACCCTTCAGAACGGTGCCCACTGCGCCGGCAAGGCGGACCTCAATCGGTGACGTAGCGGCGTCGTGGGACACAGTAAGGTTGCGCTCGCTGCGCAGGACTTCGAAGTCGCGTTGCTGCAACGTGGCCCGCGCCACCAAGGGGCCGGCCGCGGCCACTTCACCGATGCGCTGGCCCTGCTGCAGGTTCATGCCGAGCGTCGACTTCATGTCCGGCGCGACGAGCAACCCGCTGAGTGGCGCCCTCAGTTCCAGGTCCTTCTGCTGCTTTTGCAGGTAATTAATCTCGCGCTTGGCCAGCGCGACACCCTGGGCGTCGATCCGCACTTGCGAGGTGTCGCTGGCCAGCGAGTGCATGTAGCGCGCTTCCTGCGCTTCAAGATTCGCGCGGGCCTGGCTCAACTGTGCTTTGAGTTCAAAACTGTCCATGCGAAGCAGGACATCCCCGGCAGTGACCCAGTCGCCATCCTTTGCCACCAGCTCGACCACGCGACCGCTCGTCTGCGGGATGACCATCATCTTGGCCGACGGTTCGAGAATGGCTTGCTCTTCGATGTAGACCCAGAACGGGATAATGCCCACGAGCACCACAACCGCCACGGCAACGCCCGCGCAGAACGCGGTGGCCCGGCCTCGCTTGCGGTGCAGTTCGGGTTCGATCGCGAGGTACTTGAACAGCTTGCTCGACGGCACGATGAGCCACGTCACCACACCACCCAGCGCCATCAGCACACCGAGAATGGGGATCTGCCACGTGACGACGAGGATAATGACGATGCCGACAAACGTGCGGTAAATTGTGCTCGTTACGTGGTAGAAGAACAGCTCGATCCGCTGCTTCACCGGTGGCAACGGCTGCTGCTGCTTGACGCGAAAGACGTGTCGCTTGACGAGGCCCAGCGTGTACTCGGCAGACTTCTGCCGCAGGTTGGGGATCTCGAGGTAGTCCGACAGGATGTAATAACCGTCGTAACGCAATAGCGGGTTGAGGTTGAAGATAACGGTGGTCACGCTCGCGACGAGCATCGTGTTGTAGGCGAGCTGGTTGGCCAGACCGTCCTCGGTCATCAGCCAGATGAACGCGCAGACTGCAGCGACGAACATTTCGACGATCATGCCGGCAGCACCGACGAAGACACGGTGCCACTTGTTGGGAAAGCTCCACGCGGTGCTCGCGTCGACGTACGGCGTGGGGATGAAGACGAGGAACATGATCCCCATCTCG
>JBBRHE010000063.1:0-17254 GCA_038223165.1 Tepidisphaerales bacterium
GCCGGTTGCACTCAGCGAGCATCTGGGCTGCCTGCTCCCATGTCGGGCCGACGGTGTCGGGCGCCAGGGGCACGGGGACCACATCCACCTCACTGATCGCTTTGATCGTCAGGCGCTCGTGCGGTTCCTGCAGGCTGACCCAGGTTGCGTGGTTGCCGAAAAAGTCGCGCTGGTCGCGCCGCACCGCAGGTACAGGCGAGATCGACAATGTGCTGCGCGTGCAACGCTGATGGCGCGTGTCGCGCGGGCGCAGGTGGATGACGTTGTGACACAACGGCACCGATTCACCGTACCCATATTCGGTGGTGTGGACGACGCGATACTTCATGGCGCTGCCTCCTGATCGGGCGACAGCAACCGCGGTGTGACCACGGCGTGGCTGAAGAAGATCTGCGCGACGAAGTCTGACATCGAAGACAATTGCCCGACCGTGTCGTTCACAACCGCGTGCAGCTTGTCGCGCCGGCCGTCGACCACTTTGCACGCGGTGACGAGGTCCTCGAGCCGCAGGCGCGTTCGCAATTGGACAGCCAACTGCAGGTCTGGGCTCGATCGCGGGTGAGTGGACTCGCGCGGCAGTGACGCGAGGTGTTCCTCGATCGCGCGCACCTGGAACGCGACGGCGCGCGGGTTCGATTCGTCGGCGACCAGCAGGTCGACGACCGCAGCGGTCTCCACGCGCGTCAGGTATCGGCGGCGATAGGTCAGCGAGCTGTCGGCCGTCTCGAGCACCGCGTCGAGCAGCGCGGGTTCTTCCGGCAGTGAGACCACAAGGCTGGCGCGAATGAGTCGTGACGCCGCGATGCCGCGCTCGACGCGCATGCCGATGTCGAGGAACCGCCACGCCTGGCCGCGCGTCATCGACTCGGCAGCCATACCCCCGAACGCGAGGAAACCGGTAACCAGCTTGTTGAGCAGTTCGATGACTACGTTGACGCCGTCGTCACTGATGTCACCTTTGAATTCGGACAGGTCGCGATAGATGGACTGCAGAATGCGCCAGGCATCGGTCGAAATGCGATCGCGCAACACTCTGGCCAGCGAGTGGAAGTTGCTCGCTGAGCTGCGCAACCACGAGGGGTCGGATTCCGCGAACATCTCAACGGCCATCTGCTTGGCGGTAAACGGGCCGGCGGGCAGTGGCATGGGCCAACCGAGCATAGCGCCGGCCAACACACCGATGGCGCGGGGGTTTTCGATCGAGTTGGGATCGGACAGCCGGTTGAACACACAGCGGGCCAACCGGGCGATGGAATCGGCGCGCTCGACGTATCGTCCCAGCCAGAACAAGTCATCTGCGACGCGGCTCGGCAGGTCGCTGCCCGTGCGGTTCAGCGCCAGTGGCAATGTCGTGGGGCGCAACAGGCTGACCTGGCTGACCGGCGCGTCACTCTGGATCCACGTGTCCTTGCTGCCGCCGCCTTTTTGCAGCGAGACGACGAGCGTCTCAGAGGACGAGGTGACGCGCGTCAACGCGCCCGGCATGACGGAGTACCCATCGGCCGTCGACACCAGATACGCACGAACGACAAACCGGCGCGACTGCATCGCCCGGCCGTGGAAGACCGGCGCGGTGTACGAGCAGACCTGTTCCTGTGCCACGTACTCGCGCGGGGAGCCAGCGATCTTGCCCGCCAGTTCTTCAAGTTCGGCTTTGGAAAGCGACCCACCGAACATCGGATCGGTCCCCACGGTAGGCAGCGCGGGCTTAATGACGAGCTTCGAAAGATTTTCCAGCACGTACCGGCGCGAGTCGGTGTTGCCGCACCACCAGGTCTGCACCGAGTCGAGCTTCAGCTCTTCACCGAGCAGATGCTTGCACAACTTCGGCAGGAACGGCATGAAACCCGGCCCCTGGATCACACCGCTTCCCAGCGCATTGGCGATCGCGACGTTCCCCTCGCGCACGGCCTGCAGCAGGCCCGACACACCGAGGTACGAATGCGGGTACAGCTCAAGCGGGTCGCAGAAATCGTCGTCGACTCTGCGGAGGATGACGTCCACCCGCTGCAGCCCACTGAGCGTTTTCAGGAAAACCTTACCGTCTCGCACGGTCAGATCCTTGCCTTGCACGAGCGTGTAACCGAGGTAACGAGCGAGGTAGGCGTGCTCGAAATAGGTTTCGTTGTAGGGCCCGGGCGTCAGCAGCACGACGCGCGGGTTTTCGCGATGCGCCGGCGCGAGTGATGCGAGCATCTGCCGCACCGCGATGAAGAAAGGCGCCAGCCGCTGAACGTTGCACTGGGTAAAAACGGTCGGCAGTACGCGCGACAGGACGATGCGGTTTTCGAGCGAGTACCCCGCGCCCGAGGGAGCCTGCGTACGATCACTGAGCACGTGAAATTTGCCGTCACTCGTTCGCACGAGGTCGGCGGCGTACAGGTGCAGCCACGTGTTGCCGGGTGGGGTCGTGCCGTGGCAGGGACGCAGGAAGTGCGAGTTGGCGTAGATGAGGTCCGACGGCAGGATCCCACTGGTCACCGATGTCGCGGCACCGTACAGGTCTGCCAGCAGGGCATTGAGCAACCGGGCGCGTTGTTGGAGCCCTTCACCGACGGTCTGCCATTGCTTTTCGGGGAGCAACAGGGGCAGCAGGTCGAGTTTCCACGGCCGGGCGACACCTTCGGGGTCACCGTAGATGTTGTGGGTGATGCCGTTGTCACGAATGAGCCGCCGGGCCTGGTCCCAGCGGGCGTGGACCTCGTCGTGCCCGAGGTTGTCGAGCATGCTGACGAATGGCCGCCAATGGTTGCGGAGAGACCCGTCCGCCTCGGTCATCTCATCCAGCGCCGGCACGGCGGGCACGTACTGGTCCGCCAAACCGTGCGGTTTGGTGTCGAGTGGAGGTTGGGCGGTGTCGGTGGTCACTATTCTTACGTACCACGGGCGGCTCGCCCGTGCTTGGCAGATGAGATCACGGGCGGGCCGCCCGTGGTACGGGGAATCAGGACAAGTACTTCCGCAAATCCAACGTGAACGGGAACTCCTTGCTCGGTGTGACGTCGATGGGGCTCATCGGGCCGGGGGTGTGACCGAACTTGAAGAAGCGGTTGATCCGGCGGCTCTCGGCTTCGTAGGCGTTGACCGGCGCGGTGTCGTAACTGCGCCCACCCGGGTGCGAGACGTGATAGCGCCCACCCCCGACCGACCGGCCCGACCACGTGTCGTAGATGTCAAAGACCAGTGGCGCGTGACGGCCGATCGTCGGGTGCAGCGCGGTCGCCGGTTGCCAGGCGCGGAAGCGCACCCCAGCGACGTACTGACCGTTCGTGCCCGTTGGGTGAAGGGGGACCGTTACACCGTTCACGATGATCTTATGCCGTGGGTCGGTCATGCCACGGACGAAAACCTCGATGCGTTCGAGGGACGAGTCGACGTAACGCACGGTCGACCCGATGCCCGGCGTCTCACCGAGCACGTGCCATGGTTCAATCGCCTGGCGAAGGTCCATGACGATGCCACGCTGTTCGATCGTGCCGAGCAGTGGGAAGCGGAACTCCATGTGCGGCGCGAACCACTCGGGCTTCAGCGCATAACCCGACTCGGCCAGGTCGGCGCAGACGTCTTCCAAATCCTGCTTCACAAAATGTGGCAGCAGGAACCGGTCGTGGATCTCGGTGCGCCAGCGGACCAGTGGCTGCTTGTACGGCTCGTGCCAGAAGTGGGCAATGAGCGCCCGCAACAGCAGGTGCTGCGTGAGACTCATGCGCGGGTGGGGCGGCATTTCAAAGCCGCGCATTTCCAGCAGGCCCAGTCGGCCCGTGGGCGATTCGGGGGCGTAGAGCTTGTCGATGCAGAACTCGGCGCGGTGCGTGTTGCCGGTGCTGTCGACGAGCAGGTTGCGGAAAATGCGGTCGACCAGCCACGCGGGTGTGTGCCCGTAGTCGGGGATCTGGTTGAACGCGATTTCCAGCTCGTAGACCTGATCGTTGCGCGCCTCGTCGACGCGCGGCGCCTGGCTGGTCGGCCCGACGAACATCCCGCTGAACAGGTAAGAAAGAGACGGGTGGTTGTGCCAGTAGCCCAGCATGCTGCGCAGCAGGTCAGGACGGCGCAACAACGGTGAGTCGGCGGGCGATTCACCCCCCATGACGATGTGGTTGCCACCCCCGGTGCCGACGTGTCGGCCGTCGACCATGAACTTTTCCGTGCCGAGGCGCGTCGCGCGGGCCTCGTCGTTCAGAATATTCGTGTTCTTGACCAGCTCGTCCCACGTGCGGACGGGGAACGTGTTGACCTCGATAACGCCCGGGTCGGGCGTCACCTTCAACTCCTGCACGCGCGGGTCGTACGGCGGGGTGTAGCCTTCCACCAGCACCGGTGTCCGCAAGAGCGCGGCGGTGTCCTCGATCGCAGCGATGAGGTCGAGGTAGTCTTCGATGTACCGTTGCGGTGGGACGAAGACGCGCAGCACGCCTTTGCGCACTTCGGTGCACAGCGCGGTCCGCACCGTGTCGGCTGCCGAGCGTCCGCGCTCGGGGACGGTGGTGGCGCGGGACGAGAGATTCGATCCCGAGCGATCGCCAAAACCAAAGTCCACCGCGCCTTCACGACCCGGGCCACCCGGGCCACTTAGCCCGCTGAGGCCCTTGGCGAGTTCACCAGCTCCTTCACCGGGACGCGAGCCAATTTCGGGAAACGCCGGCTCGTCGGTCGAGCTTTCCGGGCCCACTTCTTCAGGATCGAGCACTTGTTCGACCCGGCCCAGCGTGGTGCTGGCTTCGGGGGCACCGAGGATCGTCTGCTGATATCGGTCCCGTTCCCGATCTCGCTCGCGGTCGCGCAACGCGCGGTCGGGTAGTGGGCCACGTTTTTCTGACGGGTCGCGCTCATGCAGGTGGGGGAATTCACCCGGTGCAACCCAGGGAATCGATTCCAACGGCAACCGGAAGCCCATCGGTGAGTCGCCGGGCACGAGATACATCCGCTCGGGGCGGAAGAACCAGGGTCCACTGACCCACGACGCCGGCGCACCGCGCCAGTGCACGCGCTTCAGCGGAAGGGCATAGCCGACGGTCTTTTCCAAACCCTGTTCAAACACGCGGGCGATGCGGGCGCGGGCCAGTTCGTCGGCCAGATGACTTTCGAACGGGTCGACGTTCACCGGCAGGCGGCGTTCTTTCCAGAGGTAGTACCAGACGTCTTCATAGCCGGGCTGCGCATGATCGGGGTTCACACCGAGACGTTTAGCCAACGCCTTGATGAACGTGTGCGCATCATGCTCGGTGACGTATTTCGTGACGTTCTGCTCGTCAGCAACCAGGTCGTAGTTCGTCCAGATCGGCTGACCGTCCTTGCGCCAATACAGGCCCAGCGACCAGCGGGGCAACTGTTCACCGGGGTACCATTTGCCTTGGCCGTGGTGCAGGAAGCCACCGGTCGAGAACCTCGAGCGCAACCGACGGATGAGCTTGTCGGCCATCTCGTACTTGCGCTCCCCGAGCGCGTCGGTGTTCCACTGCGGGTCGTCGGTCCCCTCGATCGCGACGAACGTCGGCTCACCACCCATGGTCAGGCGGACGTCGCCTTTCTCGAGGTCGACATCGACCTGCTTGCCGAGTTTGTCGATCGCGGCCCACTGTTCGTCGGTATAGGGCTTGGTGACGCGCGGGTCCTCGTGGACGCGCTTGACGGACATGTTGAACTCGAACTCGTCCTTGTCGTCGGGCGCGGGGTGGTCACCGATCTCGGGGTCCTGGTTGACGATGTCCGCATCGTCGTAGGAAAACGACCCCGTAATGGCCGCTGCGGTCGTCGGCTCAGCGGACGCGGCAAGGGGGATGTGCCCTTCACCGGTCATCAGGCCGCTCGTCGGGTCCAGACCCACCCAACCGGCGCCGGGCAGGTAAACTTCGACCCATGCGTGCAAATCGGTGAAATCCGTCGTCGCGCCGGTGGGTCCTTCCAGGGGCTTCACATCCGGCACGAGCTGAATCAGGTAGCCCGACACGAACCGCGTCGCCAAACCGAAGTGGCGCAGCACGTTGACCAGCAGCCACGAGCTGTCACGGCACGACCCACTGAGGCAGGTCAGCGTCTGCTCGGGGGCCTGCACGCCCGGCTCCAGCCGGATGACGTACTTAATGTTGTTCTGCAGTTGCTGGTTGATGCCGACCAGGAAGTCGATGGTCCGCATCGCCGGCTTCTGATTGGCCGCTAAAAAGGCATCAAATTTCGGTCCGATCGCGTGCTTTTCCAAGTATGGAGACAGCTCGCGGCGAAGGGTGTCACCGTAGTCGAAGGGGAAGCTTTCCGCTTCCTTTTCGACGAAGAAGTCGAATGGGTTGACGACCGCCATCTCGGCGATCAGGTCGATCTCGACGCAGAACTCGCGCGTTTTGTTCGGGAAGACGAGGCGCGCCAGGTAGTTGCCGTAGGCGTCCTGCTGCCAGTTGATGAAGTGTTCCTTGGGCGTCACCGAAAGTGAATACGCCTCGATCGGTGTCCGGCTGTGCGGCGCGGGGCGCAGGCGCACAACCTGTGGGCTGAGCCACACCGGCTTGGCATACTTGTGATACGTCTTGTGGTTCAGCGCAACGCGAATGGCCATGGTGTCGTTATCCGGTCGGGGGCGCTATTTCGCCGATTGCAAGGTTCCCACTCGGCGGCCCGCGGCAAGCGCACGGTCGGTTGGTCGGTCCGAGTATAGCGATGCTCAGCCCGTCGTCATCTTCGACTTTGCTCCATATGTCGGTTGTGGACGCGATCGTCGCAAATAGCCATCGCTAAACGAACACGCCCTCGTGGGTTAACAGCCCGCGAGGGCGTGATGGGAGTGTTGGCGGATAAATGAGTTAAAACGCGCTTTAGCCGGGCATTGCGCGCTAAGGCGGGTGTCGCTATCCCGAGGCAGAGATTGTCATCCCGAAGTGAGCGGTAGCGATCCGAGGGATCTCGACCTGGCAGAACCGTTTGGACGTTCGAGATCCCTCAGGTCGCTACCGCTCCCTTCGGGATGACATACCTTCACGATGGCACATGCTAAAGAGGGCCGGCATACCTCAACTCGCCAGGACGAACTGTTCACTGAACTGAGCCGCGTCGGCGCGACCGATGAACGCCAGCCCGGTCGAACCGGCACTTTGGCGGGTCTTCTTCAAGATGCCCGTCACGACGCTGCTTCCGGTGTCTTCCAGCAGGGTGATGCTTTCGGCTTCACCGCCAAAGTCGCGCAGCAGTTCCAGAACGCCACCATTCTTCACCGACAGCGTGACCTTATCCCCGTCGCGGTCGACGTAGGTCAGTTTGGTGCCTCGGCCGAAGAAGAAGTTGGTGTTGTCCCCAGCAGTGCCGTCGGCGTTGCCGTCAAACTTGTTGCCGGTCGTGTCGGTGATGAACACCGACGCAATCGTAATGCGCGTCACGGGATACGCAAGGATGAGTGCGGTTGCGCAAAGGGGCTGATAACAACGCCGCCGATGGCATGGGGAACGGTCCTATTGGAAAGAGCGTTCATCTGCCCAGCCCGGACAGGGAAGCAAAGAGACACAAAAGAAAAATCCACGGATTGTCGCCGACTATTGCGTAAGTTAGGTGTATATTAGGATTGCCCGGTCGCAGGTGTGCGGTCTGCACGCGCGACCGGGTGTCGTTGCGTTCTTTGACAATCAAACCCGGAAACCGGTCTCAAGTGCTTCGAGGGCCTCTTGCGTCTTGGCGACGCGGAGCGTCTACGGTTGCCATGGCACAAGCACAATCGAGTTTCCGGGAGAATCTCGAGAGAATCGGGACAGATGGACCGCTGTCGGTTTATGTCGTTTGTGGTCGTTTGTATGTCGTTTGTATGTCGGTTCGCGTACGGTTTTTTTGATGGATTGTGATCCGATCGTCCCAAGCGACTGGATGCAACTATCGCAACGGCGGTAACTTCGGTGAATGTCGCGAAAATGCGGGGAGGATCGGGGCTTGCGAATGTTTATTTTCACTCGTCAGTGCCACTGGTCGGCGGAACTGGCCTGTCTCAGGCCTGTAGTGACAGACCGTTGGAGCGTGTCGTATACCGAAAATCTGATATCATGAGGCCCAGATGAACGGTTACGACCTGGCCTACGCCTTGGGATTGGGCGTTGCGGCGCCAATCTGGGTGTGGCGGGGGAACGCGAGGCGGAAGGTCATTTCGGCCTTCCGGTTGCGTAGTGGCAGAGTCCCCGAACGCCCGGGGAATGGACCAGCGATCCTCATCCACGCGGTCAGTGTGGGGGAGATCAACGCGACACCCGCCCTCGTCCGGTTGCTGCGCAATGCCCGGCCGGACCTGCACATCGTCATCAGCACAACCACCGAGACGGGCAAGGACCGCGCCTTTGAACTGTACGAGGTCGAACCGCATGTCTCGGTCGTCCGGTATCCACTGGACTTCAGTGGCGCGGTTCGCCGGGCGCTGGATGCGCTTCGGCCGAGCGTTGTCGTGCTGATGGAACTGGAACTCTGGCCCAACTTCCTGCGCGAGTGCGAGCGTCGCGCGATCCCGGTCATCCTCGCCAACGGGCGACTGACCGAACAGAGCTACCGCAACTACAAGCGAGGCAAGGCCATTACACGGGCCATGTTCCGAAGGCTAGCGGTCGCGTGCGTGCAGGACGAGGAATACGCCAAGCGGTTCATCGACTGTGGTGTGCCCGCTGATCGCGTGAAGGTCACGGGGACGATGAAGTTCGACACCGCGCAACTGGCCGACATCCTGCCCGGCGCGCGCGAGATCGCCGAGAGCGTCGGTCTGCAACCGGGTCGCGAGCCGATCTGGGTTTGCGGCAGCACAGGGCCGGGTGAAGAGAAGCTGATCATCCGGGAATACCGGGTGCTACTGAAGAGGATCCCGCGGTTGCGGCTGGTGATCGTCCCACGCAAGCCCGATCGCTTTGACGAGGTCGCCGACCTGATCGAGTCGTTGAAGTTCCAGGTCGTGTTGCGCAGCGACCCGGTCGTACCGCGCGACCCTGCGATCCCACCGATCGTGCTCGGAGACACGATGGGTGAACTGCGCAAGTTCTACAGTGTCGCCGACGTGGTCTTCGTCGGGCGGTCTCTGGTCGACTTAGGTCCGCGCCAGCACGGTAGTGACATGATCGAACCAGCGGCGCTGGGCAAACCGACGATCGTCGGCCCGTTCACCGGGAACTTCACCGACGCGATGCGCAAACTGAAGGCCGCAGAGGCCGTGATGGAAGTGCCCGATGCCCGCAGTCTGGCCGAGGCGGTCGCGGTGCTCGTCGGCACACCGACCGAAGCAGAGGCCATGGGTCGGCGGGCGCAGACCGTTGTAAGGCAGGAACAGGGCGCCACCGCGAGGCATGCTGCGGTGGTGTTCCACGAACTGCACCGTTCGATCGAATCGCATGCCCAACCCCCGACCGAGTTCGAGCAGGAACAGGTCGAGGAAACGGGTTGAACCGGTTGAGTCGGGGGTAACCGGGTTGACCCGTTCGGGCAGGTCTGTCCGTCTCGTCTTCGTCCCGCGCGGGACGGGGGAAATGCAACCATGACCAAACCCACGCTCAGCCTACGCGTCCGCATGGTCGTGCTGATCCTGCTGGCGACCGTGCCGGTGATGGCGGTCGCGATCCTGCTGCCCAGCCGGTTGGCGGCGCGCAGTCTGCGCGATGCCGCTGAGTCGGACCTGAGCAACGTCGCGACGCGGGTGACCGAGAACGTCGACGCGTGGGACCAGACCGTGGTCCTGTTGCTCAAGACGATGGCCCAGAACCCGGCCATCAGTGGCATGGACCCCGCGCAACAGACACCCGTCCTCAAGCGCGTGGCCAAGGTCTACGAGCGCTTCTACCTCGTCGGGGTCAGTCAGCCCAGCGGGAAGAACGAGGCGCGCGCCGACGAAGAGGCGCCGCGCTACTACCACGACCGCGCGTGGTTCATCGACGCGCTCGGTGGCAAGGACGTGGCGCGGCAGGCGGTCATCAGCCGCACGACCAACGCGCCGGGCATGATCGTCGCGGTGCCCGTACGGCGCGAGGGCAAGATCGTCGGTGTCGTTCAAGTCGGCACGTCACTGAACGACCTGTCGCAGCAAGTGGGCGCGCTGAAGGTGGGTCGGACGGGTTATGTCTTAGTGGTCGACGATCGCCAGTTGCTGGTCGCCCACCCACATATGCCACCGTCGGACCGGTTGATCGACTTTGCCAGCTTCGCGCCGGTGAGCAGCCTGTTCAAGCACGGCGGGGGGGCGTTCGCGTTCACGGACGACAAAGGAATACGCTGGCTGTCGAGTGCCACGCGCGCGCAAAACGGGTGGGGCGTCGTCAGCCTGCAGCAGGAGCGCGAAGTGCTGGCTGCAGCGAACCAGATCAACCTGTTCGCGGGGCTGGCGACCTTTGGCGCCATCGCGATGGTCGCCGGGCTGACCTGGGCGCTGGCAACCCGCATCACCCGTCCGGTGCTCGCGATCACCCGGTCGGCGGTGGGGCTGTCGGAAGGGACGTGGGACATCCGCGTGCCCGAGGCCCGCAACGACGAGATCGGCACGCTCGCCCGCGCGTTCAACGGCATGCGCGACAACCTGCTGGCCGGCTACCAGGCGATCGAGGAGCGCGTCGCGCAGCGCACCGAAGAACTGCGCCGCAGCAATGCCGACCTCGTCCACGCCCGCGAGATCGCCGACGCCGCCGCCAGCGCCAAGGATGAGTTCCTGGCCAACATGTCCCACGAACTGCGCACCCCGATGACCACCATCCTCGGCTACACCGACCTGCTGGCCGACCCGACGCTGTCTTCCGAAAAGCGCGACGCCCACCTGTCGACCGTCCGATCGAGCTCGCGCCACCTGCTGGCGATCATCAACGAGGTGCTGGACCTGTCGAGCGTCGAAGCGGGCATGATGACAATCCACCCGGCCGACGTGAACGTGCGACAACTGATCGAGGAGATCGTCTCGAGCCTGCACCCTCGCGCGTTCGAGAAAGGACTATCCCTGAGCGTCGTGTATGCCAGGAACGTGCCGACCGTCATCCGCTGTGACCCGATGCGCATGCGGCAGATTCTCTACAACCTCCTGGGCAATGCCGTGAAGTTCACGGAGCGCGGCGGGGTGATGGTCAACCTCAGCGCGACGCCCGTCGATAGCAACGAAATGCGGTTGAGTTGCCGCATCAGTGATACCGGCATCGGTCTGACGCCCGAACAACTGCAGCGACTGTTCCAGCGGTTCGGGCAGGTCGATCCATCCGCGTCGCGCCGATATGGAGGGACGGGGCTCGGACTGGTCATCTCGCAGCAGTTGACGCGGATGATGGGGGGTGACATCGCGGTGACCAGCGAACCGGGGAAGGGCTCGACGTTCATCGTCACGATTGTTGGCACCGTCGTCGCGGTTGCTTCGAGCCAAGAGCCGTCTTCGGAGGGTGACATCGCGCCGGCGCCGACCAGTGACCTCAAAGGGTTGCACGTGCTGCTGGCCGAGGACGTGCCGATGAACCAGATGCTGTTCACGACGATCCTGGAAAAGCTCGGCGCTACCGTGAAGGCCGTGGGAAACGGTCGCGAAGCGATCGATGCCTTTCACGCCACCGGGCGGACGGACAAGCCGTTTGATGTTGTGCTGATGGACATGCAGATGCCCGAGACGGACGGTTACACCGCGACGACCGAACTGCGAGCCGCAGGGGTCAAGACACCGATCATCGCGCTGACCGCCCACGCGAGGGAAAGCGACCGAAAGGCTTGTCTGGACGCGGGTTGCACCGATTTTGCGACCAAGCCACTGGACGCAGTTCAGCTTGTCTCGTTGATAAACCGTCACGTACGACAAGCAAAACTTTGAAGGTTGACCGCGGTTGTTAAAGCGGGCTAATCTAAACGGGCGTAGCAGTGTCCGAATTGTCCCTAAGAGTATTTGGAGGATCTATGAAGCGAGTGAACCTGTTGATGGCGGCGGTGTTGAGTGCGGCGGTGTTCGTGGGTTGTGACGACAAGAAGGAAACACCGATGACGCCACCCCCGGCCCCGTCGGTGCCCCCGACCCCGTCGGCGACCGAGACGCGCAACACCATGGATAACGCCGGAACTGCCGTGCGCGACGCGACGGCCGACGCGGTCGACAAGACCAAGGAAGTCGCCGGCAACGCCGCCGACGCCACGCGCGACGCGGCCGCCGCTACGGTCGACAAGACCAAGGAGATGGCCGGCAACACAGCCGACGCCACCCGCAACGCCACCGACAATGGCGTCAAGATGGATGCGTCCGTCGGCACCGATAGCGCAGTCACCACCGAAGTGACCACGCTCATCGACCAGGCGACCACATACATCAAGGAAAACAAGTGGGAACTGGCCGACAGCACCATGGCCAAGCTGGACGGCATGAAGGACAAGATCCCAGCGTCGCTCAAGCCCCGTTATGATCAGGTCAAGTCGATGTACGATACGGCCAAGGCAGGCAAGAACATGTCGATGCCCACCATGGGCAAGTAGACAATCGCAGCGAACAAGGGGTATTCTGCCCGCACAATCAGGCCGCGGCCGTGTCGTACACTGCCGCGGCCTTTTGCGTGGCTGAAACAAGGGTTAGGCAAATATGGGAAAGCTCGTTCAGGAGTTCAAGGAGTTCGCGCTCAAGGGCAACGTGGTCGACCTGGCAGTCGGTGTCATCATCGGCGCTGCGTTTGGCAAGATTGTCTCGTCGCTCGTCAGCAACGTCATCATGCCGCCGTTAGGCCTGTTGATGGGTGGCGTCGACTTCAAGGACAAGAAGTTGATGATGCGCGCCGGCGATGGGTGGGATGCGGTCACCAGTAAGTGGACCAAGCCACCGGTGTATCTCGAGTATGGGCTGTTCATCAACACCGTCATCGACTTCACGATCGTCGCAATCGCGATCTTCGTCGTCGTGAAGCTGATCAACACCGCCCGCCGCAAGCCCGACCCGGTGCCAGCCGTTCCCCCCGCGCCGTCGCGCGACCAGGAACTGCTGATGGAGATACGAGATGCGCTGCGGGCGCGAACCTAAGGAAGTGCTCAATGGTGAATGCCGAGTGAAAAGGCCAGGGAATTCACCCCAAACCTCCTCACTCGGCATTCAGCACTCGCAGTTGGACACGTCCCGTTACGACGGTGGCAGCGCCGCCTGTGCAGGCGCGTTGATCGACCGAACGCGCTTCGACGGGCCACCCGCGCCGGCGGTTTTGCCGTTCTGCATGCCCCGGCTCATCGCGATCACGCCGGTGCGGGCCAACTCGCTAATCCCGTAAGGCCGCATCAGCTCGACAAACGCCTCGATCTTGCTCTCGGTGCCGGCCAGCTCCACCATCAAGCTCTCCGGTGACACGTCGACCACCTTCCCGCGGAACAGGTTGGCGATGTCCACGACCTCCGCGCGGCGCTCGGGCCCCACGGTGATCGTCACCAGAGCGCAGTCGCGCTCGATGTACGCGGTGCCCGAGAAGTCGTGAACGTTGACGACCGGGACGAGCTTGGCGAGCTGCTTGCGAACCTGCGCCAGCGTGTTGTCGTCAGCCGTTACGACGATCGTCATGCGGGACAGGTCGGGGTTTTCGGTTCGACCGACAACGAGCGAATCGATGTTGAACCCACGGGCCGCAAACATCCCCGCGACGTTCGCGAGCACACCGGGCTCGTTCATCACCAAGGCTGAAATCACGTGACGCATGACGGAATCCTTCGCAAAAGAGCCGTGTATTGTAAGGGATTCGGGCGTGACGGCAAGGTCGATCGGGGAATGACCAATGACCCAATCAGAATGACCAGTCAATGACCCAATCCCGATAACCTATCATCGCCCCTTCATTGGTGATTGCAGCGTCATGGGGCATTCCAGTTTGGTCATTGGTCATTCCATTCATTACGATGTCCCTCCCATGAGCACCCACGCCCCCGCCTTTTCACCGCAGGACGTTTCACCCGGGGCGAAGTTCGCCATTGTGGCAGCGCGATTCAACGCGCACATTGTCGACGAGCTGCTGGCCGGTTGCATCCGCCAGTTCGAGCAGATGGGGATCGATGACGCTCGGTTGACCGTCCATCGCGTCCCCGGCGCGTTCGAGTTGCCGACGGCGGCTCGGTTGCTCGCCAAGACCAACCGCTACGCCGCGATCGTTTGCCTGGGGTGCGTAGTGCGTGGCGACACACCCCATTTCGACTATGTCGCCGGTGAGTCGGCCCGTGGCATCAACGCCGTCGCGATCGAGTGTGCGCTGCCGGTCATCTTCGGCGTGCTGACAACCAACACCGAGCAGCAGGCGCTGGACCGCACCGGTGGCAGTCACGGTCATGCCGGTGAACGCGCCGCCGAGGCCGCCGCCGAGATGGCCGCGCTGGCAGCGACCATTGCGCGAGGGCACGCGTGAGACGGCCGCTGAACTTCGTCGTCATCGCCACGCTTTCGATCTTCCTCGTGCTGCGCCTCGCCGCGATCGTGGTGAACGGGTTCTCGTGGTACCACGTGATCTGGGCGCACGTGTACTTGCTGGGGCTGATCATCGCGTTCACCTGGGAATTCAAGGCCCGCCCCGGCGCGCCGGACGCTCCACCCGACCCGGCGTTTGAAGTGAATACACCCCCGGCCGAGCCACCGCTCGTCTCGCTCGTGCTGCTGATCGCCAGGCCGGAAGTGCTGATGCTCGAGTCGCTCCGCATCCGCTTGACCGCTTTGCTCGGCGACCGGTTGACCCGTTGCGACCAGGCCGAAGCCGACGTCACCGTCCTGCAGATCGACGGCCAATACTTCCGCGTGCTCAACTCCGACGCGCCCTACGTCAAGGACCGTCAGACCGAAGCCGTCAACGCCGCGACCCCCGAAATCGGCCAAGCCATCCGCACGCACGAGGCCTGGCGATCGGTCGATTTGCTCGACGAATCGCCAAACGAATCCGCCCGAACCAAGGCCCGCGAGTCTATTGCAACCGCGCTGCTCGCGCTGGCCGAGGATGTCGAACCACTTGCCATCTTCTCGCCGGAAACGGGTCGCATGACCCTGTGGCGCGACGACCTGACGACCAACCTGCAAACCACAGCAGGCGTCGAACGCCTCGTCCGCGGGTAGTGTGTTGCATTCGGATTGAAACCCCGACGTTCGCCGTTGACGAGGTACTCAGCCGGCCATCTGCTGTTGATACCATCGGACGGTCGTCGCCAACCCGTCGTCGAAATCAACGATCGGCCGATAGCCCAGCAGGTGCTCGGCTTTGGAAATGTCCGCCAGCGAGTGCTTTACGTCGCCAGCCCGTTCGGGGCGGTGGTCGATGGTCAAATCGTCACGCCCCAACAGCTTCAGCATGGCCTGGCCTAGCTCATTGACGGTGATGCGTGTGCCCGTCGCGACGTTGATGACTTCCCCGCGCAACGGCGTGGGTGACGCCGCCGCCAGCAGGTTGGCATGCACGGCGTTGTCCACGTACGTGAAGTCGCGCGACTGCTCACCATCCCCGAACACCACCGGCCGCTGGCCCGACAGAATCGCCTTGGCAAACGCCGCGATCACCGCAGCGTAAGCACTGTTGGCGTTCTGGTTCGGCCCGAAGATGTTGAAATAGCGCAGCGACACCGTGTCCAACCCATAGCTCCCCGCATACGCCCGCAGCAGCGCCTCACCGGCCACCTTATTCGCAGCGTACGGACTCTTGGGCAACACCGGCATCGACTCGACCTTCGGCAGCACCTCGCTGTCCCCATACGCCGCGCTGCTGGCCGCGAACATCACCCGTTTCACCCCCGCCGCCCGCGCCGCCTCCAGCACATTCAACGTCCCCCCAACGTTCACCTCTTGATACCGCCGCGGCTCGGCGACGCTCCCCGGCACGCTCCCGAGCGCCGCCAGGTGAAACACGTAATCACACCCTTCGGTCGCCCGCGCCACGGCGTCGGCGTCCTGAATCGACGCCGAGACGCGCGTCACGTCGACACCGCCCAGATTCGCCCACGAGCCGAACGTGCCGGAGAGATCGTCGACGACCGAGACGCTGGCGCCCACCGAGATTAGCGCGCCCGTCAGGTGCGACCCGATAAACCCCGCGCCCCCGGTGACCAGCGCCCGGCGACCACGAAACGCCTCACGATGCAGGGTGGACCAGTTCGTCTGCGTCTGACTCATGAAAACGCGCCCTTCTGACTTCGGTTGATGTCTAGCCCACCCAAGCCCGGATCGTACCGGCGTGTGTGGCACGCGGGCGCGTTCCGGGTATCATCACTGTCCGGGCAACCCCGCCGCCCGTCAAGCGGCGGTGGGCTCAACCATTGAGTTATGGCCGAAACGCACGTGCACAAGAGCGAGTGGAACTTTCGCCAGAAGGTCGCGCGCACGCTCTGGATGTTCGTGCAAGCCACGCTGTTCCGCTGGTCGTTCCACAACTGGTACGCTTGGCGTAGTTTCCTGCTGCGCACGTTCGGCGCGCAGATCGGCCGCAACGTGCGCGTCCGCCCGACGGTGCGCATCGAGATCCCCTGGCACCTGTCGCTCGCCGACGGCGTCGTGATCGGCGACTTTGCGATCCTGTACTCCCTGGGCCCAATCAAGATCGGCGCACGGTCGGTCGTCAGCCAGTATTCGCACCTGTGCGCCGGCTCGCACGACTACACCAAGCGATCCTTCCCGCTGCTTTGCCCACCGATCACAATCGGCGCCGATTGCTGGATCGCCACGGACGTCTTCGTCGGACCGGGCGTGACGGTGGGAGACCGGGCGGTGGCGGGTGCACGGACGACAGTGGTGAAAGACGTGCCAACCGAACAGGTGGTGGTCGGTCCATCGGCTCGCGCGGTGGGCACCCGACCGACGATGGCTTGAGCGGCGTTTGGAAGTGGATATCGTGTGGCGCGACGACGCGCGGCGGATGACGAGGGGGATATACGGGCAACCCACGACGGACACAATGAGCTCTGCCTTCCATACTCGCTTGCGTCGTTACACGGTGGCCATCGGTGCCGTGGCGATGGCGGTGCTGTTGGTCTGGTTCTACCCTCCGTTCAAGGAGCGCGGCGCCTTCGTGCTGCTGTTGGGCGCGGTGTCGCTGGCTACGTGGTACGGGGGGCTGTGGCCCGGCATTGTGGCGATCGGCTTGGCGGCAGTGACAGCGGCCTACTACATCTTGCCCCCGGCTGATTCGGTCTACATCACCAAGTTAGAGGATTTGATCCGCCTCGGACTGTTCCTGATGATCGCCTTGCTGATCGGCTCGCTGCACGAGGCTCGGGCGCGCGCCGAGAGATCGCTGGCTCGCAGCCAGGAGCGGATGCAGTTCGCGCTGGACCAGGCCCGGATGGGCGTCTGGGACGCCAACGTGCGCACGGGCGA
>JBBRHE010000064.1:0-16976 GCA_038223165.1 Tepidisphaerales bacterium
GAGGATGGCAAGACGCGATACAAGGCCGTCACGGATACGTTCGGGCGATTCCGCATCATTGATATCATCGCCGGAATGTACAATGTCCGCGCCAACGACATCGGAGGAATGCCAACCGAGGGCAAAAACGGTTGGGAGGTAATGATCCCGAGGTACGACTCGTCGGCTTTCCGCAATTTCGGCGAATGGACCCCCCGTGTATCGCTGACCGGCATGGTCTACCGAGATCTTAATCGCGATGGGATCCGCGATTCCGGTGAGCCCGGCATCGCCAACCGGCTCGTGTGGATCGACGACGGTGACTTTAATGAGCCGGACGGTGTATACGATCCCATTAATTACGACGAACCGTTCACTTACACCGATGCCGACGGCCAGTTCAAATTTGACGGGTTCAGTTCCTTCAACGGAAAGGACGTGGCCATCGCACACGAGCCTCACGAATCGTTGCCTAAAACAGAGAATGGATGGGTTCGGAGAATTCAAAGCGAGTATGGGCAACCCGTTTCCGACGTTGACTGGGGCATCGCCGGCCCACCAACGCAGAATACTGACCTGCGCATCAACGCGGGTGGACCGGCGTACACCACGACCGGTGGCAAGCAGTACACCGCCGACGGGGGCTTCAGCGGTGGCACGACCGGTCAGGTGACGGTTGACATCACCAACACCGCCGACGATTTCCTCTACGGGACGCGCCGGTTCGGCACGAACTTCAACTTCAGCAAGCCGATCGCCAACGGCAGCTACACGCTACGACTGCACTTTGCCGAGACGTTCTGGAACGAGTCGGGCAAGCGCAAGTTCAACGTGAAAGTGGAGGGGCAGACAGTGCTGAGCAATTTTGACCTCTTCGCGGCGGTCGGATACCGCAAAGCGACGACGAAACAGTTCGCTGCCAGCATCACCGACGGCAAGCTCGACCTGCAATTCACCGGCGTGGTCGGTGACGCAATCGTAAGCGCGGTCGAACTGGTCTCGACCACGGCCCCCCCGCCGTCGACGGTCAGCACCCTTCGCATCAACGCGGGTGGACCGGCGTACACGACGACCGGTGGCAAGCAGTACGTGGCCGACAGCGGCTTTACGGGCGGCACGACCGGCGCAGTGCAGGTCGACATCACCAACACCACCGACGACGCCCTCTACGGCAGCCGGCGCTTTGGCACGAACTTCAGCTTCACAAAGGCCGTCGCCAACGGCTCGTATAAATTACGCCTGCACTTTGCCGAAACCTACTGGACGCAAGCAGGCCAGCGCAAGTTCAACGTGACCGCCGAGGGCAAGGCGCTGCTGAACAACTTTGACCTCGTCGCGTTGGTCGGTTCGAAGAAAGCGACGACGAAGGAGTTCACGGTCACCATCACCGACGGCAAGCTGGACCTGCAATTCAAGGGTGTCGTGGGGGATGCGATCGTGTCTGCGATTGAACTGGTACCGGCGTAGCAGAATCCGCTACCGCGCGCGGACGGGTTTTACATTACGGATGATGCCGACAAAGTCCTGCGCATCGGCTGAATCACCGACGGCTTCGATCGTGAAGACGTAGGCGAACGGGACGACGGTGCCCTTGGCGTTCTTCAGGGGGTAGAAGCGGACGCCCTTGGTGCCGACGCCGGTCGTGTAGGTGTTGCGGGATTGCTGCGTCGCGACGACACGGTTGTCGAACGCGGTCCACGTGCTGGCCAGGCCGAAGGTCAGGTCTTCACCGGGGTCGAACGAACGCGAGCCGACCGGCGCGAGGTTGACGCTTTGGCTGTCGGATGGCTCGATCGTAAAGAGCGCGTTGGGGGCCTCGGGCTTGTTCACGTCATACCACGCCAGTGCCATCATCGGTGATGCCGACGACGGTCCGAACGCTGCCAGCGGTTCAATCGTCACGGGGTCGGGCAGCGCTTTTTGAAGTTGCTGCACTTGCACTTCATCGTTGGGCTCGACCGGCGCATAACCGAGGTCGGCCGTCGCGGGGTCGGGGTCACCGACGTTGATGGGTAGCTCGTACAAGTCGAGGATACGCTGCAACGAGGGTTCGTTCGCGCCGCGATCACCCGCGGTCGCCAGGCCGCGCAGCGCGATGTCGATCGACGGCTTGGCGGGATCGTTCGTCGCGATCGACAGTGTCGCTTTGCGCACACCGAGGTCGGCGGTCGACGTCGGGTTGAACGCGATCAGCAGGTCCACCGAGCGACCCTGTTTCGCGACCGTCGCTGTGGGGGGAACCGTGATCGTGAACAGGTGAGCGTCCGGCCCAGCGAACCAGATCTGCTCCGGGTCGATCTGCAGCAGTTCCGTCCCGACGTTCCTTATCGACAACTTCTGTGGCACGGTCGGTGAACTGTCGACCACATCGTTAAAGAGCATGCGCGTCGTGCTCGGTGACGCGTGAACGCCCGGCGCCAGGGGTCGCAATAGCGAGATGCGCATGCCTCCGAACTCGGCGACGTACAGATTGCCGTTCGTGCGATCCTCGACGATGCCGATCGGGCTCACCAACTGCGAGAACCCGATGATGCCACGATGCTCGCGTTCGACGTTGCCTTCCTCGTTCAGTTCAAGCGCCACGATGTCCTTGCCACCGCTGTAGCGCGTGACGAGCAGCTTGCCCTTGAGGGCGCCCCCGAACGCGCCGCCTTGGTATTCGATGATGCCGTTGGGTGAGACGTTTTGACCGAAGTCGTAGACGAACGGGTGATAGTTGCGGTCGGGCTGTGTGCCGACGGGGTACAACCACACCTCACCCTTATCGGCGCCGGCCGAGGGGTTGCCGGCGTTCATCACATACTCGTTGCGCGTCGGGTTCGGGTGACCGTAGTAGCCCCCCTTGACGATCCGCTGCAGCATGTCGCTTTGCGTCTGCGGCACGTTAGGCAGTTCGGGAACGGGCGGCAAGTCGTACGTGCCACGCTCGCCATCGAACCGGAAGCCTTGGGTCGGTCCACCGGTGTAACCCGGCGTCGCGCCACCGGCGGCCGAGCCGTTGACCGGGGCGTACATCGTGCCGTTGGAATGGAAGACAACGTCGAACGCGTTGCGAACCCCGGTCGCGTAAATCGTCAACGGCGCATCGGGCGCCGCAGGATCGTAGGGTCGCGACAGGTCATCGCCTTCCGTGCGCACATCCAACGGCAGCTTCTTGGCGAGCTTCGGGTCGAACCGCAGGATGGCAGCCGACAGCAGGCGCTCGGGGCGCTTGCCCCAACCGGCGTCGGGCGCGCCCATGGCCGAGTTACTCGGTTGACCGAAGTAGATCGCGCCGTCCGGTCCGAACTCCGGCGTCGCTGTGATGTGATCGCGCACACTGCGCGGTAAACCAACGACGTAGTCCTGATATTTCTCCAGGTTCGGCCCGCTTAGCCTCGCCAGCTTGCCGGTCCAATCTTCACCTGAGTCAAAGCTGAACTGCGAGTGGGTCACCCACGCGATGAGGTTGTCGGGCGTGCTGGCCGGGTCGAATTTGATGCCCGGCACCATGCGCGGGCTCCAGCCGTTGGACAGGAAGATCGTGTTGATCAGCTTCGAGTTGCGCAGTGTTCCGTCGGCGGAGATGTCAAAGCGGAAGATGCGGCCATCGACGGTCGTCGCATACAAGCGATGGTCCGGCCCGACCGTCAGGCCGATCGTCGGCAGACCGCTCGTGGCGTCCGTCAGTGGCACCTTTTCAAACCCACCGGGGAAGTCGCTTACGGCGCGGTCCTCTCCGGTCGTAAACGTGGCGCGATACGGACGAAACGGCATGCCCCCCGTGTCGCGCACACCGGGCGTAACCTCGAACGTGTACTGGGTCAGTGGCGACAGCGCTTCCATCGGCTGAAGGACGATGGCATCCCCCCCACCACTGGTGTTGACGACAGCGGCGACCGTTTCGTTGTTGTCAGCGCGGAACAGGCGAACGGTCTTGGTGGACAATGAGTTGGTATCGACACCATGCCCGACATTGGGCAAGCTGACGTCCGCAGCGATGAAGATGCCCGGATCGATGTCGGTCTGAGCATCGCTCGGTCGCGTCCAGCGCACGGCCGGGTGCGGGGGGAAAACATAGTTGAGGACGGACGCTTTATAACCACGTCCCCTGAATTGCCAACCGACCGTCATCGTCGTGGAGACAATGAGCAGCACACCCAGCCAGCGTTGGAATTGGGGACACGTCACAGTGCGAGGAATCTCCCGAGAATACGACGACGCAAAGGCCTCTATTCTAGGCTATCGGTCAGGAACGGATGTCGATTTTGCGGATGTCTGATCGATCGAAAGAAGCGAGGTGAGCCTTAATTCCTGAGAGGGAGGCGAGCTTGCGATCTGTTCTTCGAGAAGCGGTTCCAAATGGGCAAGTTTAGCCGCCGTCCCCAAGGGACGCCTGTAGTTTTCGCATTGAAAGAGAGGGCGTCCCTTCGGAACAGCGGCTAAACGTGAGTCGATAGTGGTTTATGAAGCGCTCATTTAGGCGAAAAACGGTGTCCCAGTGAATCGCCAGGCATCAATCATCGTTGGCAGGTTCGATAATCGCGGTCATGCTACCCTTGCAGGTGGCAACCGCGTGGTCAGGGCCGTACGCGTGGATCTGTTCGCGTTTCAGTTCCGCTTTTTCCTTATGGGTCGTCAAAACGATGACCCGGCCGTGTGAATCGACTTCCTCAGCGAACTTGTAGCCCGCTTCATGAGGGTGACCGAACAACTCTCTGAGCATCACCATCACATACTCATAGCTGTGGTCGTTGTCGTTCAGCAGCACGACGTGATAAGGAGGCAGGGACTTGGCTTTTTCCTTCTTCTCGGCCGACGATTTGGCCTGTGGTGATGGACAGTCAACGTTTGACATGGCAAACCTTCCCTGGGGGATGTGATTTGCATAACAAAACAACTTTGGCGTGAAATTGCAACGAAATTATCGGCACGTGACAAGAAATTACGAAATTCACGTCATATGGATGGAAATGGATTCCCTCAGACCGAATTTGCAGACCGTCCGCGCACTCTTTATTGTTCTGTCGCGCTCCCTTCCCAACGTGCCGGTTTCAGTTCACCGGTCAGACGTCTGGCTTTGTCGGGATGCTGAAAAGGCGCATCTCACTACGGGAAATGATTCGAACGTGTTGTCTTTGCACGGGTTGCGATCAGTTGTCTCAATATGGCATACGTCACCCCCATCCCAGTAGCCAACCCCCGCCCCGTCGCAAGGACGCGGATGCGCCTGCGTTCGGGGATGACCTGGGCAGACGCCTTTGCGCTGATGGTCGGCGTTACCGTGACGATCGTCATCGGGTTCTACCAGTTCGGGCAGAGTAACCACACCGTCTACCTGCTGGATGCGCTGCGCAAGGCCAACCCTGCGGTGCTGGGGAACGACTGGTTCACGACCAAGACTTTCCAGTACCACGCGACCTTCGGTCTGCTGACGCAGATGGTTTGGCGGATCATCGAACCTGTCTTCCTCATCGGGTATCTCGGCTTGATTGTCGGCCTGCACGTTGGATGGTTCCAGCTTTGCCGCCTGCTGGGGGGTGGACGGCTGCCGTACGTTATCAGTGTGCTGCTGCTGTACGTCTCAGGGGGTGGGACGGCGCTGGGCGTTTATACGTTTCTGCAAGACAGTGCGTTCCTGCCGAGCAACATCGCGAGTGTCGCGATGCTGTGGGGCATCGTCCTCTGGTTGCAACGGCGACCGATCGCTTCGGGCGCGCTGTTGGCGGTGGCGTCGATCTTCCACCTGAACTATGCCGTCATCGCGCCCGTGCTCTGGGGCGTGATGTGGTCGGTCGACATCTGGCTCAGTCGCAATGAAGAGCCGGCGATTGGTGAAGGTCGGTCGTGGTTGACCCGTGAACAGTTGATCGGGACTGCGCTGGCGATCGTGCCCGCCGGGTTGTCGATAGTGCTGGCGATCCTCGCGATGCCCAAAACTGGCGCCGCGATACCGCTCGGTGAGTTTGTGGACCTGTACGTTCGGTTGCGCCACCCGCACCACTACGACCCGCGCAGTTGGCCGAGCATCGTGTGGGTCAGCTTCCTGTGGCCGGTGATTCCGGCAACCGTCGGCGCCATCACCGTTTTGCGCAGCAGGCGTAGTAGTGTCGACGCCGACATCGCTATGTCTTGGTGGCGGGCAAGTGGTGCCTACGTCTTCTTCATGATCGTTATCGCGATCGCAGTGACGTTTGCAGGCATCACGTTTGTCAGTGAGCGACTGGTTCAAATGAGCCTCTATCGGTTCAGCATCTACCCACATGTGCTCGCGTGCGTCGCGACGTCAGTGTGGTTGTGCCAATGCAAGCCCATCGGACGTGCCACGCGTTGGGTGCTGGCTGGCATGATCGCGATCCTGCTCTGCGGCGCGGCGATCTACGTGCTGGATACCGACGTCCTCAAGACCAACTTGGGTGACAAAGCGTTCTATCAACAGATCAACACCGCCCCAATCAAATGGCTGGCCGTGATCTCGGTCATACCCCTGTTTATGTTATGGGTCGACCATACCACCCGCAGACGCCAGGACATTTACGCAATTGCGACACTGGCGCTGTTGTCGACGCTAGTACTAGGGTGGAACGCGCGCAACTACGGATTGCTGTCGATCACGTACGACCCGGAGTTTGCCAGGGTCTCGCGATGGGCCAAGCAGAAGAACAGCACGCCTCGCTCGGCGGTGTTCCTCGTCCCACCCGACGAGGAAAGCTTCCGACTGGCCGCCCAGCGGTCGATTGTCGTGAACTACAAGGGCGTCCCGCAAACCTCGCGCGAACTGGGTCAATGGCGCGATCGGTTGCAGGATGTGCTGGACATGCCCGACCTGCGCACTCTCCCCAAACCGATGCCCGCGACCCTTGCTGCGATCCGCCAACGGTATGACGAATTGCCTGCGGAGCATCTGATCGCAACCGCCCGCAAGTATGGCTGCCGATACGTCGTGACCACCCGCGCCATGACCCGGCCCGAATGGCGAGAAGTGTTCGCTGCGACCGGTGGTGTGAAGCAGTACTTTGTGTACGACCTGGGCAAGACGGGTAAACCGTGATCGGTTCGCTCGCGACCGTTCAACAGATTATCGACCTGCGGTTGCCCCTTCATCTCGCGGCCCGGTTCGCTTACCCTCTGCGTCCTTCGGAGGAACTATTTTCGTGAAGACCAATGAGATCAACGACCTGTTCAAACGACGTTTCGGCGTGAAGCTCGAGCCGGAGATGGTCGCGTACGTCGCCCGCAAACTGCGCACCGGTCAAGCCCTGCCCGATTCGCTGCACGTCATGGGTGGCGACGCCCGCACCGGCACCCCGGTCCGCTACCTCACGCCGTGCGCCGGACTGGCGATCGAAGATGAACCGTTGGAATGCTAGAGGATGTTAATTGTTAGTGGCTAATTGATAATTGGTGGATGCGACCCGCTTTTCCAATTAACGACTAACCATTAACAACTAACGACTGCCCCATGATCTACACCGGTAAAGCCCACGCCCGCGCTGGTCTCGTCGGCAATCCGTCCGACGGGTACTTTGGCAAGACGATCTCGTTCATCATCCGCAATTTCACCGCTGGGGTGACGATCTGGGAGTCGCCGCACTTCGAGATCCTGCCCACGCACGGCGATTTAGCGAAGTACGACTCGATCGACGGCTTCCTGCGCGACCAGAAGCTCTTCGGCTACTACGGTGGCATGCGACTGATGAAGGCGGCGGTTAAGAAGTTCCACGACCACTTCCGCAAGCAGAACGCGCCACTGGAGACGAAACGCAACTTCACGATGCAGTTCCAGTCCGACATCCCACGACTCGTCGGCCTTTCGGGCAGCAGCGGCATCGTCGTCGCGACGTTTCGGGCGCTGATGAACTTCTATGGTGTGGACATCGCCAAGGAGATCATGCCGGGCCTGGTTCTTTCCGTCGAACGCGACGAGCTTGGCATCACCGCCGGCCTGCAGGACCGGGTCATCCAGACCTACGAAGGCCTGGTCTACATGAACTTCGACCGCCAACTGCTCGAATCGCGCGGCTATGGTGATTACCAGTACCTGAAGCCCAACGAGATGCCGCCACTGTACGTTGCCTACGACGCCGAGCGGGCCGAGATCAGTGACGTCACCCACCGGAATCTCAAAGCACTCTGGGAAAAAGGAGACCCGGTCGTCGTCGGCGCCATGTACAAGCTGCGGCTGCTCGTCGACCGCGGCAAAAGCGCCATCGACAACTGCGACTGGGACGAGCTGCACAAGGTGACGAACGAGAACTTCGAGATCCGCAAGACCATCATGCCGATCGCGCCGGAAAACCAACGCATGATCGACGTCGCTAGAAGCGTCGGCGTCAGCGCCAAGTTCGCCGGCAGTGGTGGCGCGATCTGCGGCATCTACCACGGTGAGAAGCAGTACCAGGACCTGGTCAAGGCGCTTGGCGAGATCAAATGCGCGGTGCTGAAGCCGACCGTAAACTAAGACTTTTTCACCGCAGAGAGGCAGAGACGCAGAGAAGAAAGAAGCTCAATTTCATTTGCTTTCTCTGCGTCTCTGCCTCTCTGCGGTTAACCTCTCGAACTTATGCCGATGATCACCAAAGCCGTCATCCCCGCCGCTGGATTCGGGACGCGCATGTTGCCGGCCGCCAAAGCGGTGCCGAAGGAACTGCTGCCGATCCTCGACCGACCAACGATCCAATACGTCGTCGAAGAGGCAGCCGCGGGGGGCATTGATGACGTCCTGCTGGTCACGTCGCGCGACAAGCGGGCCATCGAGGATCACTTCGATCGCAATCGCGAGTTGGAAGATCGTTTGAGGGCCAGTGGGAAGGAATCGCTGCTCGCGTCGCTGGCGAAACTGGTCGACGTGAAAGTGCACTCGGTCCGCCAACCCGATCAGCGCGGACTGGGTGATGCAGTCTACCAAGCCAAGCGTCATGTCGGTGATGCAGCGTTCCTCTGCCTGCTGGGTGACACAATTTTTAGTGGCGACCTCGCTCCTGCTAAACAATTGATCGACGCCTACAACGAATTCGGCACGAGCGTCATCGGCGTTGAAGAGGTCGCGCCCGAGAAGGTCGATCGCTATGGCATCGTCGGTGGCGCAACCGTGCGGCCGGGGGTGCTCAAGCTCGACACGCTCGTCGAAAAGCCATCAAAGGAAACCGCGCCCAGCCGCTACGCGATCGCGGCGCGATACGTGCTTTCACCCCGCATTTTCAAGGCGCTGGAGAACACCCCGCCGGGCAAGGGTGGTGAGATTCAACTTACGGATGCGCTAAAGCTCTTGCTCAAGGAAGAGCCGATCCATGCGGTCGTGTTAAAGAGCAAGCGGCACGACATCGGCAACCCGCTCGACTGGTTGAAGACGAATTTGCTGTATGCGTCGCGCGATGCGAAATTATGGGAGCAGATCAAACCGCTGGTATCGGACCTGTTGATGTAACACAATAGGTATTGACCGATTCGCAAACGGCGCTATGCTGTGTACATCGATTCAGTGCGACGGACCGAAGGCGGGTGGCTCCCCTCGGTCCGTTTTCTTTTCTATCCATCGCACGAATGCAGTGGCCGGTCGACGAAAGTCGACCGGCTCTTTTTGTTTCATGTGCAGTCTTTGCTGAATAATTTTTCAGCGCATCGAGTGTCACGGCGTTGATCGCGTCGGGCTTGCTGCGGTCGGTCGCAAGGTGAACACCGACGAAGAGGTTGCCGATAAAAATTGGACCACCGGCCGACACAGGATTGGCGTTGGCGGTGATCTTCCAGGCGCCCTTCGTGTTCGCGGGGCTCTCAGCGCTGCTTACCGCTTCTTTTCAATAAAGGTCATCACGTCGGTGAAGCTCATGCAATTCAGGACATGACTCACCATTACCCCGGCCCTGCGGGCGACGTTGATGCCGTAGATCATCTCACCGAACCCAACCGTACTGTGCGCATCGGTGTTGATCGAGAGTGTGACGCCTGCCTCAATTGCGGCGCGGGCGTTGATCTCGTTGAGGTCGAGTCGTGGGTAACCGGCGTTGATCTCCATCGCCGTCCCGTTCTTGGCGGCCAATGGGAACAACTGCGCAAGGTCCAACGGCAACCCTTCGCGGCTGTTGATCAACCGCCCCGTGGGGTGCCCGATGATGTTCACGTAACGCGTGTCGATCGCGCGCTTGAGGCGGTCGGTCGCCTTACCGCTTTCCTGCTTCAATGACACGTGCGGCGACGCGACAACGATGTCCAGTTCCTTCAACACCGCCTCTTCAAAATCCAACCGCCCGTCGACGAGGATGTCGACCTCGCAGCCTGCGAGCAATTTGATCCCCTTCACCTTCCCGTCGGCCTTGCGAATGGCGGCGATATGCTTGAGCAACCGTTCGGCGGTCAAACCATTTGCGATGACCTGGCTCTTGGAGTGGTCGGTGATCGCGAGAAACTTGTACCCCAGCGCCACCGCCGCTGCTGCCATCTCCTCGATGCTTGCGATGCCGTCGGACGCGGTCGTGTGCGTGTGAAGATCGCCACGAATATCTGCCAGCGTGATCAGCTTCGGCAGCTTGTTCGCCTCGGCCAACGCGACCTCACCACGATCTTCGCGCATTTCGGGTTCCACGTACGCCAACCCCAGCGCCTTGTAGATGTCCGCCTCGGTCTTGCTCGCGACGGGTTTGAGCTTGGGCGCCTCGGCGGTCTTTTTCTCGGCCTTCTCGTACTTCGCCGAGTCATACAGTCCCCACTCGCTGAGCGTCATCCCCCGATCAAGCGCCCGCGAGCGGATGCGCACGTTGTGGTCCTTGCTACCGGTGAAGTAGAGCAGCGCCGCGCCAAAATTCTCTTCCGGCACGAGCCGTAGATCAACCTGCAACCCACCGGCGGTCAGCACGCTCGCTTTGCTCGTCCCTTGCCCGAGAATGTGCTGCACTTCCGGAAACTTCACAAACTCCGCGCTGATTTCGGAAGGGTCGACCTTCCCATCGATCGCCGCGACGATGTCGACGTCACCGATCGTCTCCTTGCGTCGACGCAGGCTACCGGCGACCTCCGCCTGCTTGATTCCCTTCAACGCCCGCACACGTTCGACCAGGCTGTCACCGATCGGCAGCGCCTCGACAATCCCGACACGCCCCTTGGCCTGCGCCCGCAGTGCGATGCCCTGTTTGATCGAGTCGATTTTTTTCGCGCCGATGCCCTTCAACCCGTCGAGCTTGCCCTCATCGATTGCCTTGACGAGTTCCTCGACGTTCGTCACGCCGCGCTCTTTCCACAACAGCGCGATCGTCTTGGGCCCGAGCCCCGGAATCTCCAGCATGGGCAATAGCCCCGCCGGCACACTGGTCGACACCTCTTCAAAGTCCGCGCTGCGGCCATTCTTCAGGTAGTCCTCGATCACCTTCCCACTACTGGCGCCGATGCCTTCGATCTGAGCCAGCGTGCCGTCGTCATACGCCTTGCGAATGTCGAACGTCATGTCGTTCAATATCCGCGACACCTTCGAGAACGCGATTGCCTTAAAGATCGATTCTCCTTTGATCTCAAAGACGGCAGCCATGGTGCGGAAGATGTCGGCGAGTTCGTGGTTGAGGGACATGGGGGACAATTGTAGTGCCCCAGCACCGCCGACCGAAGTGGCGCGGTTATCCATGCGTTCGCAACATATTCCTTAACGGACAACGCGGAACAGGGCGTTACGGTTCGCGCACTCCCAGCCATCGTTGGCGATCGCGAGCAGCGTGCAAGACGCGTACGATCTCGACGCGATCCGAACGTGGAATAATGTAGACGATGTAGTTGCGAAAACCGCGTACACCGTAGGAACGCAGACCCGCCAAAGCCTGCTCGGCAGCCGCGCGTTTCGTCCCAACGCCGGGGAAAACGGTCAAAAGCGTGTACGTGGACTCGACCGCATCGTAGAAACCCAGGGCCGCTGAAAGGTTGTCCGCGGCGATCGTCCGGGCTATCGCATCGACGTCATCGGTGGCAGCGCTGAGGACTAGCAGCTTCACGGTTCACCGAGATTCTGTCGCTGCGAATTCTCGCCGCAAACGAGCCCGCTTGGCTTCCCAATCCGCGGCCGACAGCGTGAGTGGTTTGCTCGCCAGCCCAACGAGCATCTCCGCTTCCAGCTCCTTGCTCAGCGGGACGACCTCGTCGGCCTCGATCAAACTGGCTACGTACGCATCGACCGTCGCGTACCCCGCTTGGCTCGCACGTGCCTCGGCAATCCGCTTGATGTGCTCTGGCAAGGAAATGTTCACTGTCTCCATGTCTGCAATTATAGCGGCGACTGTTACGACGACCATCCTTATCTCTCTTCCTTACCCATTCCCGGCCGCGTACAGTTGGACCATGCAGGTCAACGACCTAACTATGGCGATGGAAAGGATCGCGCCGACTCGTTTCGCCGAACCGTGGGACAACGTCGGCCTGCTCGTCGGGGACCCGGCTCGGCCTGTGACGCGGGCGCTGTTGACGATTGACTACACGCCTGCCGTCGCGGCCGAGGCCATGGCCGCGGGGGTGGATGTGGTGATCGCGTATCACCCACCGCTGTTTCAACCGATCAAGCGCATCACCGCCGACTCGTCTGCGAAGCTGATCTATGACGCCATCGCGCGCGGTGTGGCGATCTATTCACCCCACACCGCGATCGATGTCGCCGAGGGGGGCACGAACGACATGCTCGCCGACGCGCTGGGCTTGCCGGCGGACCGTCGCAAACCGCTGCGCATCATTCAATCGAAGGCGAATCAGTTAAAGCTGGTGACGTTCGTGCCCGACAGCGCCGTCGATAAGGTCAGCTCGGCGTTATTCGGCGCCGGCGCGGGGCGCATCGGTGACTACAGCCATTGCAGCTTCCTATCCCCCGGCAGTGGCACATTCTTCGGCGAGGAAGGCACGCACCCCACTGTCGGTGAGCCCGGTGAACTGCGGGTCACCGCCGAAACCCGACTCGAGACTGTCCTGCCGATCGCCAAACTCGACGAGGTGTTGTGGGCGCTGAAGGCGACACACCCGTACGAGGAACCCGCGTTCGACCTCGTCCAACTGGCAGCGCCACCTGAAAAGACCGGCCAGGGTCGCATCGGGGATTTGGTCGAACCCACGCCGCGTGTCGTGCTGGTCGAGCGGATCAAGGAACACCTGGGCATCAGCCACGTCCTCATCGCCGGCCAGGAGTATGGCAACGTGACGCGCGTCGCGTGCTGTGCGGGCAGTTGCGGTGATTTGCTGGACGACGCGATCGCGCAAAAGGCCGAGCTATTCCTGACCGGCGAGATCAAGCACCACGAAGCCCTCAAGGCCGCCGCTGCTGGGATGACGGTCGTCTGCACCCTGCACAGCAACAGCGAGCGAGCCGTACTGCGTCGTGTGCAGGCGAAACTGTTCGAGCTCTTGCCGGCATTGCCCGTCCTAGTCAGCAAGCACGACCGCGACCCGTTTGTTGTTCGTTAGTGAATTGAACGCCAAGACGCCAAGAACGCCAAGTTAGGAGGCAAGAGCAAAGGCAGAGAACCAGGTACTTATCATCCTGACGACTTCCGAATGATCTCTGATTCAGCGGGATGAAAGAGAACCTTCCCAGTAACTCTGGATGACAACTCTGATTTCTTGGCGTTCCTCCCTTGGCGTTCTTGGCGTCTTGGCGTTCAATATGCTTTCCACTGGAACTCGAAAGGACCGACCGCATTGGCCGAGCTGAAACGTACGCAACTTTCCGTCCGCCAGGAGCGGGCGATTCTCGTCGGGGTTATTTTGCCCGGCAGCACCGCCGACCCGCGCGACCCACTGGGTGAGCTGGCATCGCTGGCGAAAACCGCCGGCGCAAAGGTCGTCGCGACGATCCTGCAGAATCGCAAGCGGGTCGACTCGGGCACCTATGTCGGCAGTGGCAAGGCCGAGGAGATCGCCGAGCTTGCCATCAAGCACAAGGCGCAAGTTGTCATGTTCGACAACGACCTGTCGCCCAGCCAGATCGGCGCGCTGGAAAAGATCATCAACGAGATCGCCGAAAGCCCGCGCACGCAGGGCATTAAGGTCCTCGATCGAAGTGAATTGATCCTCGACATCTTCGCGACGCGTGCCCAGACGCACGAAGCCAAGCTGCAGGTCGAGCTGGCGCAGATGGAATACACGTACCCCCGGCTGGCAAAGATGTGGGGCCACCTGGAGCGCATTGCCGGCAGTGGCGCGGGCATGGGCATCGGCACGCGTGGTCCGGGTGAAACGCAGCTGGAAACCGACCGCCGGATCGTCCGAAAGCGCATCGCCGATTTGCGCAATGATATTCACCAGATCCAGGAGCGCAAGAGCCGCCTCGTGGCCGAGCGCACGCGGCAGCACATCACGATCTGCGTCGTCGGCTACACGAACGCCGGCAAGAGCACGCTCTTCAACACGCTGACCGCCGCCGGCACGTACGCAGACGACAAACTCTTCGCCACCCTCGATACAAAGACCCGCGCTTGGAAGCTCGAGCGCGGCACCGAAGTGTTGCTCAGCGACACGGTCGGCTTCGTGCGCGATTTGCCGCACAACCTCGTCGCATCCTTCAAAGCCACGCTGGAAGAAGCCATCCACGCCGACCTGCTGTTGCACGTCCTGGACGTCGGCCACGCGCACGCGCAACAGCAATTTGCCAGCGTGCACCAGGTGCTCGAAGAGATCGGCGTAAAGGACAAGCCCGAAATTTTGCTGCTGAACAAGATCGACACCGAGGAAGGCGAAGAAGCCATGCGCTTCTGGCGCGCCCTGCACCGCGATTCGATCCCCATCAGCGCCAAAACAGGAGCCGGCTTGGACAAGTTAGTCGAGGCCGCTGTCGCGTTTGTGCGTGGTCAACAGGTGGACGTGACGCTCGAAGCCGATGTCACCAACGGCAAGCTGCTCTCGTTCCTGGAAAGCCACACGCGCATCCTTGAGCGCGAGTTCATCGATAGCCGCATCCAACTCCGCGCGACCATGGGCCGTCAGACACTGGCGGACCTGGCGCGGAACGGTCAGATCGACATCAAGACGGTGGAAGCGGCGACGTAGTCGTTGCCGCGCAGGCTGTCATCCCGAACGGAGCGTCAAGCGACGGGAAGGATCTCGATTTCGCAGAACTGTTCGGACGTTCGAGATCCCTCTGGTCGCTTGCGCTCCCTTCGGGATGACATGGTCTTTGTAAGGCAATTCTCCGGCTTCGTCTTTGTCGACTACTTCTTCGGCTTCCACAACGCCCACGTGATTGTCAGCGAGCCGTTCTTGACGTCCTTCGCTTCCCAGATTGGTGAGATGAACTCCAGTTCAATATACGGCCCCGGCTTCCACGAGCCGTTGTCGGTGTACAACTGCGCGCGTTCGCTGGGGTCCAGCTTACCGTGTTCGGGCGCGAAGGTGGCCCGTTGGGTGAGGAACGTGTCGCCCAGTTGTACGCGCAGTTGGTCCGCGTCGAAGCCCACCTTGGGGCTTCCCGTCGTCGGGCGCTTGAAGATCACCTCACTGCGGTCCGCTAGTGACGGTTGGGGAAGCGGCCAAGGCGGTTGGCTGTCGCTCATCGGCTTGGTAAACGTCTGCCGCACCTCGCCTGACGGCAGGCGCGGGAAGATCGGCTTGGCGACGACCTGGTCGACCCCGGGGATCTGTGTCACATTCCACAGCGCAATGCCGGTGGCTTTGGCTTCGTCGACAACGCGGAACCGGTTCGTCACCGTCATGATCGGTCGACCCGGTTGCAGGACTATCGTGCGCTCGAGCCGTACACCGTAGTCGGGGATGATCGGTCCGGTCATCGTGATGCCGCCACCCGGTTCGGTCGTGATGACGAACGGCGACGACGGGGGATCGCCTGGAGGTGGCCAGCCCTTGCCGGTCCGTTTCTCAAATTCGCTCTGTGGCCAGATCCACACCTTGTCGCCACCCCAGTTTTGCCACTCGCCCTGCTTGGCGTTGATCGCGCTCGGGTCGATCCAGAGCAGGTTCGCGCCGTTGGTGAAACCGAAGTAGACGATGCGCCCGGTGTTCGCCGACACCGCCACGTCGATCACGCCGTTGGTCATCGTGCGGATGGTGTCGTCAGGCATCGATTCGACGAATGCCTTCACGGCTCGACCCGGCGTCGGTGGGGTCGCGTTGCATCCACACAACGATGACATCGACAACGTCAGGACGATCGCAGAAAGAAGTTTGATCATGTTGCGCACCACTATAGATGACGGCAGGCAGGATGACGACACGTCGCCGAGCCGTTATCTTCGTGCGACCGACTGAACCCTGAACACCGAAAGTAATCCCATGAGCGCCACCCCCTTCACGCAACGCCCCGCCTTTGCCGCCCTTCAATCTCACTACAACGCGATCCAAGGCACGCACCTTCGCGAGCTGTTCAAGACCGACCCCGGCCGTGGAACGCGATTGACGCTCCAAGCCTGCGGGCTCTATGTCGACTACGCCAAGCACCGCGTGACGGATGAGACGCTTAAGCTCCTGCTCGAACTGGCCAAGGAGAGCGACCTCGAAGCCCGCCGCGCCGCGATGTTTGGTGGCGAGAAGATCAACATCACCGAAGACCGCGCCGTCCTGCACACCGCCCTTCGCGCACCTAAGGGCGCGATGGTGATGGTCGACGGCAAGAACGTCGTCCCCGATGTCCACGCCGTCCTCGATAAGATGGCGGCGTTCTCCGACAAGGTGCGCAGCGGGCAATGGAAAGGCTTTTCCGGCCAGCCCATCAAAAACATCGTCAACATCGGCATCGGCGGGTCCGACCTCGGCCCGGTCATGGCGTACGAAGCGCTGAAGCATTACACGCAGCGCGACCTGACGTTCCGGTTCGTCAGCAACGTCGACGGCACCGATTTCACCGAAGCCGTCCGCGACCTCGATGCCGACACCACGCTCTTCATCGTCGCCAGCAAAACCTTCACCACGCAGGAAACGATGGCCAACGCGCAGTCCGCGCGCGCGTGGTTCCTGAAAACTGCCAAGAAGGAAGAGTTCATCGCCAGGCACTTCGTCGCGCTGTCGACCAACGCCGAGGGCGTATCGGAGTTCGGGATCGACACCGAGAA
>JBBRHE010000065.1:0-16917 GCA_038223165.1 Tepidisphaerales bacterium
ACAAAGACACGGGCGAGCCGCCCGTGGTACGAAAGAGTAAGCATGGGCAAGCCAACGGGTTTCAAAGAGTTCAAGCGTGAGTTGCCGATCCGTCGCGATGTGACGCATCGGTTGAAGGATTGGGACGAGGTGTACCACGCCTTTTCCAATACGAAGCTGCGCGAGCAAGGGGCTCGCTGCATGGATTGCGGTGTGCCCTTCTGCAACAACGGGTGCCCACTGGGGAACATCATCCCTGATTGGAACGACCTCGTTTACAAGGATCGCTGGGAAGATGCGCTGGCGATGTTGTTTAAGACGAACAACTTTCCCGAGTTCACCGGGCGCGTCTGTCCCGCGCCGTGCGAAGAGGCGTGCGTGCTGGGGATCAACGATCGGCCGGTGACGATCAAGAATATCGAGCTGTCGATCATCGAACACGCCTTCGACGCCGGCTGGGTGAAACCGCAACCACCGGAAAAACGCACCGGCAAAAAGGTCGCGGTCGTCGGTTCCGGGCCGGCCGGCTTGGGCGCCGCGGCGCAGTTGAACAAAGCGGGACACACCGTCACGGTCTTCGAGCGGGCCGACCGAATCGGTGGGCTTCTCATGTACGGCATCCCAAACTTCAAGCTGGAAAAACGCGTCGTCGATCGGCGGGTGAAGCTGATGGAGGCTGAGGGGATTACGTTCAAGACCAATGCGAACGTCGGTGTAAACATCTCCGCCGAGGATTTGAAGCGCGACTTCGACGCGATTGTGCTGTGTGGTGGGTCGACCAAGGCGCGCGACGTCAACGTCCCCGGCCGCGAGCTTAAAGGCATCCACCTGGCGATGACCTACCTGCCGCTGCAGAACAAGCTGAACCAAGGCGATCAGATTTTCACAGAACAGATGATCGACGCGCACGGGAAGAACGTCGTCATCCTCGGTGGTGGCGACACCGGCGCCGACTGTCTGGGCACTGCGCTTCGCCAGGGGGCCAAGAGCGTCAAGCAGTTCGAATTGCTGCCCAAGCCACCCGAAGAGCGCAGCTGGGACTACGTGAAGGCGGGACAGATCCAACCCTGGCCGTACTGGCCGATGATCTTCCGCACCAGCAGCGCCCACGAGGAGGCCGTGACCCTGTGCAGTGGGCAGGACTGCCGCGATTTCTCGATCAACACCAAATCGTTCAGCGGTGAAGACGGTGTCGTCAAAAAACTCCACGGCATTCGGCTTGAATGGACCAAGGACCCCAAGACCGGCCGACCAACGATGAACGAAGTGCCCGGCAGTGAATTCGAGCTCGATTGCGACCTGTGCCTGCTGGCGCTCGGGTTCGTCCACCCCGAGCACGAGGGCCCCGTTCAACAATTCGGCCTGAAGCTCGATCCGCGCGGCAACGTACACTGCGACGGCAACTACGCTACGAGTGTGGAAGGCATCTTCGCCGCCGGTGACATGCGGCGGGGTCAAAGCCTCGTCGTCTGGGCCATCAGTGAAGGCCGCCAGGCGGCACAGGCGGTCGATACGTACTTGATGGGAAGTTCAGATCTCGGCCCGGTAATGAAGCTCTACTAGGCTGTCCGGATGCCTTGCTCGGGTGACTCGACACAAAAACACGGGCGGAACACCCGTGTCATGCGAAAAAGGCCAGATTTGAATGGGCAGGACCGGGATCGAACCGGTGACACTGCGATTTTCAATCGCATGCTCTACCAACTGAGCTACCTACCCGTCGGACGGGAAATCTTAGCAAACCGGCGGCGTGACGCAAGGCCATTGCACGAGGGGAGCCATGAAGGCACCAAGGGACGAAGGAGGCCACGAAGAATTCGGAAAATATCGCTTTTGCCTCCACATTGGGTTTTTCCCCGCCTTCGTGCCCCTTCGTTCCGTTGTGTCTTGGTGGCTCCCCCCTTCGCCGGAGCCATCATTCACGGTAGATTCGGCGACCTGTGCATAAAACGGTCGTCCTCAACGTCGTGGGTCTGACGCCTGATTTGATCGGCGCGCATACGCCGCAGTTGCAAGCGTTTGCGAACGCCAGCAAGCTGGCGGCGATTTCCCATGTCTGGCCGGCCGTTACGACCACGGTCCAGTCGACCTACCTGACCGGCAAAACACCGGCCGAGCACGGCATCGTCGCCAATGGCTGGTACTTCCGCGACGAGTGCGAGGTAAAATTCTGGCGGCAGTCGAACCGCTTGGTGCAAGCGCCCAAGATTTGGGAGACCGCTAAGGATCTCGACCCAAGCTTTACCTGTGCCAACCTCTTCTGGTGGTACAACATGTACTCGTCGGTCGACGTCTCGGTCACACCACGACCGATGTATCCGTCCGATGGCAGGAAAATTCCCGATATCTACACCTTCCCCGGCACCCTGCGCGACGAGCTTCAAACGCAGCTTGGCGCGTTCCCCCTCTTCCAGTTCTGGGGACCCGCGACTGACATCAAGGTGACGCAGTGGATCGCCGATGCGAGCCTCTTCGTCGATCGCAAGTCGAACCCGACGCTCACACTGATCTACCTGCCCCACTTGGACTACAACCTTCAACGGCACGGGCCGGACCTTGCGAAAATATCACAGGACCTGCGCGATGTCGATCGCGTTTGCGGGCAACTGATCGACCATTACACGGCAACCGGCGCACGGGTGATTGTGCTGTCGGAATATGGGATTTTCCGAGTGAATCGGCCCGTTCATATCAACCGCCTGTTTCGCGAGCGTGGTTGGATCGCGACGCGCCTTGAACTGGGCCGCGAGGTTTTCGACGCCGGCGCCAGTCGAGCGTTCGCTGCCGTCGACCATCAACTGGCGCATGTCTATGTCAACGACCGGTCGATCGTCAACGAAGTGCGTACCCTGCTCCAACGCACGCCCGGCGTTGCCAACGTGCTGGACGAAGCAGGCAAGCAAGCCGCCCACCTTGACCACGACAGAAGTGGTGAACTCGTGGTGATCGCAGAGCAGGATTCGTGGTTCACGTACTATTACTGGCTGGATGAATCCCGCCGACCCGACTACGCCAACACCGTCGACATCCATCGCAAGCCCGGCTACGACCCCGTCGAACTGTTCCTCGACCCGTCGATCAAATACCCCAAGGCGAGGATCGGCTGGACGATTGCCAAGAAGAAGCTGGGGATACGCACGCTGATGAACGTCATTCCCACCGACGCGACCCTAGTGAAAGGCTCGCACGGTGCGGCCCCGCGCCATACGGGGGAGAGCCCGATGCTCATGTCCAATCGGCCAGATTTGGTGGGGTCGATGGCGTTGGAAGCGACCGCAGTAAGGGATGTGATCCTGCGTCATTTGACCGAATGAGGTCAAGCCAGCGACATGACGGTTTTCCCTATCGCATGTTTTCCAGGTTCTCCCTCCGTCATCCAGAATTTTTGCTCAGTATGTCATTCTGGAATCCCATACAACGTGTCATCCCGATGGGAGCGGTAGCGACCGGAGGGATCGGGACGCTCGAACGCGTGTAGCACCGATCGCTCGGGTCGCTACCGCTTCGCGCGGGTCGACAGATGGGAGTGCTACGACACATGGCGACTGCCAACTCTCAGACAACAAAAATGCCCACAAGCCTGAAGCCTGCGGGCACTCTACAAAAAAGTTTGCGATCGGCTCAGCCATCGGACCGCTGGCCCACAGGGACGTCGCTTAACGCAAAAACGTCGGTGCGGGCCTGCGGCCCGATTGCTGGGCCGCCCGATGTCGCTTAGTAGCGATCCGCGTTCGCAAGAATGCTGCCCGGGCGGGCGTAGCGTTCCCAACTGTTGCTGTGACACTTGGGGCAAATTCTCGGTGCCACCACTGCGTCTTCCGGTTCGAATCCGCAGGAGCGGCAGGTAATCGTAAAAACCATGACATTTGCACTCACGCCGGGGAATGCTTCGTAGGTCGGGAATTGTCCCTGAGCCGCAAATTTATCTATCCCGATCGACATGGTAAGTCTCCTTTTTTATTGCTCTTATGAGCGATTCACTGCATCACCACTTCCTTTACTTAATCAAACCTCGTGCCATTTCGGGAAATCGGCGGGTCTCCCTAACGCGACGCCCGAAATCGTGGTTTCTGCGACATAATACGAGTCACAGGCCCTACGACCCCGACAACCGAGACCAAATATTGTCGTACAGGCGACACAATGACGCAGATTGCCGCATTTGTCGCAGTTCAACAACAAAAAAACCGCCAGAGCTCGCTCTGGCGGTTGGAAGCTTTACGGTGAGAAGCAGCCCTACACTTCGGTCAGGACGTCTTTTAGAAAGGGTTTGGCACGTTGCTCCAGTTCATACTGTCGTAGTTTCCGCTGCAGTGTACGAACCGAAATGCCAAGTTTTCCGGCTGCGTGTGTGCGATTGCCACCGCACTGGTCCAGGGCTTTGGTGATAGCAAGCTTTTCCAGCTCTTCCATCGTCAGGCCGGTCGGGACTTCCTTGGGTAAAGTCATCTCCGCAGCGCTCTGCATGATCCGTTCGGGCAGATCGTTCTCGGTCAGCAGTTCACCGTCGGCGAGCACCATCATGCTTTCGAGCGCGTTGCGCAGTTCGCGTACGTTGCCCGGCCAACGAAAGTTAACCAGTCGGCGCAGCACCTCCGGAGACACCCGCCGAGGGGCCGTGTGCTTGTTCTGACTGATCTCACGCAGGAAGTGATCGACCAGAATCGGGATGTCGTCCGTGCGCGTCCGAAGTGGGGGCAGCGTGATCTGGACGACGTTCAACCGATAGAACAAGTCCTCACGGAACGTGCCGTCCTCGACCATCTTGCGAATGTCACGACTGGTCGCTGCGACGACGCGCACGTTGACCTTGCGGTCTTCGTGACCCCCAACGGGGGTGACCATCAGCGTCTCGAGCACGCGCAACAGCTTGGCCTGCAGGCCGATTTCAAAGTCACCGATTTCGTCGATGAATAGTGTACCGTTGTCGGCCTGCTCGAACCGGCCGATGCGGCGGTCGGTCGCACCGGTGAACGCGCCCTTCACGTGACCGAACAACTCGCTTTCCACCAGCGTCGCCGGCACGGCGGCACAGTTGACCGCGACGAACGGACCCTTCTTGCGCGGACTGTTGTGATGCAATGCCTGCGCGACAAGCTCCTTGCCCGTGCCACTTTCCCCAAGAATGAGCACCGTGCTGTCGACCGGGGCTGCACGTTGAATCTTCGCGAAGACGTCCTTCATCGGCTTGGACTGACCGATGATCTGGTCGAGCCCGAACTTCTGGTCGAGCCGGCGGCGCAGGCTGTCGAGTTCCTTGTCCTTCTGCAAGCCGTCCACCGCCCGGCGGATTGTGAGTATCAGTTCGTCGAGGTTGATCGGCTTCGTGACGTAGTCAAACGCCCCGGCCTTCATCGCCTCGACAGCGGTGTCGACACTACTGTGACCCGTGACGAGGATGAATTGCGTCTCAGGCTTCTGCTTCTTCCACAACTGCAGCAGGTAGATACCACTGACATCCCCCATATGGAGATCGCTGATGACGACATCCATATTTTCCTCGAGATACCCGAGGGCTTTGTCTGCACTTTCGGCCCCGAAGACCGTGTACCCCTCCGCTTTCAACAACTGACTGACTGCGCGACGTTCAGTTTCGTTGTCTTCAACGACCAATACGCGTCCGTTTGTAGCCATAAGGTCCTCACCTGCTTGTGTTCAGCGCATGCGTCGAACAAACACTCCGACGAATCGTCATAGCATACGCTCGTTTAGGCACACAACGTCAAAACTTCGCGGAAGGTGAAAAGAAACCAGAAACCAGCAGTCAGCAGCCAGAAGGAAACTGGACACCAGGTCCGTCCTATTCTGGCTCTGCTGCTTCTGGCTTCTCTCCTTCTTCCTCCCGTAGAATCTCCTCCGATGTTCAAGCGGTTGCGTGAGTTACACATTTCGCTCGCGGCCAAGTGCCAACTGCTCTTCGGTGGCGCAGTCGTGCTGATCATCGCTGCGGCGCTGCTGGTGCCCGGTCAGCGCATCGAAGACCTGATGAAAGCCAACGACCGCAAAGTGGCCGACGTGCTGGTCGACCAGGCCATTCGCGATCACCTGGCGAACCCGAGGGCGTCGATGGTCCCGACCACGCAGAGCACCATCGATCTGCCGAACCGCATTCGTTTGATTGGGGTCAATGCCGACCCCGAGACGCTCAACCGCTTTGAACGGCGCGCCCCGGGCCAACTAGCCAAGCTGATGAAGGACGGCGAGCCCAACTACGTTTATCAGCGATACGATCGGGACGATTCGGTCGGTTATCGCTATGCCCGGCCACTGATCGCCACCGCAGACTGCCTCAAATGCCACACGCTCCCCGTCACCGCGCCCGCGACGACGAAATCCTCCACGACGGCATCCACGCTCGCCACTACGAATGCCGCGATCGCGCAAGCGGCGGCCTCTACGACGAAGAAATCGAACACTGGACCCTCTTCGCGACCCGTCCTGCTCGGCATCGTCAGTGTCGACATCGAATCGCAGTTGAACGACAACCAGTTGCTGCTCAACCGCGTCATCCTGCTTAGCGCCGGTCTGCTCGCAGGCTCGCTGGCGATTGTGATTCTGTATTTCATCATCACGCGGTTGATCCTCAAGCCCGTGCGCGTACTCCAGGAGACGGCCGAGAAAGTCAGCTCGGGAGACCTCAATATCCGCTCGGATATCAGCACCGGTGACGAGTTTCAGCAACTCTCCGAGACGTTCAACACCATGCTGTCGAACCTGAAACTCAACGCCGACCAGTTGGGCGCCGTGAACAAGAGCCTCGACCTCAAGCTCGGTCAGATGGCCGAGAGCAACGTAGCGTTGTACGAGTCGAACCGACTGAAGAGTGAGTTCCTCGCAAACGTCAGCCACGAACTGCGCACACCACTCAATAGCATCCTGGGCTTCGCAGAGCTGTTAAAGGAGACCGCGCCACCCGAGGCCAAGAGCACGCGCTACGTCGCGAACATCGTGCAAAGTGGGCGCAACCTGCTCGAACTGATCAATGATCTGCTCGACCTTGCAAAAATCGAAGCCGGCCGGATGGAAGTGCGCTCGGAACCCTTAAGCGTCAGCGATCTGTTTGAAGGGTTGAGCAACATCCTCAAACCGCTCTGCGAAGCAAAAAAGTTGACCATCGCGACCGACGTACCCGCCGACGTGCCGATCCTGCGGACGGACCCTGCCAAACTGCAGCAGATCCTCTACAACTTCCTGTCGAACGCGATCAAGTTCTCGCCGCAGGATGGCCGGATCGACGTGTCCGCGCACCGGCTGCCCGAAACGGGTGGTGTGCGCGTCGCCGTGACGGACCAGGGCCCCGGCATCGACACCGACAAGCAGCTGATGATCTTCGAAAAGTTCCGCCAGATCGACGGCAGCGTCACCCGCCAGCACGGTGGCAGTGGGCTGGGGTTGGCGATCTCCAAAGAGCTCTCCGTTCTTCTCGGTGGTTCGATCGGTGTCGGCAGTGAACCGGGCAAGGGCGCGACCTTCTGGATCATCCTTCCGCCAAGAATCGACGCGGGGATGAAGGACGTGCGGAAACAGATCTCGTTGATCTAGCGCGTGCCGCGCATTACCGGCTTGGCGGCGTAGCTCGACACTGTTGACGTTGTTCGTTACAGAGACGCGAAGGGGCGATGGTCGCGAAGATAACGCGAAGGAAAAAGACAATTGAGCAGATCGCCGAAGGCAATTGATGCACCGCATTGCCTTCGCGACTCGCCTTCACGTCTCTGACTGAATTGTGCGGAACGTGCCTTCGTCTGTGCATTACCCCATCGACGTCTGCGCGTTGGCGACGAGCGCGTCGAGATTGCCGCGCACCTGTTCTACGATCGAGGGGTCGATCTTCATGTCGCGGAGCAGGGTCGGGTCGATCGTTTCCGTGCTGGCGGTGAGGTTGAAACCATGCGAACTCTGGCAGCAGAGCACGTCGGCGATGTGTACGAGCGTGACCAGCAGGCGGTTGTCGTCCGACAGTGTTTGCGGTTGATGGTGGAACCCGGCGACCAGTTGGCACGTGCGCGGGAACTTCCACTGCTCGGCCAGGCCATGCCCCAACTGCTGATGGTCGACACCGAGGATCGCGCGCTCGACTTCGCAGAAATTCTGTTGCTTGGCTTTGGCGGTCTCGCAGACCTGCCGCAGCTTCTCGGGCCACAATTGCAGTGAGACGAGCAAGCCAACGTCGTGAATCATGCCCGCCAGGAACGCCTCGTCGGCAATCGGCGATTTCATCTGCCTGGCCAACTCGCGAGCCGTCACCGCAACCGCGATGCAGTGCGTCCACAAGTCCTTAGCTGAGTATCCCGCGCACAGTTCAGCGCCGCGAAACAATTGACCGAGGCTCGCAGCGACCGCGATATTCTTCACGGCGTTCAAACCGAGCAGCACGATCGCCCGCTCGATACTTCCAACCTGCCCCGGTAAGCCATAAAACGCGCTGTTGACGACCTTGAGGATGCGCGTGACCAGCGCCGGATCGTGCGACACGATCTTGTGCAGCAAGCTGGCGGTGCTCTTGGGGTCCTCAACCGTGCGGATGATGCGCGCCGTCACTTCCGGCAACGTGGCGATCGTCGACACCTTGCGCAACGCGTCGGCGATCAGGGCCTGTGAGTCAGGCAGTGGTTGGGTACCCATAAGCGAACCGTCCTTCTATCTATAGACATATCGAAAAGGAGCGACCCGGACTTAATCGCGATCGGCTTAATACGTGATGAGTTTTCGGATCAACCGCTGGTCGATCGCAACCCGCGCCAACGCCTCTGCAATGCGTTGCCCCGCGTTCCCCCCACCGTACGGATGGGTTTTATCGGCCCTGGTCGAACGCCCCTTCCTAACCGCCGCCCGCACGGCCCGCGCAATCCGCAGCCGGTCGTACGGCACGTCCACCACGTTCCCTCCCCGCTCGCGCCCCGCCTGGCGATCGCCGATGTTAACCACCGGCGTGCCGAGCGCCCCCGCCTCGATAATCCCGGCGCTGCTGTTGCCGACCATGACCGCACAGTTGCGCATTAAGCCGATAAACTCGGGACGCGGCAAATTACTGACGAGGTGCGAGAAAGCTTGCCGTCGCCGCAACCAGCACAAGCTAATTCCAATATGGCCTGGGTCGGAGTTGGGCATGAGGACGACTGCCTGCTCGACGCCGGCCTCGCGAAGTCCGTCGAGGAGCAAGCCGGCCCGATGCTCTTCGATCGCGATGTCAGACGTGACCGGGTGGAGCAGGACGAGAGCGAACCGCCGCCGAGCCAAATCGTTAAAAGGCGGCGCAGCATGCAGAACGGACCACGGTGCCGCGTCACGTGTGATGCCGTCGAGACCCGGCGCGCCGACGTTGTGGATGCGCCAATTGTCTTCACCGAGCCGTCCAATGCGTTTAGCGCTGCCGGGGGACGCGGTGAAGTGAATGTGGGCGAGCTTCGTAATCGCGTGGCGTATGCTGTCGTCAACCTGCCCCTCAGCGCGGTCGCCACCATGCACGTGGGCGACGACCCGCTGTCCGATCGCAGCCGCCGAGGCCGCGGCGAATGCCTCGACACGATCACCGACGACGAGCACGACATCGCTGCGAAGCGATTCAAAAGTCTTGGACATTGCAGCCATTGCAGTGCCGGTCGCACGAGCCTGCGCTGTAGGCGAGCCATCACCCGCGCGCCACGGTAGGACGACGTCGATCGGCCAGCCTTCTTCGCGGATGACGTCGATCGTCCGACCGTGCCTCTTGTGCAGGTGCATGCCTGTGACGATGAGCTGCAAGTGCAATCCCGGTTGCTTACCAATCGCGCGCAGCGTCGACCGCATCAGGCCGAACTCGGCCCGCGTTCCGGTGACGAAACAGATGCGCTTGGGGTGTGGCATGCGTCAAAAACCAGAAGAGACGCGAAGACGCCAAGGCGCGAAGGAGTCGCGAAGGAAACCAAAATCCTTCTTTTCTGCTTCGCGTTTTCTTCGCGCCTTGGCGTCTTCGCGTCTCTTCATGGGTGTATTATGCCGCGTCGCTAAGCATGTCCCAGGACAGCAAAGTCCCGGCCGAGATGTCACGTCGCAGACGCTTGCCGATCGCCATCGACAGGTCTGCTGCGGGGATGCCGTTGCCGGGGCGTTGGACCATCAAATCGGTCTCGAGGACCTCCTGGCCCACCGCGAGCGACCTGGCGGCGACCAGACTCTGACGGCTGACGTTCCGCACGTCGCGCTCGATTTGCAGCACGTGCTTTCCCGCGACCCCGCGCAGTGTTTCGGTCAGACGGATGGCGCGGACGTACGCCGCGAAGCCGATCGGGTCGGCGCTGGCAGAATGGTCCGGCCCTTGCGCACCCCGGTCGTAGGTCAGGTGTTTTTCAACGATCGAAGCGCCACTGGCAACCGCCAGGGCACCCGCGAGCATCTCGGTGGTGTGGTCGGAGTACCCCACCGGCACGCCAAACTGCGCCAGCTCGCTGATCCAGCAGAGGTTGGCATTTTCGATCGGCACCGGATAACTGCTGACGCAATGCAGAAGTGAGAACGCCGCATTGGCATCGTGGAGCCATTCGACGCAGGTTGCGACCTCGTCGATCGTCGCAGCACCTGTCGAAACGAGCAACGGCCGCTTCGTCTTTGCCGCGCGCATGAGAAGGGGTCGATTCACCACATCTGGCGACGCGATCTTTATCGCAGGCAGTTCCATCGCTTCGACCGTGTTAATGTCCGCCAGTGAAAACGGCGTCGCGATCGGCAGCAGGCCCCGGCTGCGGATCGCCTCGACGATGCGCAGCGTGTCATCGGTCGACAGTTCATATTGCCGCAACATATCTGCCGGCGACGTCGCGTCGACGCGCCCCACCTGGTAGCTCGCGAACTGGGCCGCATTGTTCATCAACTGGTCGGCGCGGAACAACTGCAGCTTGACCGCATCCGCGCCCCCTGCCACTGCCAGGTCGACGAGTTCAAGCGCTCGCCGCAGTGAACCATCGTGGTTCACGCCGATCTCGGCGATCACGAACGTACGCGATCCCGATGTGCCGACTGATGTGTTTCCGATTCTCATGGTTTGCTCTCGTTCCCGGTTAGGACGCCATGCGCAACGACTGCCGTTCACGCAGCGACGCCTCGGCCCAGTACAGGTCGCGCAGGTGGTCGACCTCGACAACCTCACCGACTTCCGTGCGAATCCCCCTGCGGTCGACACCGAAGAACGCGTGCGGGTCTTTGGGGAATTCCAACCCACGCAGCATCGACGCTCGCGAGACGACGACTGCTCCACCGTCGTGCAGGAAGAGGGTTTCCAGGTCCTGACGCAGGTGGACGCTGCCGGGCTGGTACTGGGTGACGTTGCCGTCGTCGTCGAGTTTGTTCATCCACGCCGGGTGCCACTTGCTGACCGGGCAGAAGGTGCGGACGGAATCGCAACCGGTCTCGATCAGCTTGTCGATCGCGCGGTCGATCATGCCGACCCCACGGATTGGGCAGTTGCCATAGAGAACGACGAGCGCATCGGTCTTGAAATGGCCTCCCGCCTCGACGGATTCCAGCGCGTGCAGCATAGCGTCCTGCACGCTGGCGTCGGCGGTGCACAAGTGCGGTGGCCGCGCGATCGCCTGAAACCCAGCGCTGTCGGCCATGGCGCGCAGTTGGGGGCAATCGCTGGACATGACGGTCTTCGTCAACCGCTTCGACGCGCTCGCATGCGAGAACGTGTACGAGATGACCGACCTGCCCAGCAGTGGCAGCAGGTGCTTATTGGGCAGGCCGACACTGCCGGCCCGTGCAAGGATGACACCCAATACGTTGTAATTCCGTCCAATCATGATCTATGCCACTCCTTGCACCCGTTGCACACGGCGTGTTTGATGAAAGCGCCTTTGGCGTGATCGTCACGCAGCGTGCCGAACCGCTTCGTCCAGATTTCCTCAACCGATTGTTTGCCAATTTCGCCGAGCGTTTGCTTGCCCGTCACGTCCTGTTCGCACGATGCGATGCGGCCATCCGAAAGAACCGTCATGCGCGAGCCCAGTCGCACACAGGCGCGGCGCTTCATCGGGGTCATATCGGCAACTGCAAGCGTCGGAATTTGCCCACCGCAATCACTTGGGCCGACGATGACGGCGGCGCCCAGCGCGTTGAGCCACTGGTCGTACCAGCCGTCCATCTCGGCGAGATTGGTGACCATTTTGACGAACGTCGGCACGACCAGTGGCACACCACTGGCGCGCTGGGCCCGTTCGGTTACAAACGCCTTCAGGTTTGCCAGCACGCGCGCCATCGCGTCGATGCCCATGACGGTTGCGTACATCTGTGGCGATACCGCCGGGATGAACAGGCTGACCACGTCGACGTCTGCGGTCGCCAGTTTTTCCGCGAGCGATTCGTCGACTTCGGCCAGGTCGGTCTCCACATGAATCGCATGCACGCCTGCAGACTTCGCTGCGGCGAGGATGTCGAACAGGTGTGGGTGCCGTAGTGGGTCACCCACGCCACCGATCGTCAACCGCAGGTCGTCGACACTGCGCAGTTCGTCGAACAGGCGACACGCCGTGCGGAGGGTAAGGTCCGGTCGTTCTATCTTCAGCGTCTTTCCGGGCCAGTAGATCGGCGACGTCGTGCGCGACGTGTTCAGTTCCAACACAACCTCGCGCGGCAGCGCGTCGGTCAATGGCTCGGCACTAAGGCGACGGACGAGTTCTTCGGACCCCGTGCCGATGAGCGACCCATTCAGCGCCACCGCCGCCGACGTGAATCGTCGTATCTTCGCGGCGCTGTCGAGCAGGAAATTTTCAGTCGACTGCTGCACGTTCGCGGGGACGGGAATGCTCGTACCGCGACCGACCGGATCGAGCATCGGCCGCTCGGGCATGTAGTGCAGTGAACGCCCCGGATGCGATCGCGAACCAACGAGTGCATCGAGCAGTGACCGCTTCACGACCATCGGCGCGAGCCCCGTCGCTGCGGGCGCGAAAGCGTGGTCGAGCGTTTGGGTTTCATTGATGAACGCGATCAGGACATCAATCATCCCCGGATCGACCATCGCAGCGGCGGGTGGGACGAGGACAAGCGTGTCGGCGTCGAGTTTCTCGACCAGTTCTTTGATCCATGGGGCATAGAAGCCGGCGTCGATGGCGCACGTGCTGTGCAGACCGCCTCGCCAACCGTCAGCCCATTTGCGGGCCGCGGTGATGCGATCGAGCTCGGCGATCGGTCGCCGTGGGCCCTTGGCGAGAATATCGACACCGTCGCGCTCGGCAATCGGCAGGACCGCATCGAGCTGGTCTTCCCAGCAGAGCACGCCGACGTTGTCGATCGATTCGGACCGGCACAAACGGTCGATCGTCCAGCGAAGCACCGGGACCGTGCGGAAGTGACGCGTGGCGCTGTTCGCGTCTGCCCGTTCGTGGAGCATCGAGATAATGGCTGCGGTTTGCGTCGCGATCGCGGTGCTCATGCCGCCACCCCGTGCTTCATGTTCTCGGCCTGGGCCTGCAGATCAGCGACCAACGCCGCCAGCATTGCGTCAAATTCCCCCGCAGCGTCACGGACAGCGGCGCAGTTGTCGATGTCGCGCGCGACCTGCTTCCGCTGCAGTTCGATTCCCGACAATTTGCCGGCGCTGATGCGCAGGTCGGCCTGGAAGCGTTTCAGTTCGGTCAACTGCGTCACCTGCATGATCAGGTCGTACGTGTGGCCGAACTTATTCATCTGCGCTCGCAGCGCGTCGATCTGGCCGATCAACCGATTGACGCGTGGTTGATCGTCGAGATGCTCGCGAACTTCCTTCAACAGGGGCAACGTGTCGCGCGACACGTCCTGAATCTGCTTCGCCTCGTCGCGGCGCTTCTTCAGGCTGGCAATGACCTCGGGCAGGCGGTTCCATTGCGGTGCGTTGGACGCAGACCGACGCATGTTCAATGGTTCGGTGCAGAACTGCGCGATCACGTCCGACAGTTGCATCACGGTCGTGCCGCGCTTCAGGGCACCCCCTTCACTGGCATCGATCACGCGCGATCGGCTGGCGCCGAAGTCGCGCTCAAACTGCTGCAGGTACGCGTACAGTCGCTCCTCGGTATACATCGGTCGGCCGTGCACATCGGGGATGCGGCGAAGGATCGGGCGATCTCGCACGATCTGTTCCCACTGCTTCATCTCAGGCGTGTAAAACCGGCCATATTCTGGTCTGGCGACGTCGTCGTGACCGGTGCCGGGGACGTACGACAGGCCATCGGAGAAACCGAGGTCCTGACCGACGAAAACGATCGGGTCGCAGCCCAAATGCTCGGCGAGATAGAACGCCAGATGCGCCACCGTCGCGCCGGCAGGCAGGCGGGCCTTGTCGAGCTTCATCTCGCTCAGCAGGTTGTCGGCAAAGTCGTTCCCGAGCAACGACACCGGGCCGGGGTGCATCGCGAAGATCTTGTTGGTCGCTTTCGACTCGGCGACCAGCTCGGTGCGAAGCGTGCGCGGCAGGTTCTCGAAGAACCGCGTGCAGATGTCGGAATAATCCAGCGACGTGACGAAGTCAGGCTCCACGCCCATTTCGAGCATCGGTTTGAGCGTCGTCTGGGCGGCGATCAGCACGGCCTTACCGGAAAGGCTTGGCAATAAGTGCTTGTTCTTACGCAGCGATGGACCGGCGGATACGATGACTGCGGGCTTGCCCTTGTATCGATCCTTCAGGCTGTTTACCCCGGGCATGGCGGCGTACCAACCGAGGTTGGCGGCGATGTTCTGCGCGGTACGCCGGCCATTCAGGACGAGTGTGTTGATGCTCGTCCGGCAGAGTGACGCGAACTCGGTCTGCCATTGCTCGAACAGCTCGAAGAACTCCCGTGACGCTCCGATGCTCGGTGCGTGATGCATGGTGGCGGTGCCGATGTTGACATGCGGCGTGTGCGGGGTCAGCCGTGTGAACAGATCCGACTTGTCCACCGTCGTGAAGAACATCAACCGCCGGCTGGCGATGAGGCGCGACAGGTCGCGATGTTCAAACGCGGCGCGAAGCAGGTCCAACCGAGGTTCAAAGATGCAAAGAGTCGCATCGTCACTGGCCCGGTCGAAGAGGCGCTCGACGTGATAGCCCAGCCCGAACCCCATGCAGTAGAATACGAGTTTGTCGTCGACGTCGATCGCGTCGGCGAGCTTGTTCGCGTCGGTGACGGGTTGGTACTTGCTGTGAAGGCTTACCCAATGCGCGCCGTCAGTCTCGATCGCGATCGTCGGATCACCCGACTTGGCGAGTTCGACCCGAACACTGGCAGACGGTGCGTTCTCGACGGCGGCGGCAAGCTTGGCGTCGACCGCCCAGAGCGCGGCCATGTTAGCCAGGTAGGGCGCGTGTGGCGGCAGGATGTAGGCCGTCGAGGCGTCGGACCGATGCTGGGTTGCCGTTATCTGCACGCGTAAGGTAGAACTCCGTCCCTCTTTATCGGACGTGGCAGCGGGAAAGGTTCAATCTTCATGTATGACCTGTTATTCGACCCACCTATTTGGCTGCCATTGGGCATTATCCTCATCGCGAGCTATCTGTTCTGGTCAGGCAACCGCAAGCAGGACAAGACGTTACGCAACGTGGGCTTAGGCGGCGTTGGCTTGGCGATCGCAGTGATGGTTGTCGCGTATTTCGTCGACACACCGCGCGAGCAGGCGCTCAACAAGACGCGGCTATTGATCGATTCGGTCGAGAAGCGCGACTGGACGACTTTTGGCTCACTGCTGGACAGCAGGACCCGGTTTTTCTTCTATCGCGGCAAGCAGCAACTGGCGACTGGTGCCCAGCAATCGGCTGAGCAGGTGGGAATTAAGACAGTCCGAGTGTTGTCGATGGACGCAGAGCAGAATCAGACCCGCATCACGGTGACAACGCGCGTCTTGAGCGATCAAGAGGCCATGTCCTACCCCATGCCGACCGACTGGCGGTTCAGTTGGCAGAACGATGGAACCGGGTGGTATCTGGATTTGATCGAATACATCCCCAACGCCAACCTGCGACCCGAACAGGTGGAGAGACGGCTAGTGATGCCGCGATGAGGTGAAATCGAATGTCGGTCCTAAGGCCGCTCGGCCCAACCGTGGCGCGTCATCCCGAAGGGAGCGGTATCGAACCTTAGGGACGACATGGTGGTAAAGATACGCTACCAATGAAGCAGACGAGTCTAGTTCGGCTTGCCGCTAAGCATTTCCAGCAGGACATCCAGATTGAACGGCTTAGCAAGAAACGACACCGGTTGCCCATGTAGCGCCCCCGCGCCGTATTCGCCACTGATGGCGATCACGCGCTGAGGGCGGTGGCTGTCGGGGAGTTTCATGGCGTGGTGGAGCAGTTCGAAACCGTCCATCACCGGCATGCGCAAGTCGGTCAGCAGGACATCGAAGCGTTGCGTGAGCAGGAAGCCTAAGGCCTCTTCCCCGTCTCGCGCGCTTTGGACATCGGCACCGGCCTGCCGGATGAGCCTGGTCATGGCCAGACGGGTCGGGGCATGATCTTCAACAACAAGGATCTTCAACTTCTTGACCGCTAATGTTTCGCTGTCTGCCATGGCACGCATCGTTGTTCGACGCCAGAGGTCGGTTTCTCAGGTATTGCGATCAGCCATCGAACGCAACACATCACACTGATTTGAGGAAATTTTTAACCGCAAGGACATCGAGTTTCAACCCATACCGCTGTCACTTTCACGCCAGACACCGTCAGGAAACAACAGTTGCGCTGGCTGATATGACAGTTTGTAGTCCATCGTGGTGCTGCCCTTTACCCAATAGCCGAGGTAATAAAACGTTATTCGACTCTCTTGTGCCCATTCGATCTCGCGTAACGCGCCGAACGTGCCCAACCCACGTGAAGAATCCGCAGGATTAAAAAAGAAATAGACGCTGCTCAATGATTCAGCGCACACATCGCAGATGCCGACTGCAAGCAGCCTGTGACTTGCATCACGGTAGGTGAACTCGATCGTCTCGACCGGCGATTCGTACAGGAAC
>JBBRHE010000066.1:0-16651 GCA_038223165.1 Tepidisphaerales bacterium
CGTGGCGCCGTTGTCAAGGTAAATGAGCGGCTTGCCCGAACCATGCGGCTGGTAAAGGATGGGGAAGTCAGCGCGAATCGCAGAGGCGTCGAACGCCTTCGCATCAGTGATGGTCGGGATAGAAGCGGTAACAGTCATTCGAATCAATCATATCACTGCAAAGGCGCGAAGACGTGAAGGAACGCGAATACCTCTTTGAATTGACTATTTCGAATCTTCGCGACTTCGCGGTTCAAAATTTTTAGCGTGCGGCCTCGTCAAAATCACCCAAATTGGTGATCGCGATGTCCTGTGGCAAACCGTGCTGATCGGCCATGAACTTCTCGATGCGCTCGCGCACCGGGGCGACCTTAATGCGACGCGTCACGTCGGCGGCGAACGCGTAGGTCAGCAAGTGGCGAGCGGCGTCGGCACCGATGCCACGGCTGCGGGCGTAGAAGATCATGTCCTCGTCGACCGGGCCGATCGTGCTGCCGTGCGTACACTTCACGTCGTCGGCGTAGATTTCCAGCGCGGGCTGGCTGTGCATTGTTGCATCGTCCGAGAGCAACAGTGACTTGCTCGACTGCTTGCTGTCAGTCTTCTGCGCGGGCTGACGGACGAGGATCTTGCCCTTGAACACGCCGGTCGACTTGCCGTCGAGCACGTGCTTGTACACCTCGTGGCTAGGGCAGTTCGGCACCGCGTGGTCGAGCAGTGTGTGGTTGTCACAGTGCTGCGAGCCTCCGAGCACGACCAGACCGTTCAACGTCGCGTACGCCCCTTCACCGGCCATCGTGCAGTTGAAATCGTTGCGCGTCAGCTTCCCACCGAGCGTTGTGCTGTGACTGACGAAGGTCGTCTTAGCACCGAGTGACACCTGCATTGTCGCGACGTGGTACGCGAGCGTCGATTCCTGGTTTAGCTTATTGTGGTCAATCCGGCAATCGTTGCCCAGCACGAACTCACTGACGGCATTGGTGAAGTAAATGCTGCCATTGGCGGCGGCGTAAGTCTCGACGATCGACGCCTCAACATTGTCTTCGGCAATCACCAGCGTGCGCGGTTGGGAGGCGGTTGGTTCGGCTTCACCGGTCGCGATAAACAGGAAGTGAACCACGCCATCGACCGTCGTCCCGCGGGGCAGGAACATGAAAGCGCCATCCTGCATCAAGCCGGTGTTCAGCGCTACGAATGGGTTTTTCTCGAAGTCTGCGTGCTGGGCCAGCGCGCTCTGAACCAGCGCGGGATCGAGTTCAAAGGCCTGCTTCAAGCTGCCGAACTTTACACCGCGCGGCAACTTGCCGAGCTTGGAGAGCTGGGCCGAGAAGTGGCCATTGACGAAGACGAGTTCCGCAACGGCGTCGTCACCAAAGCTGTACTCGCGGACGATGGAGGTGTCACCGATGCCCGTCTCGCCTGCAAGAAACGTCGTCTTTGCGATCGGTGAGACGTCGGTAAAACGCCAGTCCTCGAGCTTCTTGGTCGGAAAGCCAACGGCCTTAAACTGGTCGAGCGCGCGCTGCCTCAACGTAGCCAGCCACGTCGGCGCATCACCCGTAGGCGATGCGAGCGAGTGAAACTGCGTGCGAAAGGTTGGCTGGGCGAGTTGAGTCATGTCAATCCAATTCCTACGTGGCACAGGTTTTCAACCCGGGCTTTTCATTGCAGTTCGAAGACATGGGTTGAAAGCCCATGCCACAAACCATCAAACCGCCGCTGCCGATTCTTTCTCCACCCAATCGTAACCGCGCTCCTCAAGCTCAAGCGCGAGTTCAGGGCCACCGGTTTTCACGATCCGGCCGTCGATCATCACGTGGACGTAGTCGGGCTTGATGTAGTTGAGCATCCGCTGATAGTGCGTGACGACCAGGATCGCGCGGTCGGGCGAACGGAGGCTGTTGGCACCGTGCGAGACGGTCTTGAGCGCGTCGATGTCCAGGCCACTGTCGGTCTCATCCATCAGCGCCAACCGTGGGTCGCAGACGGCCATCTGAAAAATTTCATTGCGCTTCTTTTCACCGCCTGAAAAGCCTTCGTTGACGGCGCGGTTCATGAAGCTCTGGTCCATCTTCAGCAGCGCCATCTTCTCGCGAACGAGCTTCAGAAACTGCATGGCGTCCAGCTCGGGCTCACCCTTGTGCTTGCGGACCGCGTTAACGGCAGCCTTGAGGAAATAGCTCGTGCTAACGCCGGGAATTTCGACCGGATACTGAAACGCCAGGAAGACGCCTTCACGTGCCCGTTCCTCTGCCGACAAATCCAGCAGGTCCTTGCCATCGTACGTGATGCTGCCGCTGATCACTTCGTATGTCTCACGACCCGCGATGACGTTGGCCAGTGTGCTCTTGCCACTGCCGTTCTTGCCCATGATCGCGTGGACTTCACCGGCCTTGATCGTGAGGTTTACACCCTTGAGGATCTGCCGATCCTTAATGCCGGCTTCGAGATTCTTGATTTCAAGCAATGCCATATTCGGTTCTTTCTTAAGCAGTCTGACGAACTTGAACGGAAGTCGCGTCCTTCTGCGGACCGACGGAATTCTCAGGCAGATCGACGACGTCGGCGCCGGGATAATGGAACAACTTAGGTGCCGGCAACTGGACCGGGACGCCGTTCTCATCCTCCATCAACAACTCAAGCACTTCACGCGCATTTTTAGCCGCTTCTTCATAGGTCGAGCCGTGTGCTTTGCAATACGGTCCCCATTCGGGCAAGGATGCGACGTACGTGCCGTCCTCCTCAGACCACTGGATGATCACCGCGTACCATGGAGTTGATGAATTAGCGGCCATGTTGGCTGTCTCCCTTGGCTTCGCGCAGGGCGTTCTCGACGTCGCGTTAATGCTTACGATTCACGTCCTGACCGTCGTTGCCGGACAAGGTTAATTTCCGCGCGACTCGCGGGTGCGTCCACTTTGTATGGCTGCCCTTGCTACCACCGGCCATCAATATCCAGCCCGCACGGGCAAGCGCCGCCTTTAACTCGCGCACTTTTTTGGGCATACGTTACCCAACGCTGCCTTCCAAACTCACCCCTAGCAGCTTCTTCGCTTCTACCGCGAACTCCATCGGAAGCTCTGCGAAGACTTCTTTGCAGAAGCCGCTGACGATCATGCTGATCGCGTCTTCTAGCGCGATGCCGCGAGTCTTGCAGTAGAAGAGCTGGTCTTCACCAATTTTGCTGGTGCTGGCCTCATGTTCGACCTTGCTCGTGGTGTTGCGCACCTCGATGTAAGGCGTAGTGTGGGCGCCACACTGGTCACCGATCAGCAGGCTGTCGCTCTGCGTGTAATTGCGGGCGTTTTCGGATGCTGTCAGAATCTTCACCAGCCCGCGAGTGGTGTTCTGGCCTTCACCGGCGCTGATGCCCTTGCTGACGATTGTCGATCGGGTGTTCTTCCCGATGTGGATCATCTTCGTGCCGGTGTCTGCCTGCTGGCGTCCGTTGGTCAGGGCAACGCTGTAGAACTCACCGACGCTGTTGTCACCCTGCAGGATGCACGAGGGGTACTTCCACGTGATCGCAGAGCCCGTTTCGACCTGCGTCCAAGAGACCTTGCTGTTCACACCCCGGCACGCGGCACGCTTCGTGACGAAGTTGTAGATGCCACCCTTGCCGGTCTTCTTATCGCCTGGGTACCAGTTCTGAATTGTGCTGTACTTGATCGTCGCATTGTCCATCGCCACGAGTTCGACGACCGCGGCGTGCAACTGGTTTTCGTCTCGCTGGGGGGCGGTGCAACCTTCCAGGTAGCTGACGCTCGCGCCTTCCTCGGCGATGATCAGCGTGCGCTCGAACTGGCCGGTGTTCTTCGCATTGATGCGGAAATAGGTCGACAATTCCATCGGGCACTTCACGCCCTTCGGAATGTAGACGAACGACCCATCGGTGAAGACAGCGCAGTTCAGAGTCGCGAAGTAGTTGTCGCTGTAGGGAACCACGCTGCCGAGATACTTGCGTACGAGCTCGGGGTGTTCCTTCACGGCGTCACTGAAACCGCAGAAGATGATGCCCTTCTCGGCCAAGGCTTTTTTGAATGTCGTCACGACCGAAACACTGTCAAAGACCGCATCGACGGCCATCGGTGTGTCGCCGGACTCTTCGATACCGAGCAATGCTTTGCGCTCGTTAATCGGAATGCCCAGCTTGTCATACGTCGCGAGAATGTCGGGATCGACCTCATCGAGGCTCTTCAGCTTTGGCTTCGGGGCCGAGTAATAAATGGTGCCCTGATAGTCGATCGGACCATAGCCATAGGGCAGGAAAGGCCAGTTGGGCTGTTCCATCGTCAGCCAGTGGCGATAGGCCTTCAGACGCCAGTCGAGCAGCCACTGGGGCTCGCCTTTCTTAGCGCTGATGAAACGGATCGTGTCTTCATTCAACCCAGGAGGAGCCGAGTCAGCTTCGATATCACTGACGAAGCCCCACTTATATTCCTGGTTGGCCAGCGATTCGATTTCTGTGGTTTCGGTAGGCATAACAACTCACTATTGCAGGATCAGGGAGTCACAAAGCCAAGAAGAGACAAAGAGAACACGAAGCGAAGACCAAAACGAATTCCTTCGTGGCCTCCTTCGTCCCTTCGCGCCTTCGTGGCTCCCGCGTTCGGCGACTTACGCCGAGAAGCTCGAACCGCAGCCGCAACTGCTGGTGGCGTTGGGGTTCTTGAAGACGAACCCACGGCCCATGACTTCGTCTTTGAAGTCGATCTCGACACCGTCGAGATAAAGGTGGCTCTTCATGTCCACAAGGATCTTCACGCCCTGGCTTTCGAGCTCTTCGTCAACGTCGCTCTTGGGCTCTTCCGTCAAATCGAGCATGTAGCTGAACCCGCTGCAACCACCACCCTTAACCCCTACGCGCAGGCGGGTCGCGCCATCGGGCAGGCCCTGTTCGGCGATGATCTTCTTGATCTCTTTGGCGGCAGTTTCGGAAAGCAGAATCATGTTGAAGTTCCTTTTCTCTAAATCGTGTCTTACTTGACCCTAACTCGTGTCATCCTATGCGCCCGCTACTGCGGAAGCGCTGACTTTCTGTTGTTTATTCCCAATTCGAATCGCATCGCTCGGCACGTCGATCCGACGACCCGGCAGACACAGTTCTGACAATTTCACATCCGTCAAAAACTTATGCAGCCGACCCTTCAGCGCCACCAGTGGTGGGGCCGACGGATAATCACCGATCTCTTCCTCAGGACACCGGCACGGCTCTACGGACTCAAGCACCGTCACCAGTTGCAACAGCGAAACAGTCTGCAGATCAATCGCCAACCGGTAGCCACCATTTACGCCTCGGGAGCTCACCACCCAGTCGTGCTGCTGAAGCGTCTTAAAGATCTTCGCCAGCAGCGACGCCGGAAGTCGGGTCTGGTCGGCCACTTTTTGCGACGACCACACCCCCGACCGCTCGGCGAGGAACGCCATCGCGATAAGGGCATAGTCAGTTGTGCGGCTAAAAGAGAGTGTCGCCATCGGTTGGTCCTATTGAATATAGGACTACCGTAGTACCGATTCAAGTGGATGTCGTTTTAATCGGGAAAATTAAGGAGTAAACCTGAGAATTTAGCGGCTGCGATAGCTGTGTTCGACCATGATGCACCGATCTTCCACGTAATCGAGACCGGCTTTGCGCGCAGCGTGACGGGCCTCGTCGTTTGTAATCCCCGACTGCAACCAGACACCCTTGGCCCCCACCGCCACCGCGTCGCGGGCAACGTCTGCACAGAATTCGCTTTTGCGAAAGACGTTCACGAGGTCGATCGGCCCGGGTGCCTGCGCGAGCGTCGCGTAGCACTTCAGCCCCAGCGCGGTCTGAAACTGTGGGTTGACAGGGATGATCGTCTTACCAAGCCCTTTAAGGTATTGTCCGATCATATAGCTCGCTCGCCCGGGCTTGTCACTCAGCCCGACGATGGCGATTCGCTCGGCAGCGAGCATCCGGCGGATCATCGCTTCCTCGCCTTCGTCCCGCGATCCTGGCAACGTGCACGCTTCAAAACTCATGGCGACCTCCTGCGCGAACCGTTTCATCCTGCGAACGTCATGCTAATATTGACGTTCTTTACGTTCGTCAGAGATTTATGGCCAAACGCGACTACTACGACATCCTAGGCGTCCCCCGCACTGCATTGGCGGACGAAATCAAGAAGGCGCACCGCAAACTCGTTCGGAAATATCACCCCGACGTGAACCGCGATAATCCCAAGGCGTCCGACCAGTTCAAGGAAGTGCAGGAAGCGTACGACGTGCTGTCGGACACGACCAAGCGCCAGAACTACGACCAGTTTGGTCACGCCGGTGTCGACGCCGGCGCGGGGGGTGGTGGTGGGCCCGACCCGTTTGAAGCCTTCCGCAGGGCGCAGCAGTCCGGGCGCCGCGCCGGTGGTGGCCGCCGCACGACTGCGGAGGACTTTGGTTTTGGTGGAATGGGTGGCAACGCGGGTGGCGCAAGCAACGCAGACTTTTCGAGCGTCTTCGAACAGATGTTCGGTGGTGGCGCCGGTCGTGGCGCAGGACCGACCGGTGGTCGCGTACCGCGCGAGCAACCGGTGGCCGATATCGAACACCCGGTTACGCTCACGTTCGAGCAAGCCGCCCGCGGCATCACGCTGCCGTTGCAGATCAATAGGGACGGCCGGCTTGAAACGATCGACGTCAAGATCCCACCCGGCGTGAAGGACGGCAGTCGGGTACGCATCAAGGGGCGCGGTCGGCAATCAGACAACGGCACGGGTGGTGACCTGTACATCGTCACGACCGTTCGCCCGCACGCATACTACCGCCGCGAGGGGCTCGACATCCTGATCGATCTGCCCATCAGCGTGTACGAAGCGTTACTGGGCACGAAGGTCGAAGTGCCGACGCTCGAAGGTTCCGTCACGCTGACCATCCCACCCGGCACCAACAGCGGCGCGAAGTTGCGCATCAAAGAACGCGGTTTCTTCCGCGGCACCGATAAAGGCGACCAGCACGTCGTCATCAAGGTCATCGTGCCGAAAAATCTGACGCCCGAGGAAATACAACTCGTGCGGGACCTGCAGGCGGCGCACCCCATCGACGCCAGATCGGAACTGAAGTGGTAAACCGTCACTCGAAGACCGCGATAACGACGACCACCACGAGCCAGGTACGATGAGAGAAAACTACGACCCCACCAGCCCCCGCGCCAATCAGCAGGCCTTTGCGGTCGACACCCAACCGCATTACGAGTACCGAGCCGCCGTTGCGCTGATGTTCGCGCTGATGTACTGCCTGCCGATCGTCGCGGGTGTGATCGCGATCCTGACGGCGCGAAACGTCCTGCGTGCGCCGGTTGCGATCTCCAACACCGCCAAGTGGAGTTCGATCGTCTCGATCGTGCTGGGGTGTGGGAACATCATCATGTGGATGATCAATCTCGCGATCCGCGTGAAATATTGGTACGTGGGCGCGGGTGGACAAAGCGTATAATCATTTTGTGCCCCATCGCCGCGCGTTCACGTTCTGGCCGGCATTGTTCTTCCTCGTCTTCTTTGCGCTCCTGATCGTGTTCGTCTCAAATTACTACCTGCTCCCAGCACTGTCCGCATCGCAGTCCGCCACGCAACCGGCCCGCGCGCACCTGCGCGCCGAGGCGGCGCTCGTGCTGTCGATATTACTCGTCATCCTGTTTTGCGGCCTCGTACTGATGTTCAAAGTGCATCGGTTCTTCCTGCCGGGCCCGAAAGCGCCCCGTACACAGACAAAGTACGTTGACGCCTGGGCCGAGGCGGGCAAACGCGCTAAAGACGTCGGTCCGGAATGATCCCACTGCGGCTAGCCACTTCAGTGGCTGGCTGTCCCGCCATTCGATTTGTTCGCAATTTCATTAGATTCTCCCGCCCCACCTCCCCTACCATCCCACGTTACACATTGGAGACCATCACGCCCATGCCACATCCCTCTCCCGCAACGCTCGGACAGTTGAAGGCCACCGGCTACAAGCCCAGCTCGGTCAAGGACGAACTTCGTCGCAACCTGATCGCGAAACTGCGATCGGGCGAGGAACTTTTTCCTGGCATCGTGGGATATCGAGATTCGGTTATCCCTCAGGTGGTTAACGGCATACTTGCCAAGCACGACATGCTGTTCCTCGGTTTACGCGGACAAGCCAAGACGCGCATCCTGCGCCTGCTTCCGACCCTGCTCGATGAGTGGATCCCCGTCATCGCAGGCACTGAGATCAACGACGACCCCATTGCCCCCAGCACCAAGACCGGCAAGCGCCTGGTCGCCGACAATGGTGACGACACGAAGATCGAGTGGGTTCATCGTTCGAATCGATACAGTGAAAAGCTCGCGACGCCCGACGTGACAATTGCGGACCTGATTGGCGAAATCGACTTGGTCAAGCACGCCGAGGGGCGATATCTGTCCGACGAATCGACCATGCATTACGGGCTCATACCGCGGTCGAACCGCGGTATCTTTGCGATCAACGAACTGCCAGACCTTGCGCCGCGCATTCAGGTGGGTCTGTTCAACGTGCTTGAAGAGCGCGACATCCAGATTCGCGGCTATCCGATTCGGTTGGACCTCGACGTCTGTCTTGTCTTCAGCGCCAACCCCGAGGACTATACCAACCGTGGTCGCATCGTTACGCCGTTGAAGGATCGAATCGGCAGCGTCATCCGCACGCACTACCCCGAGACGGTCGCCGAGGGCATTCAGATCACCCAGGACAACGCGTGGCTTGACCGATCGCAGAACGGCTCGACGAGCGGAGTGCGGGTCGACATGCCACCCTTCATGTCAGAGACGATTGAAGAGGTCGTGCGCCTGGCCCGCAACAGTCCGCACGTCAGTCAGGCGTCGGGCGTATCGGTCCGGACGAGCATCGCCAACATGGAGGTCGCCGTCAGCAATGCCGAGAGGCGTGGCATTCTCACGGGTGAGTCACACGTCGTCCCGCGCATCTGCGACCTGAACTCGCTCGTGGCCAGTTGTCGTGGCAAGATCGAAATGACGCTCGCTGAGGAAGACGCCGCTGAAGACAAGCTGATCAAATCGCTCGTCGGCGAAGCAGTGAAGACGGTCTTCAACCGTTACGCCGATTTTGAAGAATACGAAGCGATCAGCGAGCAGTTCAAGGGGAACCTCACCTTCCCCGCCGGTGACGACCTGAGCGCTGACGAATTCGTCGCGAATATGAAAGCGATCAAGGGCCTGCCGCAAGCGGCACAGGGTCTGGCTAAAGAGTTTCAGCTCGATGCAGGCAACAACGCCACCTTGGCGGCTGTGGGTGAGTTCCTGCTTGAGGGGCTTTATGTCAATAATCGCCTGAGCAAGTTCAATTCCAAGGGGAAGACGTTCTTCAAGAAGTAGTCATCTCTACACCCTTGTCGCACTAGACTCGAGTTCCCGGTGGAACCTGTAACGCGACGGTTACGTGAAGGTGAAGTGCTGGGCACTGTCTGACCCACGACCTCTACTTCACTACGCCGATAGTCGCGACCTCCATTGGATGTGTCGTCGTGCGGTTGGTACCGTCGCGCCTTCCTGGGAGTGGACGGTGTAAATTGCATCGACACCCGACGCCTCTATAATGCCGCGCTCGTCTCACCACCGTGGTGGTAGGGTCGTCGGGAAGGAGTCCGTCGTTTGCATTGGCGCGTGTGGTTCGCTGCAGCATCGGTCGCAGTTTGCGTGTCGGCGACGGCGCGCGGACAACTCGCGCCGGCCAGCACATTACCGGCCGTCGAAACGCCCGGATTTCAGGTCAACGCTTCCGTCGTCCACAGTTGGCAGGACGGCGCGACCAATGTCATCACGATCACCGGGCCGGTTGTCATTCGCACGGATGACTCGGTCCTTCGCGCCGACAACGCCGTCGTCTGGCTGGAACCCGCCGAAGGGTTCTCCGACGCACAGCGGGCGGGCATTGCGCTGATCGGCAACGCCCAGATCGAGTCCACCGGCGCGGTGCGCAGTGGTAATTCTCTGTACGCGACGACGCTGGCGCGTGGTAACATTCGGTTTGAAGCCCAGCAGCGCGTCGCGCGCGACGATAGCACGTCACCACTCTATCAAACCGCTCTGGCGTTGCGCGAGGAACCACAAACATTGCCGCAGGTGCTGGCGACGCAACCGATCGCGTCGACCCTACCAGCCAACGTGCCGGTTCGCGCTCCCCAGCGCGATCCATTGGCTGCGCTGATGCCCCCCGGGTCGTCAGTACGATTCAAATACGACTCACTGACCCCCGCACCCACGGGCGACGACCGGGCTGCGTATGCGCTGCGCGGGGTGCACATTTTCTACCGTTGGCCCGACGGCGCATACGCCGAACTGATGGCCGATCGCGCCGTTGCATTTACGAACCTCAGAACGCGCGCCGGCGACCCGACCCCTTCACTTGAAGGGGCCGATTCCGCGATGGAAAGCGTCTACCTTGAAGGGGATGTGCGCATCCTCTACGTTCCACCGACGACAGTCACCCGCATGGGCGAACAGCGGATGAGTGCGCACAGCGCCTACTTCCGCATGGCCGACCGGACCGCAGTCCTCACGCAGGCGGTGCTGCACACAGAGGACCTCAAGTCCAGCATGCCCTTCGTCCTGCGCGCTCGCACGCTCAAGCAAGTCTCCGAGGGCAAGTTTGAAGCCCAGGGTGTGCAACTGACGACCAGCCAGTTCTACCGCCCGTCGTTCGCGATTGAGGCGAGCAAGATCTACGTCCACCAGAACGCCGCGGGCGCGACCGGTGGTGAAGACGCGCCCACGTCATTCCGCGCCATCAACCCACGGTTCAAATTCCTCGGTGTGCCGTTGTTCTACCTGCCCGTCGCCGGTGGACAGGTAACCGGGCGCGGTGCGCCGATCCGTGACGCGACCGTGACGACGGGTGACATCTACGGCTTGGGCGTGAAGACAAGCTGGGGCCTGTTCGAAACGGTTGGCGCTGAATCGCCACGCGGGCTGGATGCACAGTATCGGCTCGATTACTTCGACAAGCGCGGGCCCGCGGGTGGGTTATTCGGTGACTACAGTGGTGGGTTTGTCAGCGAGACCGAGCGCAGTCCGGTCGACTTTCTGGGAGAGTACGACGCCTATTTCCTCTACGAGCACGGTGTCGACATTCTTGGTTCGGGTCGGTCGGCGGTCGACCCCGGTTACAAAGACATCAGAGGCGTCGCGGGCTTCCGCCATCAGCACTTCTTCCCCGATGGCTGGCAGTTACAACTGCAGTCCTGGTATGTGTCGGACGCGACGTTCCTCGAAAGCTGGCAATACTACGAGGACGAGTTCGACACCGGCTACTCGCGCGAGTCGTCCCTCTATCTGAAGCGGCAGCAGAACAACGAGGCGTTCACGTTTCTCGTCAGTGGCCAACCCAACAGTGTCGTCACGACGGCGGACCTGCAGCAAGAGCAGTTTGAAGTCGAGAAGCTGCCCGAACTCAGCTATCACCTGATCGGCGCGGGCCTCGGCAACGCAGCGACGTTCTACAGTGACAACTCGGTCGCCGGTTTGCACATGCGCACGAGCGACGCAACACTCGCCGAGCAGGGCTTTATCGCCGGCCAGTCGACGCCTGGCATTCCATCACTCGGCATCACAGGCATCGCCGAAGACCCCGTTTATCGAGGCGATTTTCGGCAGGAGGTGACGTTCCCGTTCAGCCTCGGGCAGGTGAAAGCCGTTCCGTACGTGGTGGGCCGTTATACACCGTATTCCGAGGGGACGGACGGAGGCGTTGAACAGCGGGTCTATGGTGGCGTCGGGGCTCGGTTCACGACGGCGTTCTGGAGCGTGAACGACAAAGCCTACAGCGACCTGCTCGACATCCACCGATTGCGGCACGTCATCCAACCCGAACTGCACATGTTCGCCGGTTACCAGAGCACCGAGCGCAACGACGTCTACGTATTCGAAGAACCGATTGACGACATCCACGACATCAATGCGGTGCAGTTGTCGTTGCGCCAACGCTGGCAGACCAAGCGTGGCGGACCAGGCCGATGGCACAGTTCCGACGTCTTCACGCTCAACACGGAGTTTGTGTTCTACGGCAACCGCCCGGAACAGGCGACGATCTTTCAGGTGCAACCGCTGGCGGTTATCCCACCACAGGATTTTCGCGGGGCGTTTTTCCCATCCATCCCCGAATCGTCCATCCCGCGCGACAGTATGAACATCGACGGCACCTGGCGGCTCAGCGACAGCACGGTCATCATCGGTGACATGCAGTACAACCTGGAAGTCGGCCGGCTGGCGACAACGTCGATCGGTCTGAACGTCCAGCGCAACGAGCGGCTTCGCTACTACCTCGGTTATCGATTCATTCAGCCCTTCGACTCACAGATCGCCACGATCGCGGCCGACTATCAGCTGACGCCGAAATATCGATTGTCGGTCAACCAGAGCTACGACTTCGGTCAGGACAGTGGAAACGTAAACACCGCCATCACCCTGACCCGCAAGTTCGACAAGTTCTATCTACAGCTCAGCACCAACTACAACTCGCGCGAGGACGAAAACAGCTTCAGTTTCAACTTCGTTCCCGAAGGCGTTCCGATCAGCTCGGCGGTCGTTCAAAGTTACATCCCGCAACAGTAGGTTTGAACAGGAATCGCATTTGTCCGGCCCCTCTCCCTTATACGCAAGGGAAAGGTCAAAAGTGAGAGTGATCTCGAGCGGCGAAGGGTTTTCGTCATTCGAAACCACCCCCACCCAACCTCTCCCGGAGTATCGGAGAGGCGCAGTTAACGATTACAGCGCCTTGAGCAGAACGCGCACGATCCGTGACAGTCCGGCTTTGCTGTTGCCGATGAACTGCTGAAAAATCTTGTGCGTAACGTCCATGAACTGCTGCATGTCGTCTAAGCGGGCGCGCGTGGCGCTGATGGGGTGGTCCTTGGCGGCTTTGCCGATCGTCTCCTCGTCGAGCATCTTGCGGCAGGTCTGCAGCGCTTCAAGGACGGGGTCTAGCTCGCGGCGCTTGCGCTCGGCGGCGATGATGGAGAACATCTCCCAGACGTCGGCGAGGCTCTCGAAATACTCGCGCCGCTCACCACGGCGGTGCATCCTGCGGATGATGCCCCAGTCGCACAGCGCGCGCAGGCTCATGCTTGCATTACCGCGACTGATGTTCAGGCGTTCCATCACGTCGTCCGTGCATTTCGGGTCGGCCGTGATGTAGAGAAATGCGTGAATCTCCGCCATCGTCCGGTTGATCCCCCAAGTCTGTCCCATCTCACCAAATCGACGGATGAAGAGGTCCTGAGCCAGTTGCAACTGCTGATCGGGGTCCACTGCCGTCGGTTTCTCGAGTGCCATCACCATATATCCACCTTTCAGAGGGTACTGAAACTATAATCACCGATTTCGAGAAGTCGAGTTTTCAGGGGATATGAAACAGGGGCCCAAGATGGGTGAGGACGCTAAGGCGCAAAGGGACCAAGGACACGCGCAAAAGAGCAGGAAAAATTCGCTATCTAAATTCCCCCTTAGCGGTTTCCTGCGCTTCATCGCGTTTTCAGCCAATTCCGCCGACTGCGCGTGATTAGTCGACGGCTTCGATGCCGAGTTCTTTGACCTTCTTATTGAGCGTATTGCGGTTAATGCCGAGGAAGTCCGCGGCTTTGGTCTTCACACCGCCGCACTTGGCGAGGGCGCGGTCGATGAGGGCGTGTTCAATCTGGTCGATGACGAGTTGGTAAATTTCACCTTCGCGCATCTCGTAGTCACTGATAGCCTGTTCGGAGAGGCGTTTGGTCAGGGCCTCGATCGATTCACTGCTCTGGTTTGTCCGCCGTTGCGCCGCGAACATGCGGACGCTTAGCGGGAGCAGTTCCTCGGTGAAGTCCTCGTCATTGCTGAGTACGACGGCGCGTTCAATCGCGTTTTCCAGCTCACGCACATTCCCCGGCCACGGATAGCGCAGCAGGACGTTGAGCATCTCCCGGCTGATGCGACGCAGCCGACGGTCGTTGACCGCGTTGTACTTATCCAGGAAGTAATCAATCAACCGTGGCACGTCTTCACGACGATTGCGCAACGGTGGCAGGTAGATGCTGACGACGTTCAAACGATAGAACAAGTCCTCACGGAAGTTGCTCTTGGCGACCATCTCCTGCAGGTCGACGTTGGTCGCAGCGATCACTCGCACGTCGACTTTGACGACCTGCGTGTCTCCCACACGCTCGAACTCGCGTTCCTGCAGCACGCGCAGCAGTTTGACCTGCAGTTGCGGTTCCATGGTGCCGATTTCGTCGAGGAAGATCGTCCCCGAGTCGGCGGCCTCGAAGCGGCCCATTTTATCGCGGATAGCGCCGGTGAAGCTCCCCTTTACGTGACCGAAGAGCTCGCTTTCGAGCAGTGTGCCGGTCAGGGCGCCACAGTTCACGCGAACGAACGGTTTATCCTTGCGCGGGCTGTTGTAGTGGATCGCTTTGGCGATCATTTCCTTACCGGTGCCCGTCTCACCCAGCAGTAACACAGTCGCCCGGCTGTTGGCCACCTGGCCGACGGTCGCGAAGACCTCGTGCATCGCAGGGCTGTCCCCGATGATGTTTTCAAACTTATAGCGGTCGCGCACTTGGGCGCGCAGCTGGGCGTTCTCTTCCAGCAGCTCTTCCTTCTGCCGCATGACCATGCGGTTGATCTGGATCGCTTGAGCCAGGAAGGCCGCGATGATTTCCAGGAACGCTCGGTCACTGCTTAACTGGCCTTCGTCAATGAATGGCTTGTCAACGGACAAGGCACCCGCAGTGCGGTTTTCGATTTTGATCGGCACGCAGAAGAAACTGATCGCGACGGCGCCGGCGTTGTCGTAGTTCAACCGACCGGTCCGATTGAGAAAGTCAGGTTCTTGTCGTAAGTCTGCGATCACCCGGGCGCGCCCCGTTGCCACGACGTTGCCCGTGATGCCTTCACCGAGGGCATATTTCCCCCGATCGATCTCGTCCGGCGTCATACCCACCGCTGACTCGGTGCGCAACCGCCCGGTCGATTCGTCAAGCAAGACCAGAGCCCCGCGATGCATATCCAGCTTGTCGCTAATGATTTGCATGATTCGCCCGAACGCCTCACGCAACTGGAGGGTGGACGAAAGGATCTGACCAATCTCGGTCAGAACGGCCAATTCTTGATCGGCTCGAACTGCGGCTGCTTGCGAAATAGGCGGTTGCCCTTCGGACATGACCACACTGTAGGCATTGCCAGCCTTGTTTTCAAACAATTGCACAGTTCTCAATGTTACCGGACCCCCGTTTTTCGCCCAAAAATGCTCAATTACAGCGCTCCCGACTTTCTGTCGATACCGACTATGACGATTACACCGGCAAGGACTGGCGATGCTCAGTTCAATGATGACAAAGTTAGCAACCATGGCTCGAACGGCCTCGCTGCGATGGCAGTTGGTCGCGGTCTGCGCGACAGGTACGTTGCTCTGCGCGATTACCGCGACGGTCGTTTTGATGACGAGTGGTGATGGCTCGGCGCTCCTTCGAACCCGTGTGCTATTGGCGATGCTGATCGCGGGCATGGTCGCGACACTCGTGATGACCTTCGTCGTCGGTCGACTGTTGCGTCCGCTGTTCGCATTGCGACAAGCGATGCTGAACGTCATGTCCGGCCAGCTCGACGTCGAGCCACTTTCACACCCTTCCAACCGTGAGATGGGCCAACTGAACGACACCTTTCGCAGCATGGTCTCCCAACTGCGAACCGTCCAAGCCGGCAGCAGTGACGCCAAACAAGTGCTAGCAGTCCGAACGCAGACCGTTGATCGTCTGTTAGAGTTCTCACAGACGATCCAAGGCGCTGGTCGGGCAGAGCAGGTGTTCAACACGCTCTGTTTCTTCCTGCAGGCCGAACTGGGCCTGGCGGGACTGGTGATTCTCGCCGTCGATGCAGAGCAAGCGCCCGCGACGCAGGTGAAGGCGTCGTACCCCACCGACCTCCTGATCGCAGAGCGCATCGTCGGGGATGTCGATCCGAGTGTCTGCCCGTGTCTGCGTCAGAACCTGCCGAAGTTGTTTGCCTGTGCGAACTCCCCCATTCGTTGTGCGATCGACAACGTTCTGTCCCTCCCCCCGGCACACCCTGCGTACTGCATTCCGTTCAACATCCGCAAAAGCCAGTGCGTCGCGCACATGTTGCTGCCGATCGGTCAGGAGTGGACCGACGACCGCAGGCAACTGGCCCAGACATACGTGAACACCGCCCAGTCGACGCTCGTGTCACTCCACCACCTGGCCGAGGCCGAGAAGCAGAGCATGACGGACGTGCTGACGGGCCTGTACAACCGCCGGTCGATGGAAAGCCTGTTGCAGCGCGAGGTTGCGCTGTCGGAACGTCATGGGCATGCGTTGTCGATCGTGATGATCGACATGGATAAGTTCAAGGAAGTGAACGACCAGCACGGTCACGCCGCCGGTGACCACATGCTCAAGTCGTTCGCCGAGTGCGTACGCATCACGCTCCGCAAGACCGACCTGGCGTTTCGTTACGGGGGTGACGAGTTCTGCATCGCGCTACCGCAGACGCCAATTGAACAGGCCCACCAAGTTGTGCAGAAACTGCGTCAGGCCTATATGGCCGTCGACTTCAGTGACGCGATCGCCAAGCTCGATAGCCAACCGACGCTGAGCATCGGTGTCGCCGAGCGGACCAAACCGTCGGTCCTGACCCTCCCCGCCATCCTCGC
>JBBRHE010000067.1:0-16552 GCA_038223165.1 Tepidisphaerales bacterium
GCCCGGCCCAAGGCGCAGAAGTCATTTTCGCCGCCGTAGTCAGCGGCAAGGAAACCGTGATCTGCGCCAGCCGCAATCGACGCGTCCTTCTCTGCAAGACCGACGAAATCAACTTCCTCTCCGGCCCCGGCAAAGGTGTCCTGCTCATCAAACTGGAAAAAGCGGACCGCCTGATGGGCGCCATCCTCGCCACCGGTGAGCGCGACACCCTCACCGTCCGCATGAGCACCGGCGGTGAACAGCGCCTCAACACCGGTCGCTACAAAGTCACCGGCCGCGGTGGCAAGGGCCACGAGTTCGTCAGCCGTGGACAGGTGGTCGAAGTATTAATCGACCCCGTCACCGCGCCGCAGGCGCTATAGAAAAGCACCTCAATCAAAAAAACGACCGACCGCAGTTTCCCGCGGCCGGCCGTGCGATCTTTCTATAGTTAGGCCGCGATCCTCAGTTCCGCTTCCTGCTGCGAACCGCCACCCTGCACGTTGGTGGAAATCGGCAGAGAAATCGGCCCAGTCTGTCCTTTTCGGTCGTACCAAGCCGCACAGGTCCAAACCTGCGCGCCGCCCGGTACGGTCGAAGGCAGCGTCATTTCCATACGGCCATTCGTCACGTCTCCATAGTAAGACCACAACGTCGGATCGCTGGGATACTCGGCCCCAACATATGAACGCGGTGTCATTCGCCGAACGCCGTCTCGATACCGTCGGGATCCATGTCTTTAAATTCGGGCAATGGCACTGGCGTGTAATCGCACCCGCAACACCAGTCGGCGTCGTACACGCCTTCACGCACAAGCCGGTGGAACGATGACCATCGCCATGCGTGCGGGCAGTCCTGTAGGGTGGGTTTCAGCCCACCGGGTTTGATGACGAATCTGGTCCGCTGAAGTGTACCGAGCTTTCGGACGGCTTGTGCTTGTTTGACCATCCCTCGCGTCATCCGTACACTTTCCTAACTCCACCCGAACCGCCTGCGCGACCGATAGGGGAGGTGGAGCGGCGGTGGTGGGTGTGGATTGTGGTAGGATGTGGCCAGGAGGTTAGCCATGCACCGATTGAATGAACTGGTCGAAAAGCTGTCGCCGGCACAGTTGAAGGAAGTTGAGGATTTCGCGGAATTTCTGTTGTCGCGATCGCGGCAGGCAGAGCCCGAGGCGGCAGGCATTGATGTGGACGGGATCGTGGAGATTATGTCGAGACTGCCGGCAGACAAGAGCGGGGTTGATCTGGCGCATGAAGCGATGAACGTCCGAGTTGGAAAGCATGAACAACACCTCAAGCGGCACGGCTGATGTTTCTGATCGACACGAACTGCTGGATGCAACTGGCCCGTCAACGGCCCCACTTTGCCGAAGTACGGCAGATGCTGATGGAGATTCCGCCTGACCAGTTTCTGATTACCGATTTCACGGTTCATGGCATCGGCGTGTTGTTCCGACGCTTCAACATGATCGAAGATTTTACGGACTTCCTGAAACGCGCTTCGATTGGGAGTTTGATTGCGATCGTTCAGGTGCCGTGGCGGAATTTGGAGCAGGTTCAAGAGGCATGTGTCGATCATGGGGTGGACTTCGACGATGCATATCAGTACGTCGCAGCAAAATTATTCGGTGCCCGCATTGTGAGCCTCGACGATGATTATGACCGCACCCCCAACGGCAGGTTAACGCCCGCCCAGGCATTGGAACTGTTCAGGAATGAACAAGCTACATAGAGCAAGGAAGACATGACCGCATCGGCTAGTTACAACGCCAGCAGCATTCAGGTTCTCGAAGGTTTGGACCCGGTGCGCAAACGGCCGGGGATGTATATCGGCGGGACGGGGGCGGCGGGGTTGCATCATCTGGTTTGGGAGATATTTGATAACAGTGTCGACGAGGCGATGAACGGGCATGCGGACCAGATCGAGGTCACGCTGCACAAGGACGGGTCGAGTGTGACGGTGAGCGACAATGGCCGGGGGATTCCGGTTGATAATCATCCGACGCATAAGAAGCCGGCGTTGGAGATCATCCTGTGCACGCTGCACGCGGGTGGGAAGTTTGAGAACAGTGGCAGCGGGAACTACAAGACCAGCGGTGGGTTGCACGGGGTGGGTGCGTCGGTGGTGAACGCGCTGTCGAAGAAGCTGGTCGCTACCGTCCGCCGGGATGGGGGTGAATGGCAGATGGAGTTCAGCCAGGGCAAGGCGACTGGCAAGATCAAAAAGCTCGGCGCGGGGCGAGGCAGTGGCACGACGATCTTCTTCCACCCCGACCCGCAGATCTTCCCACGCACCGAGTTCAACCCCGAAACGATCCGCGAGCGCCTGGAAATCTCCAGCTATATCCACAAGGGCCTGAAGGTCGTCTGGAACGACGAGGTTGGTGGGAAGAAGGAGACGTTCTTCCACGAGGACGGCATCCTCGCGTACCTGAAGAAGATCATGGCCGACAAGTCGGCCAAGCCGGTGCATGAGCAGCCGTTCATCTTTGAAAAGAACAACGGCATTCGGATGGAAATGTGCTTCAGTTGGACCGAGAGCACCGAGGAACTGCTCAAGAGCTATGTCAACGGCATCCCCACGGCCAGCGGGGGTACGCACGAGAACGGTTTGCGGGCCGGTGTGCTGAAAGCAATCCGCAATTACATCGACACGCACGAACTGACCCCGCGCGGTGTGACGCTGCAAGCGGAGGACATTCGTGAAGGCGTGATCGGTGTGCTGAGCATCTTCATCGAAGAGCCGCAGTTTCAAGGGCAAACAAAGGATCGGCTGAATAATCCCGAAACGCAGGGACAGGTCGACGCTGCGGTCCGGCCGGCACTGGAACACTGGTTGAACAACAACCGCACGGTCGCCGAGACGATCGTGAACCGGATCATCATCGCGGCGAGGGCGCGCGAGGCGAGTCGTGCGGCCAGCGCGAGCATCAGCCGCAAGACGGCAACGAGCGGCCGGCTGAACCTGCCCGGCAAGCTCGCGGATTGTTCCAGCAGTAACCGCGCCGAGACAGAATTGTTCATCGTCGAAGGTGACAGCGCCGGTGGCTCGGCCAAGCAGGGTCGCGACCGCAATAAGCAAGCGATCCTCCCCCTTCGCGGCAAGGTGCTGAACACCGAGGGCACATCGCTGGCCAAGGTGATGGAGAACCGCGAGATCGCCGACCTCGTGACCGCGCTGGGTTGCGGCGCGGGCGTCGATTGCGACCCGACCAAACTGCGATATCAGCGGCTGGTCCTGCTGGCAGACGCGGATAGCGACGGTCACCACATTACGACGCTGCTGTTGACGTTTATCTTCCGCCACATGCGCCAGTTGATCGAGGCCGGCCGCGTGTACCTGGCGTTGCCCCCGCTGTACCGCGTGGACATCGGCAAAGAAACCCACTGGGCCGCCGACGAGGCCGACAAGGCGCGAATTCTAAAGGTGCACGTCAAAGGCAACGCCAAGCCCGAGATCACCCGCTTCAAGGGTCTTGGTGAGATGATGCCCAAGGTGCTCTGGGAAACCACCCTGAACCCCAAGACCCGCCGGCTGCTGCGCGTCGAGATTTCAGATGCCTTGGCAACCGACCGCGTCATCAACGAATTGATGGGCAAGGATGCCTCGGCACGCTTCCGGTTCATCATGGAACGTGCGGAAGAGGCGGATGAGCTGGATGTGTAGACGTGCCGTCACCGGGCCCACTGCAGCCACTACAGGCGCTACCGCCGCTAACGCATCACGATCGGGTCATGAACTAGACGGCTGTACGACAGCCCGATCAGCCATGCTGAACGGGCTGTCTGCTTTTCTATTCCCGACGTGAATTTCGCTGCGGTTGATGGTAAGTTCTGCAGACACTTCGCGAAGGCAAATTGGGCAGATCGGGAGGTCTCAGATGTCACAGGCAGTTCAACAAACGATGTCGTGCGCCGCGTGCGGGCGCAAGTATCCGTGGTCGGTCGGTGTGGCGGGCAAGAAGATCAAGTGCAAATGCGGTGAATTGTTCGTGGCGCCCAAGTCTCTGGGTGGCGGTGTTGCGCCCGCTGCTGCACCGTCGCCACGTATTGACGCTGCCGTCGCTAAGCTCGCGACACCGGCGCTGCAAAAGCCACCTTCTGTGCAGCCGGTCGGTCAGTCGTCGCAACCGGTTATGCCCACCCGTGCTATGGCACCAGCCACCCCCACGACTCGACAACCCGCTGCCGAGCCAATCGATCTCACCGATGACGATGAGGACGACATCTCGTACGACTTAGCCGACGATTGTGACGCGCCACCCCCCCTCGCACGGCTGCCTGGCGTTCCTGTCGCGGCAGCGACCTTGCCCGCAGGCAAAGGTTCCCCCAAAGCCGGCAAAGCCCCATCGGGCATACCACCTTTTGCCGGGTTTCGTCCGAAGAAGGCTGGCGATTCGGAAGAAAAGAAAGCGGAGATCAAAAAACTGGTCTTCATCGGCGTCGGTGTGCTGGTGCTCATCGGCATCATCATCGGTTTGAGTTCGCTCATGTCCGGCGCGACCAAGTCCGACGACTACGCGAACCTGCCCGGTGAGGATGGTCGCTACATGCGCCTCACCGCAGACGACCGCCCGATCGAGGTCAAGGAATGGCTCAACGCCAGCAAGTCGCGCGGTGTGTTCGGGCTGGAGTGGACGCGCGAGAAGACCGAGAAGATGGTCGACCGCTATTACTCTGAAGGCGTGAAGAAAGTCGTCGTTTTCGGTGAAGCGATTATGACCGCGACCCTCTGCGTCGAATTACCCGACGAGCCCGCGAAGCGCAAAGCCTTCATCGACTACGCCGAAAACTGGCGCGTCGACCGGCATCAGACGAGCAAGGATCGGGTGAAGGACGTGGGGCAGAAGTATGTATTTCTGGATTTCCAGATCATCGATTGATTGGGAACAACGCCGAGGCGCGGAGAGTAGGACACGGACAGACGCAGAAAAACGTTCGATAACGCGCGAGTAACATGTATGTCTCCGCCGCCCTCTGCGGTCTTGTCTCCGCGACTCTGCGGTGAACTTTAATCTTTGACGCAGCAGTTACACCTTGAGCACCACACAACCCGCCATCGCTTGCATCAGGGCGATGATCGCAACGGTGAGAACCGTTTCCTGCAGTTCCAGGTCGAACAGGGTCGCGAAACAGATCCAGTAGACGAAAACGGCGGCGTGCAAACCGACGATGGTCCCGCGGACGTCTTGTGGGTAGTCCAATCGCATGCAGGCGAAAAAAACTGCCCCGCCGAAGATTGCGATGCCCGCCAGTTTCAGGATCGCAGTCGTGGGTGATCCGAAGTTCACGCTCAACAGTGATGCCGCTGCGAACAACGCAAGCAACATCGACACGAGGTTCACGACGATCATCACCGAAGCAATGAACAACGCTTTGCCAGGTGAAATGCCCGTCACCGGGAAACCGACCGTCATCACCACCCATCCGATGATCCCTAGCACGGCCAGAATCGCAGGGACGATCGTGTCCTTCCACTTGGACGGGCCACCACTGTCGTCCTCCTGAACGGCAGCCCGACGGCGGTGCCCGGCGTACCCGGCGAGGGTGGAAGGGACGGGTGGACCAGACTCCACCGGTAGTTCAATCCCCTCGCTCGCCGGTGGCAGCAGGATAGTCGCCGCTTTCGGACGATGCAGAGGCTCTGGCTCGGGGTAGAGGTCAAACGCCTCAATCTCGGGCCCACTTTGTTCTATCGGTGCGGAAGTCGCCTGCTTCGGTCGCTCGGCGGTAAAAACATGCCCGCACTTGCAGCGAACCGGCTTGCCTGCCAAGTCGTCTTTCCACGCAAACTTTTTATCACACGAGGGACAGGAAAATTTCTCACCGGTGGTTGATGACATGAAGGCAATTCCGCAGTTGGCCCTGGGCGAGCTCGCTCGGACATGGAGCAACGCTGCGCTATTCAGAAAGTACAACTAGAAGCGTAACCGGGCAATTTGAAAGCCCCACCATCACGAGTAGGCTGGGGGCAGATGACCGCCGCGGAGATCCCCGTCGCACAACTGGCCGAACCAACGAATGCACAGCGCCTGCGAGCGACCACGTTACCGCGCGCGCGGTCGAACGTGTCGCGCGCCGTCGCGGCGCTCGTCCTGCTGGTGACTTTCACTGGCTGTATGTGGATGTATACGGTCCACAATGCATTTCCTTATCAGTACCATCCGGATGAAGGCGGCAAGGGTAGCCAGGTGCTGTCACCCGATGGGGAGCGCAACTTCAACCACCCGCAACTGCTGCTGGAAGCCACGCACTGGGTGATCGAACTGCGCGGTGTGCCGCACGACAACCAGCGGGCCGTCGAGGCCGGTCGCCTGGTCTCGGCAACGTGCGCTGCGCTGGCGGTCGTCGCGCTATCCCTGTGCGCCTATTTAGCCACCGGCCTGCCTGGGTTGATCGCCGTCACACCGGTCGTCGCGCTCTGCCCGTTTCTCTACGCGCACACGCACTTTATGAAAGAGGACGCCGCGCTGGTCTTCGGCATCGCGATCGCGACGCTCGGTGCCCGTTTGATGTGGGACTGGGGCCGTCGCCCGGTGCTCATGTGGATCGCCGTCGTTGTCCTCGCGACGGGCTTTGCCACCGCCACGAGCGCAAAATACGTCGGCGCGGGAACCGCAGCGCTGGCGGTGTTGGCGCTGGGTTTCGCTCCCCGGCGGAACTTCCCCGTCGCGATGATGCGGCCGATTGTTTTCCTGTCTTACGGACTGTTCCTTGTCCTCCTCATCAACCACCGCGCCATCCGGAAGTGGGATGCCTTCACCGACGGCCTCGACCGCGAGATCGACCACAGCCTCTCGGACCATGCCGGCTTGACGATGTCCCAACCGAACGGCTTTGCGCTCGACAGCTTGTTAATTGAGTCACCGAATTACGTGCTGATTACAGCAGCCATTGGTCTGACGATCTCACTGATCTGGTGGCCGGGATGGATCGGTTCCATGCGGGCCTGGTTTGCACGCCGAGTGCACGCGAATCGGTCAAGCGACCCACCCGTACCGCGTGACGCGTTAAACAGACGTCCCATGTTGGGCTGGGACCGCTGTATGTGGATCTTCGCAGGTCTGTTCCTGCTGCTGGTGTCGTACGGTGTGATACCCATGCCGCGCTACGCGCTACCGGTTGTAGTCCTCGTCGCGATGCTTTCGGGCGTCGGGGCAGCACGGCTCGGTCAACTGATTGGGCGTCGGTGGGCCATCTGGGGCGTGCCGGTGCTGTTTGCGTGCGTGACGATTGGGGTTCAAGGCCCCAAGATCGCCAGTTACATCAAGCAGACCGGTGATGACGGCCGACAGCGATTGCGTGACTTCCTGCGAACCGACGCGATGCGCGGTTCCGTCGTCGCTGCGGACTTCTACTGTGGGTTGAACGCGCCACCTTACAACGGCATCTCAGACGACCTGTATCAGCGCGTACAGGTTCGGTCGTTCTACATCTCGTCCGACCGCGGCACGCTCGAACGGCTTCGGGGTCAGGGTGTCACGCACGTCGCGGTCACACCCTGGAACTACGAACGGTACTTCGATACTCATGTCTTCCCGACACCCGAGTTCCGTTACCAATACGGGCAACTTCGCACGTTTTACAAGCGCATCGCCAAAGAGGGGACGCTTGTCTGGGCGAACGAGCCAAAGCATCCGATCCGGTCGTACACCAATCCCCCCATACAACTTTACGACATTCGCAACCGGTGACGATGCTTCCACTATGAAATGTTGGCAGCCCCGTCTCAAGCGGTGGGCTCATTACGGGCAGTCGGCGGGGGATGTAGACGGTCAAATCCTTCCAAACTTGACCATCCCCCACCCCGCGCCGATGATTCGAGACCTATGAGCAAGGTCGTCATCCTGCAACACGTCCCCTACGAAACGCCCGGGCGGATCGTCACCGTCTTTCGCGACTTTGGCATCCCGACCGAAGTGCGTCACCTGTACAAGGGGGATGAGGTCCCAACAGACCTCGACGAACTACGCGCACTGGTTGTCATGGGTGGCCCGATGGGCGTCGCGGACCTCGGTGATGCGAAGTACCCGTTTCTTGCCAGGGAAGTAGAGCTTCTTAAACGACTTGTGCAACAGGACCGCCCGGTGCTGGGGATCTGTCTTGGCGCCCAGTTGCTCGCCCACGCCGCCGGCGCTAAGGTTTACCCGAACGTGAAGATGGGTCCACCAGCCGGTCCCGGACTCCCCCCGATGCCCGTCGAGCCGATCGTGCCACTGCCGGAAATCGGTTGGGGCCCGGTTACGTGGCCATTCCCGGGTGGTACGGAACCCCTGGCGTATGGTCAGATCGACGGTTCACCGATGTTCCACTGGCATTACGACACGTTCGACCTTCCGAAGTTGCCGACTCCACCCAACCCCGCGCCCCCACCGGCGCCACCCCCACCGACGGGCAACGCGTTGATGGCCAGCACGCGCACCTGCCGCAACCAGGCATTCCGATTTAAGAATCGCCTGTTCGGCTTCCAGTTTCACATCGAGGTGACGCCAAAGGAAATCGAAGCGATGCTCGCCAACGGCAAGGAAGACGTCGTCAAAGTCCTCGGAGCCGACGGTGAAGCGAAGATCAAGGAAGACACGAAAAAGCTCTATCCCCGCTTCGAGCGGCAGGGAAACAAGATCATTGAGAACTTTGTGGATTTTCTGAAGGTAAGCTAGGAGAAGTAGGCAGTAGACAGTAGGCAGTAGGCAGCGAAGAGAGACTTAGTGGTGCTCTACTTTTCTGCCTACTGCCTACTGCCTATCGCCTACTCGCCACAATGAAGTCTCTCCTCGCCTATCTCCGTCGATACCGTGACAGTCGCAAGCATGTGCGGCCGTGGGCGATGGCTGTGCCGATTCTGGTCCTGTTGATCTGCCTCCCACTCTTGCGGCCGTTGCGCCACCCCGATCCGCGCGATATATCCGACGATGAGACCGCTCGCCTGGCAACTGTGCAGGCGATGGTCGAACACCGGTCACTGGCGATTGATGACCACGCGACGGCCGACACGGTCGTATTCGACCCCCAACGCAATGTGATCGAGGTGGATGGTAAACGCTACAGTGATCAGCCACCGGTCTTTGCCGCATTGCTCGCCAGCGCGTATTGGACCATGCACCGGTACGGCTTGCGCTTCGACACCAACCCGGCGATGGTCAGCTATCTGCTGACCGTCATCGGCACAACCCTGCCCGCAGCCGCCATTGCAGGGGTGGTCTACCGCATGGGGCGATTGTTCGAATTACCTCGGTTGTGGCGAACCGTCCTGGCATCGGTCGTCGTGTTCGGGGGTGGCATCGTCTCGTACGCGACGGTGCTCAATGAGCACGTCCCCGCCGCCGCCCTGGTCACTGCCGGCGCTGCGTGCCTGGTGCACATCGCTGTCGGAAACAAGCGCCTCAGCGCCTGGGTCTGGCTGATGACGGCAGGCCTCTGCATCAGCCTCGCCACCACCCTCGACGTGACGGCCGGTGTCTTCCTGCCTCTGTTTGCAGGCGTCGTCCTCACCTTGCCTTGGAAGCGACTCAACCGGATCGGTGGCCTGGCGCTATACGCCTTGGGCTGCCTTCCTCCAATCGTGCTGCACGTGGCGCTGACGGTCCCCGTGACCGGTGATTGGCGACCGGGCTATCTGCACCCGGAATTGGCCGTCAGCGTCGCTTCCGACGGCCGCCCCTCCACCGACTTTGATTGGGACGACGACCTGACCGACACGGGCTACTGGGCCGTCTTCGGTCGCAACGTCGGACGCGTGGGCGCCACACTGCTGGGCGATCACGGTCTGCTGAGCCATTTCCCCGCCCTGCTGTTGGGCATGGCGGGCGTGGCGATGGTGATGCACCGCCATTGGCCCAACTCGACCAAAATGCTCGCTGGCGCCAGTGCAGGCGCCGCGCTGGTCGTCGTGCTGATTTACGCGCTGTCGCGACCCCGATGGGACGACGCTGCTTTCGCGGTCCGGTGGTTTATCGTCTTCCTGCCGATGCTGATGTTCTGGATTGGTGCCTGGCTGCGCAAGCCTCACCGCCCCCTTGGCTGGGCGATTGCTGGAATTCTGGTCACGTTCAGCACGATGGTCACGTTGATCGGTGCCACCGGCCCGTTACCGAGAGACGGATTCACCACCTACACCCCCGCCGACGCCTTGGACCGCGCCCTCTATCGCCACGGGGCCAGCCTGGCCCACGACAACCTACTCGCCGGTCGCGACTAGCAGTGACCATCTTGACATCCCGCCACCACCCGCTACTCTTTTCCGTCCATCGCGCCAGTAGCTCAATTGGCAGAGCAGCTGACTCTTAATCAGCGGGTTGTAGGTTCAAGTCCTACCTGGCGCAATACAATCAGGCAATCGCGGTTGCTCAACATGTCTGACCGCACCGGTTCGTCCGTTTTGGTTCCCCTAACTTCGAGCAGCCCCATGGTTATCGCCGGCGCGTTCGGGTTGCTTGCTGCTCGTCGGCGGGCCCGGAACTAAAGCGACGAATCTGGTAACGAGTTTGCTGAAGGGGCAGACCATTGGGTCTGCCCCGAATGCAGTTCACTTAAGCCACCAAAGGTGGCGTGCTCAACTGTGATCATCGCGTCAGAACGCGGTTTCTGGGGCCTGCAAATCACTTAAGTGAAAGCCATTGGGTCTGCCCCAATTTGGTTGTCGCAACGGTCTAGAAACAGGACGAGCCCCTACCTGCCCATAGCCGCTTCGATCGAGTGTCTTCGGACGTCGGCGGTGTTGAGGATGTCGTTCATGGTCGGTAGCGTCGTGGGGTTCGGGGGAATGTTTAGAAGCTCTAGCGTTTCGGTGTGCTGGGTCGACGCCCCGGCAGCCACATCCACCAGTGGGCCCATCTGCTCGGCCTCACAGCGAGGGCCGGTGCGGTCGTCGGTCTGGAAGATCGTGATGTTCGCGCCATCCTCGGGATAGGTCGCGGCTGGGTCGAACGTCGAATGGCTGACGATTGCCTGGTCGTTCCGTGTATAGGCGACCCAACCGGTGTCGTTGATGAGCCCGACCTTGTACACCCCCCCGGCCGCGGGCACGCTCACGTCGGCAGCGATCGCGTGGCGGCCAAACTCGATGCCCGGTTGCGGCCACTTTGTCCACCATGACAGCACAAGCCGCCTTCGGCTGCGAGGCTTCTCGCCCGTCGCCATCACGAGCACACCATTGTTGGGATAGCTGGTGACGCTCCAGATGCCCACTCGACGCGCAGCGCTCGCTTCATTCGTCAGTTCATAGTCCAACGTCACGCGCGGGCGATCGGCATCGGTGGTCACTGCAACGCTATATCGCAGCCCGTCGGCCGGCGCCAGACGTACGCGAACCTTCTGTGGTGACCTCTCGATAATCTCCGCCGGGACATTGCCCACGTCAAACGAGGTCGGGATCTGATCCGGCCCCATGAACGCCAACCGCAACCCATGGTCGCTATGTGACGCATCGGCCATCAGCGACGCCTCGCCCGGTCGGCGCACCGCGAGCACGCGGAACTTGGGTTCCACCGCGACAAACGTTTCGACCGCTTCGGACCGCACCCACACCCCTCGCGAGCCGTCGAAATCCTCCAATGCCTCTGCGGATAGCACGGGCTGCGCATTAGAAGCCAATGCAACCAGCATCGTGGCCAGCCAGCCGCGTCGACAGTGAACCGCCACGCGATCGTTACGACAGGCATCTACCGTCATAAATTCACCTCGAGTTCAGACGCCCCACCGGCTCGCCACGTGTGATAGGCGCGGATCGATTTCTCGTAGAACGGCGTTGCGACGGCACCTCGCAGTATCGGATCACCGACCGCTTCCAGGTGACGCCACAACCGGTCGTGCATTTCCCCGTACGCTTTGGCATAGGCCGGGTCATCGATGACGTTGTTCAGCTCCAACGGGTCGGCGACCAGGTCGAACAGTCGCGCCGCGGGGATCAGGTTTGGGCGACCGGTTGCGTCGAGACCTTCTATCCGTTCTCCTCGGAATCGGCGAATGAGTTTGAAGCGATCGGTGCGGACGGCGTACTCGCTGTCGACCGAAATGTGGTGCGTCTCATCCCGCACCGACGACCCTGCCGAGCCACCCCGCCACGTCGCAGCGACACTCACACCGTCCATCGCGTGGTCGACGTGCAATCCTGTCAGCTCCGCGAGCGTCGGCAGGAAGTCGGCATTGCTGAGCAACAGCTCGCAGGTTCGCCCACCGGTTATGCCACCAGCGGGATAGCGGACGACAAACCCGATTCGCAGGCCCCCATCGAGCATCGTCCACTTGCCACGGGGCAGCTCGGGCCCGTGGTCGGTGTTCACCAGCACCAGCGTGTCACGTTCGATGCCAGCCGTGCGCAAGGCATTTGTTACGATCGCGACCGCATCGTCCACCCGACGCATTGCGCCATTCAGCGCCGCCACGCGCTTGCGCGTCGCGTCGTCGTCCTGCTGACACCATTCGGGCACCGGCCCGTCCGTGGGCACCGCGCCACCGAAGTTCCAGGGGGTGTGGCTCTCGAAGAACCCCATCTGCGCGTAGAACGGCTTGCCCGCGTCGCGCGTCGCTACGAACTCGGCAAACGCCCGCGCGATGTTCGGCGCGTTGATCTGCGGATCGCGATTGTGAGGCGACAGATATTGATGGAGTTGATCAAAGCCCAGACGCTCGACGTAGTCGGTGTCGTGCTGATGCCCAAACAGGTGCGTGCCATACCCGTTGCGGCGGGCGACGTGCGACAGGTGCCGCTGGGGGTCGGTCAATTCCCATGCCCAGGGTCCACCGGCCAAACCCATCATGCCGTGACGTTGTGGGCATTGCCCCGTCAGCAGGCTTCCGCGACTTGGCGAGCAGATTGGCGCGACAGCGAACATGCGCGTGCATCGCACACCGTCACCCGCCAGCGCATCGATCGCTGGCGTTGCCACACCCGCCCCGTAGCAACCGTAGTGCGCCCCTGAATCGTGCGACGTGATGACGAGAATGTTGGGCTGTGGCACAGGCATCGAACGTACAAGAACTATAACGCAACGGCGACGGTGCGTTGCATCGTCGCCGTTGCGAAAGGAAATCGACGAGCCGTGTTACTGAACGTGCAGGGCCCGCATCTGGAACGGATAGAGCGTGAGCGTTACCGCACCATTGTCGGCCTGCACCACTTCACCGGTCGCAGCGTCAGTGACCTTGCCCTGCGGCAGTTTCACGGTGACTTTGTTTTTGTCCGTCATTGCGGTGTTGATAATCGCGAAATATCGGCCGTTCTTGGGTGTGGCGATTGAGCGGACGACGACGGCGTTGTCCGACGCCGCGTTTTCCAGCCGCTCGCTCGGCAGCGCCGGCAACGACAGAAACGCCGTGTTGAAGTTGCGCACATACTGCGGAAACCCACGGACGAAGTTGCGCCCGACAAGGTAGCTGATGTACCGCGGGTCCCCGTTGGCCATTGCCATCGCTTCGCCCATCATGCAGTAAGGCCCATTGCGTTCGATGTCGGCAGCAAAGTACCCGAGCTTGGACTTGGCGGTCTTGCTGAACATCATGTTTTCGTTCAACGAGTAGTGACGCTCGATCGCCAAGCCCGCAGGCCCGCGAAACAGTTCGAACGTCGCTGGGTCCATGACGGTGTACAGGCGGTTGAACGCCTGCGTCATCAGCACACCGTCCGTCTCCTTGTACATCAACGGATCGGCCGCCGGGTTGGCGTGGTAGATCTCCCAATCGCCCCAGTTTTTCGGTGGTGCGACGAGCGCTTCCAGATACATCTTGCGATCGACGACTTCCTGCGGGGTGATCACGTTGATCGTCGCGTCCTTTTCGTTCCCCGTGTTCGCCAGCAGCTTCTTCCACCCCTCGACATCGTCGGCCACGAGATACGGGTCCCACGTCGCAAAGCTCACACCAGGCTCGGCGGCGCACGCGGTGTAGAGCACCGTCGCGTCGTCGATGCCGTTCTCGCGCAGATAGTCGCGCATTTCTACGAGGAAGTCGCGGCGCTTGCTGAACCACCACTTGTAATACTTGTCGAGCAGCGTCTTGTCGTTCTTCAGTTCATCACGACTTACCTGCTTGCCGCCGTTGGCTTCCTTCGCGAAGCGCTCGCGCGTCGGGTCGCCAAAACCGATCGGTAGCTGCGACCGTGGACGAACCCACGCGCCGACGAACTTGGCTTTGTCTTTCTCGCGGACGATCGTGATGTCGAGCATCTTCTTGAAGTCGGAGATCGCTTCGGGGTCGGTGATGTCGGCGTTGGCACTTTCGATCCACTTGATGTGCGTATACGCATCGTCGCGCGTCAACGGCTTGGCACGACGCTGTGGGCCCAGGCCCTGCTTGCCTTTGCTGCCCGCGTATTCGTAGTACGGCATGATGCTGAAGCCGCGCTCGCCCATGAGCTTGACGATCTTGCTCCAACGATCCGAACTCTTGCCGTCGAAGTAGGCCCACTCGTTGCCACCGTGCGGCGACGAGTCCCAATGCTGCACCGCGCCGAACTCGAGCAGGTCCTTGGTGTACGTGTTCATCCCCAGGAACTGCATCTGGTTGGCCTTGTAGCGATACCAGTCGATCGGGTCCCTCAGGCCCGTGGGCTGTCCACCCTTCTCGTTGCTGACGACACCGTCGGCCATCTCTTCTCGCCAAAACAGGTGCCGCTGGGGCAACCCCTGGGGGAGCTTGTAGGTGGCGTTGAGCTTCTCGCGATCGGGCACTTCGTACAGGCGGATGCGCGACACCGCAGCGCCGTGCGAGATCGGCAGGTTCTCGGCCGAGTACTGCGCGATAATGACGCTGAAGCCATCCTCGGGGGACAGGTCGCGTTCACCGGTTTCGCCGCGCACGTAGGCGGTGTTGGTGAATCGGTCGTGCAGGTTGAAGAGCATCGTCCACGTCTTGTACGTGCCCGACAGTGGCGTGCTGATCGACTCGATGTTGTTATTCACGTACTTGGGTTTAAACGCGTCACCCAGCGCCGCGCCGGTCGCGAAGCCCAGCGCGCTTTCGTTTCCCGTGTTCAGCACGACCATGCTGCGCGGCTGGTCTTCCGGATACTCAACTTCGAGCATGTACGTCGCGCCGGCCTTGAGCAGCTTGTGCTGTCCCACGCGAAACGCCATGTACGCCGCCTCGCCCGGCGTCTTTTTCAACACGCGCGCAGGCTTGCCGAGGATCTGCTGAACCTCGGTGCTGCTCTCGGGGTCGTTAGCGAACAGGTGACCGGGATCGGCCGCTGCGACGTCGATCTCGTCGACAAGCGTGAGCTTGCCGAACATCTCAACATCGACGACGGGCCGGTTGGCGACTTCCTTCTCCGCCACCGCGATCGCGGTGGCCTTGTCGGTGGCGGCCTTATCCTCGGCTTCCTTCTTCGCAGCGGCGGTGGCGTATTCCTCTGGGCTGACTGCGTTGATCGCGATCTCGGCAAAAATCGCACCGGGCGTGACGCGCGTCAAGCGCACGTACCGCGTCTTGGCCGTCAACGGAACCTCGACCCACTTTTTGTATGCCTTGCAGTCATAGGTCGTCTCGATCTTCCACTCGCCCGGCGTGCCGCTGGAAATGTGCAAGCCACCATTGCTGTTGGTGTCATAGATCCAGACCGACGCGACGTGCTTCTCTTCCCCCAAATCGATATACGCGCTGGCGGGGAAGACGGTCTTGTTCAACTGCGACGGAATGAGCCACCCCGTGGTCGGCTCGCCCGACGGCGCGACGTCGGCATCACCGAGCAACTCTTGCTCATCGACCAGCCCCGACGGGTCGCCCCCTTCGACTTCGTTGGTGACCATCGACGGGTCCAACTTCAACCGAGTCCCGACTGCCGACACATTTTGCACGGCGATCGAAAGCGAAAGAAGACCGAAACACGCAGCTTGAACAAGTGGTGATTTCATGGGTGACATGCGCCCTTGGGCAATGTGAGGACAATGATCAAACACCAAAACGCCATCGGCGACGCGCGAAGTGCACGTCGCCGATGGTAATGATCCAAAAATCAGCGTCTATCGACGACGGCGACCCGCCAGCGCGAGCATGCCAAACATGGCCATGCCGAACGATGCGGGCTCGGGGACGACAACACTGCTGACGGTGAGGATGCCGGTGCCACCAAAGTACGTGTCATTCTGGACCAAAGCGGCACTGCTCGTGCTCCCGTACGTCGTGCCGGGCTGGAGCAGCGTGCCGAGGAAGAGACTGCCGACGACCTCGTTGATGCCGGCGTCGAGGATGATCTTGCCGTTGAAGAGACCAAAGGCGTCGAGCGTGAGGGTCGCGGTGTCAGAGATTGTATCGACGGAGCTAATTTGAAGCGTCGCGCCGTTCTGGACGTTAACGTCACCCAGCCCAAGGTTGGAGGATTGCGTCCCGTTGCCCACGCGCAGCGTGCCACCACCGACTGCCGTGAGCCCGCTGTAGGAATTGACGCCCGCCAATGTCAGCGTGCCGGTGCCCGCCTTGGACAAGCCACCGGAGCCGCTGATCGATGATGCGATCGTGTTAGCATTGCTTTCCAGCGACCACACGACTCCTTCCGCAGTGCCAAAGGCCAGCGTTCCCGAACGCGAATTACCGGCCGTGCCAATGGAACCGGTGCTCGAGAAGAAGACGCCACCACT
>JBBRHE010000068.1:0-15980 GCA_038223165.1 Tepidisphaerales bacterium
CGGGTTGGGACGCGATCGCGAGGCGCTCGGTGGGCCAACCGTTGGCGATCGCGCCGGTGCGCCACACTTGGTCCGCCAGCAGCAACCGATCGTTCGGACCGGCGGCGGCAAAGTCGGGGATGCGCCCACCGGTCACCCAGGTGATCCAGGGCAGGTCGGTCGCCAGCAGGTTCGGGTTGTCGCTGCGACCACTGTCTGCCATGACGATCGCGTCACAATCACTCGCTGCTTGGGCAACGGCCAGGGGTGACGCAGCGGTCGGGTCGTCCGTGTCGATCGTTCGCCAGTCCGCAGCGACATGCTGAGGGGTTGTCGCAGCAAGTGTGCGGGCGAGGGTCGACCCGCCGTTAGACCACAACCGGAACCGCGACGGTGCGACGACGGCGATATGCTTCACGTAGGTCCCCTTTCGGCGCAGTGAACTGCGCAGCGTCGCGATCTGCTGGGCCCGTTTCGCCATATGCCGCCCGAAGATCCCCTGAGCCTCGGGCAGAATCGCATCGGCGACATCCGCATCCACGTCCGGTGTGCGGACGAACCGCCCGGGGATCGGCAGGCCCGGCTGTTCCGTCAGCAACCGCTCAAGCTGCGCCGCCCAGTCGGTCCCGATCGTCCACCACAACCGCTTGGCGGTGATGGCGTCGGCGAGGTCCTCACAGTGCAGCGCCACGTGGGCCACCGACGCGTCCGGTTGGACGACGACGATCGCGTGGCTTGGCGAGACCCGATCGAGCAGCACCCGCAACTGGGCCGCGTGCGTCGGCGCGACCACGCACGTCACCGCGACGTCACTGGTTACGTCCTTCAGCATCGCCTCGGCGGACTTTGCCGGCAGGGAGTTGTCGGCCCACCATTTACCGTTCCGGGTCGCCGTCAGGGCCCCGTCACGGGCGAACAGCCAAGTGAGGCCCGACGGGGTCGGAGCAATCGCGCTCACGAGGCCGGGCTGGATGGTCTGCATCGCTGTAAGGTTTGCCAGGACATTCGCTTGCGCCCGCCTAGCCGCGGTGGTGGATGGAGCGTCTGACGACGTCTCTGCAGTCAAAATGGGTGGTGCGAGAAGGGTCATATGCTGATTTATCGGACGATTGAGGGGCAAAGGTCCAGTCCGTGGCGCTTCCCCTTCACCCTTTCCTCAACCTGACTATGATCTCCCTTCATGACGAAGTTCACCAAGATGCATGGGATCGGCAACGACTACGTTTACGTCAACGGGTTCGACCAGACCGTCACCGACCCGGCAGCGATGGCACGAAAGGTCGCCGACCGGCACTTTGGTGTCGGTGGTGACGGGCTGATCATGATCCTCCCTTCCGACAAAGCCGACGTGCGCATGCGCATGTTCAATGCCGACGGCAGTGAGAGTGAGATGTGCGGCAACGGGGTCCGCTGCGTCGCGAAGTACGCGTTTGATCATGGGCTGACGAAGAACAACCCCCTTCGCGTCGAGACCGGCGCGGGTGTGCTACCGATCCAGTTGCAGGTCGACGGGGGCAAAGCCACCTCGGCAACCGTCGACATGGGCGAACCGATCCTCGAAATGGACAAGATCCCCGTCGACGCAGCCAAGATCCGAGGCGGTGAAGAACACATCTGGCGCGTCGCCGTCTCGCAAAACAACACGACCCAGCCCGAGATGCATCGTGGGGGTGGTCGCAGTCAACGGCCATGGATCACGGAGATGACGTTCGTCTCCATGGGCAACCCGCACGCAGTGTCGTACGTGGATGACGTGAAAGCCATCGACGTCGAGCGGTTCGGACCGTGGATCGAACACCACTACGCGTTCCCCCGCCGGATCAACATGCACTGGGTGCAGGTCGTCTCCCCCGGCGAGGTCATCCTGCGCACCTGGGAACGTGGCAGTGGTGTGACGCTCGCTTGCGGCACCGGCGCCTGCGCCGTCGCCGTCGCGGGGGTGCTGCTCGGCAAGACCCAGCGCAAGCTGCTGGCCCATCTGCCCGGTGGTGACCTGCAGTTGGAATGGCGCGAGACCGACAACCACGTCTACATGACCGGCCCGGCGACCGAAGTGTTTAGTGGGGAATGGCCGGGGTAACCACCCACCTGCCCTTGCAGTTGTCTGACGCGAAAAATAAGTTTCGCGCCTCCCCCTTCCCATCATAAAAACCGCAACCCCCGTTGCAGCCTGCGCTTGGCCGTGACGGACACGATAATACGTCCAAAAAAACCGACCGAAAACCGACATACAAACGACCAGAAACGACATACAAACGACACGAAACGACGACTGTCGATGTGTTCACAATATTCAGTTTTCAAAGAGCATGGGAGATCGCACATGGGGTTAGCACGTGCGATCTCACAACATCGAAATCATACTCGCGCTCGACATATTGATCAACACAAAAGTTCGTATTTTGTTTGGATCTTCCGTTTCCGTCATCCTGAGGCACTCTCCGCGTCTTTGCTCTGGGAAAAGAAGAGATCCTCTAGTTCACTACGCAAAATCCGCCAACGCGTCACTCGTTAGTTCCTTGCGCTTGCCGAAGATCGATTTGACCTTCAGCACACGCACGAAGAACCAGCGGATGTAGCGCCAGGACAGTCGGCCACTTTCGCGGGTCAGTTTGCGCCACCAGAGGAAGTTGTATCGGCCCTGGCGTTGCAACTCGATCTTGCGCGTCGTTTCAGAATGGAACTTCGCGACCGAATCGTCCGACCACAACTTCGCTGCCGGGCGGTTGGGGCCGATGAGGTCGGGCGCATACCCGCCTTGGCGTTTGACCCAGTCGGCGTAGGCGTATGAAAAGTCGCCGTACGCCACGCGACGCGTTTGCGATTCGACAATGTCGTCGTCCGTCGCGTTGACCACCCGTATCCGGCCGCGGTCCACCAGCCCGCGCATCATTGCTTCGGCGTCCTTGCTGCGACAGATGACCAGTGAAATCCCCGTCTTGGTCATCAGCGTGCTGGGCAACCACGCGTCGCCGACGACGACATCGGCAAGGTAGTTCGTGTGGTTCACGCAAAAATGACAGCGTGGCGTGTTGAACGCGCGGTCGAACGCGACCTGGTAGCTGAAATCGACCCGCCGATGCACCGTCGTCTCGTCACCGTTCTCGTGGACGATGCGCAACCGCCCTACCGGGCCACCGCCACGGAAGCTGAGGTCTTTGATGGTCGAAGAATCACTCCCCTTGTAGTCGCAGATCGCGTCGATCGCGTGATGGGTGTACGTCCAGCCGCAGATCAGACCGATGGTCGCGTGGATGCGCTCGCGAAGCTCGGGCCGGACCTTGTAGATGTAGTTGAAGATGCCCTCAAGCTGGCACGGGATCGCGACCAGCACGTATCGCCCGGTGTTTTCTGCCAGCAACTTCAGGGCTTTGTCGAACGGGATGTTGTGGTAGATGGACCCGGGCAGCTTGTCGACCTCGTCAACGTGCGTGATCAGCTTCGGCTCGAACAGCAGCCCACCGCTGTGCGCCAAAACAATCGCCCCATCGACCTGCGGGTCGGCGAGGTACGCCAGCAGCAGTTCCTTGATCATGCCCCCACTGCTGGCCTTCACGTTGCGCTCGCGGTCCACGCTTTGGGCGAGGTAAATCGACTCGATCGCCCCCAGCGGGCCGGTGCGGGCGGCATCCGGAAAGAGTTTGTTTTGCAGGTCGACAAAGTCCACCTTCACCGCGGGGCAGACCGACGCTGCGACCGCATTTCCGGGCCCGGTCGGCTCGTACATTTTCTTCACGGGGTCCAGCCGCAGTTCCAACGACGGGTCTGCCGCCACGCACGCGCCACAGGCGATGCACAGATCGTTGGCCAGCACCGGCGAGAGGTCGTCAACTATGCGTAGCGGCAATGTCATCTGCGGATTCCGTTCCCAAACCATCGTGCGCGGCCGGCACCCTCATCAGCAGCGCCGGTCCGAAGCTTATCGCTTCACCCAGCGTAATCCACAACCGCGCCAGCAGCGCCAACGCCGCGGCCTCACCATTGGGGAGGATGGGGATCAGCAGCGCGACCAGCACCCCTTCGCGCACCCCGAGACCGGAGGGCGCGACGGAGAGGATCATCCCGAACCACCCCGCCACACCGAACGCGCCAATCAGGTAGAGCGCGTAGCGCACCGGCAGGTCCGACAGCATCTGCGACAGGAAGTAAAACCCGACCGCCAGCACGAGCCAATTGCTGGTCAATAGGAACAGCCACGTCCAGAAGTCCAGCCAACTGACGTTCAATCGTTCGCGCGGGCGCTTTGACAACCGCTGCCAGAGGCCGACCAGTGTGTTGATGAAGATCGGGTGACTACCGATGGCCATCACCGCAACCGCCCCCACCGCAGCCCAGAGCCAGAATGACGAAGGTTGCGTATTCAGCAGCAAAAGGCCCAGGCCAAACAGGATGAACGACGACAGCGCCGACGCATACGCCTCGATCAGGTACGCCGTGCTCAGCTTCCAGACGGGTGCGTCCAGCCCGCGGTAGCTGCCCATGCGCCCGAGGTAGTTGAACACACGCCCGGGGATGTACTTCCCTGCCAGCGAGCGCACCCAAGCGAAGACGTCAAACGTGAAGCGGAATGGCCCGACGATACGGGCAACCATCAAGTGCCACACGGTTCCCCGTCCCAACTGGTACAGCACCGCGAACGGCACGGACCAGACGAGCGGCCACCAAAGCAACGGACGGTCGCGCGTGGTCAGCGCGTCGTAATTTTTCCAAACTACCTGCGCGACGTAGGCAAAGCTGACGACGACGACCAGCGTCTTGATGCCGCGGATGAGGTTGGCTTTGACCGCAGGGCTAAGCGCCACGACCGCCTGCCTTGTCGAGCTTGCCGGCACGGATCTGCGTCAGCAGCTCGACGGCCAGCCGGGCGTTGTCGAGCGACGATTCCATGACGGCAGGGAGGTTCTTCGCGATCTTTTTGCGCATCTCGTCCTGCTGCGCCTCGACGACGTCAAACGCCTCGCGCAACGTGGCCGCCGACAAGCCTTGCCATTTCAGGTAGCAGCAGTCGAGCTCGAAACTGGCGAGCACCTCGGCGTACTTGTGCGACCAACCGATCAGCAAGGGTGGCACACCCGTCTCTAACGCCGAAATCATCGCGTGAAAACGTGACGCGACGATAAATCTGCAGTTCCCGATCAACACGCGCAACTGCGGCGCGTTGGGTGGCCGCTTGATAAACAGGCAGCGGTCCTTCGCCTGCACGAGCTCGGCAATGCGCCGGCAGACAACGAGGTCGTTATTCTTGGCTTTGGTCGTGCTGAAACGGGCCGAGTGCGGAATGAGGACCACACCGTAGTTCTTGTCGCGCGCCAATGTGTCGATGAACGTCGCAATTTGCTGCGGATAATCGATCCCCATATCACGGCAGTACCGGTCGACCACACTGCTGGGCGCGATCGCGACCACCCGACCATCGCGAAAGACGTCGTGCGTGAGCAACGACGACACGGCGGCGATGTCGTCGTCGCAGGTCATCATCCCAAACGCGGCGTCGGCGCGCGTCTCGACACGCGCACGCTTTAACCGCAGTTCGTCGATGAACTGTCGCGTCACCTTTCCCCGCGCCACGATCGTCGCGACGCGATCGAGCATGCGCCTGGCCAGCCAGCGGTTCAGGCCGGTCGCGAGTGGGCCGATCGCCTGGGCGTATTTGAAAACCGCCACGCCAAGGCAACGTGGAATGAGGACGGTCAGAACGTTATAAAGCAAAATGCCGTAGCCGCGCCCGTCGACAAAGCTGATGCCGGACAAATCGACCAGCAGATCCGCTCTGGCAATCGCCCGCAGCGCCGCGGTGGGCAGCAGCCAGCGATAGGGTAGCCCGAACTTACGTAAGGCACCCGCAACCAGCGCGATTGGGAACGCCGCGACCATCTGCATCGGTGGGAACGCCGCGATCGTCAACGGCAGGTCTCGCGAACGAGCCATTTCCTCGCGATCGTCGGCAGGATAGAGGCTCAGGAGTGTGAAATGCGTCCCCGGTGCAAATTGCTCGATCCGCTGGACCGCCGCCCGCAGCATCGACTCGGCACCACGGTTGCCGGTGAGCGTCGCCCCGAGCAATACGACCTCCGCACCGTCGGCGGGCGTGGGACGGATGAGACTGGTTGTCGCGACGGGCTCGGGCTGCATCGAACCGCAAATCGTATCGGCGAAGAGGTCCGCCGTCACCGGGTCGGGGTCGCTGAATTGGTCCCCACCACCGCCACCGCTATAATTCCTGGCCCCTTACAGGAAGTTACAGGAAGCCAATGCCCCCGACACGAGAACAGATCACCGCAGCCCTTCGAAATGTGCAGGAACCCGAGCTGTACAAGGACATCGTTACGCTCAACATGGTGAAGGACATCCAGATTACCACCGACGGGGGTGTGCGGATCGGCATCGAGCTGACCTCGCCGAACCCGTCGGTGCGCGAGGGGATCGAGCGGAACGTGAAAACGGCCCTGGCGGGCATCGGGGTCAGCAACGTGCAACTGTCGCTGACCGCCCGAGGAGCAACCGGACCCGGCCCGGCGACGGTCGGGCCACGGCGCGACGTGTTGCCACAGGTGAAAAACATCGTCGCCATAGGCGCGGGCAAGGGTGGTGTCGGTAAGAGCACCGTTGCGCTCAACCTCGCGGTCGCCCTCCAGCGTAGTGGCGCGACGGTTGGGTTAATGGATGGTGACATCTACGGGCCTTCGATGCCGACGATGCTCGGCATCAAAGGTCAGGCCCCATTGCAGCGCGGGAATAAGATCGTCCCGTTCCACGTACATGGCTTGCACGCGATCACGATCGGCGCGCTCGTCGAGCCCGAAAAACCGCTGATCTTTCGTGGCCCCATGGCGCAGGGTGCGTTTAAGAATCTGATTCTCGATCACACCGATTGGCCGGACCTGGACTACCTCATCATCGACCTGCCACCGGGCACGGGTGACATTCCGCTGACGCTGTGTCAGTTGATTCCGCTAACCGGTGCGGTCGTCGTCGCGACCCCACAGCAGGTGGCGCTGGACGACGCCGTGCGGGCCGTGCGCATGTTCCAGCAGTTGAACGCGCCGGTGCTGGGCATCATCGAGAACATGAGCTTTTTCATCGACGACACCGGCCGTGAGCATGACATCTTCGGTCGCGGTGGAGCCGAGCGAAGCGCGAGCGAGCTCGGCCTGCCCTACCTGGGCGCGATCCCGATGTACACTGACCTGCGTGTGAACAGTGACAGTGGTAAACCTCACGCGAACTTTGAAAATAATGTAAAACTTGGCGCGATTCTGGAGGCGATCGCCGACCGGCTCGTCAAGGAGGTCAACAACCGCAACGCGTCCGCCGCGCCACCGACATTGACAATTTCGTAGTTCATAGTGAATTCTTTCGGAGCGTTCATGACAACCCATCCCCCGAAACATACCAACCGCCTGTCCCGCGAGCAGTCGCCGTACCTGTTGCAGCATGCGCACAACCCGGTCGACTGGTACCCGTGGGGGTCCGAGGCGTTCGAGGCGGCCCGCGCGCAGAACAAGCCGATCTTTTTGTCCGTCGGTTACAGCACGTGCTATTGGTGCCACGTGATGGAGCGGCAGTGCTTTGAGGTAGAGGAGATCGCTGCGGAGATGAACAAGCGGTTCATCAACATCAAGGTCGACCGTGAGGAACGGCCCGACGTCGACTCTCTTTACATGACCGCGGTGCAGGTGCTGACGAAGCACGGTGGCTGGCCGATGAGCGTCTGGCTGACGCCCGACCTGCGCCCGTTCTATGGCGGCACCTACTTTCCACCCAAAAGCACGGGAGGCCGGCCGGGTTTCGTCGACATCCTGCAGGGGCTCGACGATGCATGGCAGAACCGCAGGGACGAAATCGAACGCTCGGCGACGCAACTGGCAAACGTGTTGCAGCAGGTCGCCCGCCCACCCGTTGCGGAACGGCCGATCACGATCGACGAAAGCGTCATCGATCGCATCGTCGCCAACTCAATTGCCAACTACGACCCCCAGAACGGCGGGTTCGGTGGCGCGCCCAAATTCCCACAGGAAACGCTCCTGGAACTGCTGCTGGACGACTTATCACATCGACCGGACGCCACGCGGTTGGCGATCGTCAACCACACGCTCGACGCGATGGCGCTCGGTGGCATTCGCGACCAGCTCGGTGGTGGCTTTCATCGATACAGCACCGACGCCGAGTGGCTCGTGCCGCACTTTGAGATCATGTTGTACGACAACGCGATGCTCGCGCAGATCTATGTCGAGGCGTTTCGCCAGACCGAGAACCAGCGCTATGCGAAGGTGGCGCGCGAGGTCTTCGATTTCATCCTGCGCGAGATGACGTCGCCCGACGGCGCATTTTACACCGCATTGGACGCCGAGGTCGACGCGCAGGAAGGCCTGTCCTACCTCTGGACGGAGGACGAGGTTCGCCGGTCGCTGACCGACGAGCCGAACAAGGGAATGGGCGCGCCGTTCTGGCAGCCCGATGCCGATTTGTTCGCGAAGGTCTATGGGCTGGATCAAGGCCCCAACTTTGCTGACCCGCACCATGGGAATGGTCGGCCGGACAAGAGCATTCTGTTCATGGCCGATCGTGAACTATACGAGCAGAACGCCGAGTTGATTGACCGGATGCGCGTTTACCTGCTCGGCATCCGCGCCCAGCGCAAGCAACCGCTGCTCGATACGAAGATTATTACGAGTTGGAACGCGCTGATGATCCGCGCGCTGGCCAAGGGTGGTCAGGTGCTGCAGGAAGAGCGATATCTTGAAGCGGCACGCAAGGCAGCCAACTTCCTGTTGACGAACCATCGCACGCCAGCGGGTGTGTTGTTGCGCACCAGCCGCGACGGGAATGCAAAATACGATGGGTTTCTCGATGATTACGCCGGCCTCGCGCAAGCCTTGCTGGCGTTGCGCGAAGCCGACGGTCGCGAGGGCTGGAAAGACGCCGCCGCCGCGATCGCGACGGACATGCTGCAGCGGTTTGGTGACGACGAAAACGGCGCGTTCTTTTTCTTCGCCAGTGACGCCACCGACCTCATCGTCCGCCAGAAGATCGCTAGTGACAGCCCCATGCCCAGTGGTAACGGTGTCGCAGCGACCGTGATGCAGGACCTCGGTCACGAAGACATCGCGTGCAGGACGATCGCGACCTTTGCGCCGCAGATGGAGCAGGTCGGTGAAGGGATGAGCTCCCTCGTGCTGGCGGCGGCGAAGTACGTCCGGCAGTTCGGGCCAATCGAAGTTGGAGCCGCCGAGTCAGCCACGGCCGGCATGACGCCCATCACGACAACCGCCAACACCGCTGTCACGTTGACGACCGAGTGGGCGTCGGCAAACCAGCTCGAAGTCCGCGTCGCGATTCTGGGCGGTCTCCACATCAACGCCCACGAACCACTGAAGGGGCTCGTCGCAACGCAGCTATCGGTGAGCAGTGAGGATGCGGACCTCCAAGTGGCTGGAATCGACTATCCACCCGCGACGACAGAGCGGTTTGAGTTTTCGCCTGACCCTATGCCCGTCTACAGCGGCCAGATCACGATTGGGATCCGATTCACTGCTCCGCCCATGCGTCCAGTGCGGATCTCGCTGCAATATCAGGCCTGCGACGAGAACGCCTGTCTGCCACCGGTGACGAAGAGCATGACGGTTGACGTGACCTAGCGGCGTCCCGTTCCGTTCGTAGGGGCAGCTCTAGCCGCCTGTGTTGTTTTTGATCGCAGACGGTGGCTGTAGCCTTTTTACTCTGACTGTAGCGGTCAGGCTTTATGTCATCCTGAAGGGAGCGGTAGCGACCCGAGGGATCGCCACGGGGGACAGCATTTGCCAGTTCCGATCCCTCAGGTCGCAACCGCTCCCTTCGGATTGACATGCTACGTTTAACGTGAAAATGCTCTAAAGCCGTACCAACGGAGGTTGACGCGACGTACTACGGTGTCGCCGGTCGGGTCGTCGCCCAGCCGACAACCTGCTCGCGAACTTTGCCAATCTGCTTTCGGCGGGCGTTTTCGGTGGCTTCGTTGTCGAACGTCACCGCGAGCTTCGTCACCTCTTGCAACTGCTTTACGGCGCGCGTGCGAAGGTCCGCGTCGTCAACGTACAGGCAGTCCACTAAAAACAGAGGGTCGTTCGACAACTGCCGCAGTTCAGCCGGTGCAGCCGAACCTTTTGACGCGAGCACGAGGTCGATCTGGCTATTCTGCTCGGCGGACAGTTTCGATCGATCCACCTTCGCCAGCGCCTCCATGCCCACGTCGCCCGAGCCCTGCAGTGCAGCCATCGCGGTGTCGCGCGTCTGCGGCTCGGGTGAGGCCAGTTGAGAGACCAGTTCGTTCACACGGGCCGTGCTCTTGTCGTCGGCAATGGCACCCTCGCTGAGCACTTGTCGGGCCGTCTCCAGGGGCACACCCAGCAGTGCTTTGTCATGCTGTAAAAGCGCCAGCAGTGGCACGAGATGGCGCGAGAACTCGATCGGATGCGATCGGCGCAGGTCCTCGAAATTGCCAGCCGCCAGCCGCAGGTCGATCGTGGCGTTGCCGGTGGTCGAATCGTACAGCTTAACGTACAGCTTAACCGCGGGCTCTTCCGAACCATCGGGATCGAATGGCAACTGCTGGATGAACTGCACGCTGTATAGTGAGTTCTCGGTCTCGGCGTCCTGCGTCAATTGCACCTGGTTGGCGATCGCGGAGAGGGCCGTCTTCACGCGCACGTCGGGCACCCCGTCGGGTGGTGTGGTGAACGCAAACTGCCTCAACACGCCATCGTCGGCGCCGGTCATCAACATCGGGCGCACCTCTCCTCCACCGGGCAAGTCCGGATGCGACACGCGCAGCGGTGTCTCGGCGGGCTTCAAGGGCGTGGTGACGGACAGAAACCCATGGGTGACGGATAATGTGAAAATCTCAGACAGGCTGCCGATCTTGCGGGCGTTGGGATCTTCGACCGGCGCGGTTGTCACCGCTAAGGGGGTCGGCATCGTCGCCGGTGGGGTCGCCGCGGGCTGAGCCCAGGCGCCAGGGGCCATCACGAGCACAGCGAAGCTTAAAGCGAGGTGGCGGAGCATCATTAGATTGTACGTAGGCAAGACCGCTCACGGCACGAACATTTCTCGGGACCGACCCAAAGTCCGGCCCGGTCGCTTGTGGTTTAGCGTTTCACGGTCGGCCACGGCAGACGCTAAACCGCAAGCCGACATCGTGGCTCGATCTTCAATCTACGCGTTCCGTCCAGGCGTCGTTTCCGGTGTTTCCTCAAACCCGGCAACGAGTTGCTTGTAGATGGCATCGGTCGGTCCGCGCTCGTAGACGAAGTCGTCCAGCCGTGCCTTACCGATGGTCCCGCCAGGGCGTGCATATTCGATAAACGCGATGCCCTTGCGGTCCCACAGCTTGCGGTCGACTGCGGAGATGGAGTCGACGTCGATCGATGGGTGGCCGGGCATCGAAAGCGTCTTCCCATCAAAGCGGTATTCGCCGCGCGAGTTATAGAGCATCCAGACCAGCAGCGTGACGCCACCGACGGGCAGTGAGAAGGACAGGAGCTTCTGGATGAGCAGTTCGAGGTCGCTGTATCGCTTGGTAACACCCTCGGCCTCGAGGGCCGTCTTAAGGCTTTGCTCACCCCCTGAACCCCCACCCTTTTCATGCTCGGCGACAATGCGGTCGTACGCGGCATTCTTGGCCGGCCAGCCGATGAAGCCATCGTAACCGAACCAAAGGCCAAACACGACCATGCCGGCGGCCATCAGGTAGCGAACATTGCGGTAATAGCTGCCCGCCCGTGCGACGAGCGGGGTCTGCGGGGTGGCGAGGGGCGTGGGTTGGGTCATGGTCATAGCTAAAAGTCCAAACGAAACGGTTCCTCTGCTCGCGACGGTTCGCCAATGGCGATGTCTGAATTACGTCGGCTTTAACTTCGCCAGTCGTTGCGCGACCTCGTTTGCTGCCCGCTGGGCTCGCTCGACGGCGGCGCAACCGGCAACCTGGTCCACGGTTGGCAAGGCCATCCACGACTTGCCCACTGCCAGCGACGCCTGCTGCTCGGCCAGCGTGGCCGCGACGCGCTCGGAACCGCGGATCGCGAGCGTCAGATCATCCTGCGGTGTTTCGGTAACGTCCGACATGCCAGCAGCATAACGACCGGCGCGGATGGTTGGAAATCACCGACTCGCCGCCGGGTCGATTCCCGTTACACTCTGCCGCATGGATTGGATTTATTACCTGCTGACCATGACCGTGATGGTCATTGGCCTCTGGATCAACATTCTCACATTACCGGGCCTGTGGTTAATGGTGGCGTCGATCGCGATCTACGCATGGGTGACGGGTGGGCAATATGTCGGTTGGCCGGGCATCATCTCGCTCGTCGTGCTGGCTGGGCTTGCCGAACTGGTCGAATTTGTCGCCGGTGGCGCGGGCGCGAAAAAGGCCGGTGGCAGCAAGCGGGCCTTTGTCGGCGCGATCGTTGGCAGCATTCTGGGTGCGATTTTTCTGTCGGTGCTGATCCCAATTCCGGTCCTCGGCACAATTTTTGGGATTTGTGCCGGCACGTTTATCGGCGCGCTCGTCGTCGAGTATTGGGTGAAGCGAAATCATGGGCAGGCCTTTCGCGTTGGACTGTGGGCGACGATCGGCCGGTTGATCGGCATCTTTACGAAGCTCGCTTTCGGCTTCGTAATCTTCCTGGTCGCAGGCATCCTGGCATGGCCGACGGGCGCGGCGCCGACATCAATTGCACCCCCACCGGGCGCGAGAACCCTGCCGGGCGCGACGGAACAACCGACTTCCGTACCCGCAACGCAGGAAACCCACCCGAACATCGGGTAAACTTGCGGGCATGGCGGTTCGGTTTGTCATCGGTCGGTCGGGGACGGGCAAGACGACCCACTGCGTCAGCGCGATTGTCGACGCCGTGCGGGCCGACCCCCTGGGTCCGACGATCTTCTGGATATTGCCAAGACAAGCCACCTTCAGCGCTGAACGACAGTTGGCGACCGAGCACAACCTGCCTGCGATATGTCGCGTTCGCGTCGAAAGTTTTGACGGCCTGGCCACCGCGGTGCTCGCTGACTGCGGTGGGGCTGCGGTTCCACAGATCACCGCGACGGGGCGGCGAGTCATCCTGAGCCACTTGCTGCGCCAGCTTCAACCGCAACTGAAGTTTTTTGGATCCGTTGCGCACCACCCTGGGTTGGCTGGCACACTCGACGCGACCTTCGCGGAGTTCGAGCGAAGTGGAAACGGCCCGGAACAGGTCCTTGCTGCGCTCGAGTCTCAGAGCACGGCGGCTGACGATGCCGACGATCTGCTCTATCCGAAACTGTCGGACCTGAGGCTGCTCTACGAAGCCTACACCCAATTTCTCGGTCAGGACCGCCTCGACCCCCATCGCAGGAATGAACAGGTTGTCGCGTGCATGAAGGGTGCCACACTGCTGCGCAACGCGACCGTGTACGTCGACGGTTTTTACGATTACACCGAATCGGAACGGCGGATGATCGTCGGCTTGGCGACAACGTGCCGACGCGTGGAAGTCACAACACTGGCCGATCCGGATGCGCCAGTCCTCGGGAATCTGGACCACATACCGGACGAAAGGGGTTTATTTCATCGGACCGAGGACGCTTATCGCCGGTTGGGGATCGCGCTGCGCAAGAACGGCGCAAAGGTTGAGCCGGCGGTTTTGTTGCGCAACGTTCATCGATTTGCATCGCCGGGGCTGCGGACCGTTGAGAAAGAGACGTTCACATCCCACTCCAACAGCACTGAAACGAGCGGCGACAATCACATCGTTTTCACCGAGGCCAACGACCGCGCTGCCGAGGTGGACGCTGCGGCGCGGCACGTTGTCGATCTGCTGCGGGCGGGCCATCGCATGCGCGACGTCGCGGTGCTGGTGCGGAACCTCGACGTGTACCAGGACCTGATCGACGCCAGCTTTGGCGAGCACGGGATCGCGTTCTTCCTCGACCGCCGGCGGACGGCATCGCATCATCCACTGCTACGGCTCGTGCGTTCGCTATTGACCGTCGCCGCCGATCGCTGGTCGCACGCGCCGTTGTTTGCATTGATGAAGACAGGCCTGGCCGGGCTGACGCTTTCGGAGGTCGACGAGCTTGAGAACTACATCCACGAACACCGCCTGCGGTCGGTGCATTGGACGATGCCCGAACCCTGGGCCTTCCGGCGCACCCACACCCGTGATGAAGACGACGCCGACGCCCTGCTCGTCGCCACCGCTATCGCAGAACGATCCGACGCCATGCGGCGGCGCGTGGTTGCTGCCATTGAACCGTTCATCGCCCACTGCACCGCCAACACCCCCAAACCCCTGCGCCTCTTCGCGACCGAACTGTACGCCGTCCTTGTCCGATTCAATATCGGGGTCACGCTCGCGCAATGGTCGGCCCGCGCGACGGCCAATCGGCGGTTCGACCAGGCCGGTGAGCACCAGCAGGTGTGGGCCGAGTTCGTCGAACTGCTCGACCAGCTCGTCGAGTTGCTCGGCGATCACCCGATCACCGCTGGTGAGTTCACTGATTTGCTCAACACCAGCCTCGACAGTTTCGACCTGGCGCTGACGCCGGCAACGATCGATCAGGTCATCGTCGGGCAGGTCGATCGGACGCGGCTGCCCGAGGTGAAGACCACTCTCGTCCTCGGGTTGAATGACGGTGAGTTCCCGCGCGTACCACGGGAAGATTCGGTGCTGTCCGACCGCGACCGCTCGCTGTTGCGTAAGGGTGAACTCGATATCAAAGGGGACGGCGAGCGCCAACTGCGCGACGAACGGCTGTTGGCGTACAGCGCGTTCACGAGCCCTTCGCATTCACTTTATGTCTCGCGCGTCGGCTGCGACACCGCCGGCAAGCCACAGGCGCCGTCACCTTACTGGGCGCGGTTGCAGGGGATGTTCCCCGATGTCACCGTGGCGTCGGTCGGTTCGTCATCGTCGCAGGACCCGCGCAACATCGCGACGCCGCGCCAATTGGTCGTGTCACTCATGCGATGGGCCCGCCACGCCGGGACATGCGACGGTGGAACCCGAGCAGCGCTATACCAGTGGCTCGCGACGCACGATGCGGATGAGTCACCGGTCGCCGAGATGCGATACCACGCATGGGGCGCTCTTTCGTACGCCAATGCATCGTCGCTGCGCCCCGAGACGGCGGCCCAGTTGTTCGCCAGCCCGCTTCAGGCAACGGTCGGTCGATTGGAAACGTTCGCCGCGTGCGCGTTCAAGCATTTTGCGCAGTACGGGCTAAACCTGCAGGCCCGCCGGGACGATGCGTTCTCGGCGATCGATCTGTCGCGCATCTATCACAATATGCTCGAGCGGCTGGTGCGCCAGATGATCCGCGCCAAACAGGAATGGCGCGATCTGACTGACGAATGGACCGACACCCGCATCGCCGCGGTCGCACGCGAGGTCGACCTTGAATTAAAGCGCGAGATGGCGATCGAACCCGGGCGGTCGCAGTACCTGCTGAGCCGAATCGAGCGGACCATTCGACAGGTCGTCAAACGCCAGCGCATCGTCTCGACGCGCACGCAGTTGAATGGTGGATATGTCGGCGTATCGTTCGGTAGCGCGGACGCGACACTGCCTGCGCTGAAGGTCACCACACTTCAGGGTCGCGAACTAAACGTGCGCGGGCGCATCGACCGCATCGACCTGCTGCCCGGCTCGGCCCACGCGGCGGTATACGACTACAAACTATCGGCCGGTGGCCTGTCACCGGCGGCGATTTACAACGGGCTTTCACTTCAGTTGCTGACCTATTTGCTCGTCCTGCAAGTAAACGGCCATGAACTGACCGGCGCGCCGATCACCCCGGCAGCGGGTTTTTACCTGCAGTTGATGCGCGGCTACGACTCGGTCAGCCACCCCGACGAGGCCCCAGACCCAACCGCCGACGACTTCCACTTCTCGCCCAAGGCGCGAGGCATCCTCGATTCAACGCACCTGGCTTTCTTCGACAACGCCCTGTCAACCGGCGCATCGCCCGTCGTGCAGGTGCGCATC
>JBBRHE010000069.1:0-15886 GCA_038223165.1 Tepidisphaerales bacterium
ACCTATAGCGAATTGTGTGGCCTGCTTCATCGAGCGACGACCGCTCAGCGGGCTGCGACATTGTCGGTGTTGCATGAATGGTCCGGGCTTGGATCGGCGGGGCGGACGTCACATCGCATGATGTCGGACGATGAGATTCGCTCTACCCGATCACGCAATTCGATCGAGATCGCCGCTCACACGATCAATCATCCCCGGTTGTCGTCCGAAACTCACGCAACGCAGAAAAGTGAAATCAGCATCAGTGGTTTGACGTCGCTCGACCTGGCAGGAAGCCGGTTGGGTTTTTCTTATCCGTTTGGCACGCGGCACGACTACACCGCCGAGACGGTGGCGCTCGTGAAAGACGCGGGCTACGCGTACGCCTGCTCAAACTTCAATGGACTGGTGCAGAAGGACACGGACCCGTATCAGCTTCCCCGGTTCATCGTGCGCGATTGGGACGGCGCGGAATTTAAGCGACGATTGAACGAGTTCTTCGCGTGGCGCCCACGAGTGAAAACTGCTCAACAGAGCTGAGCAGGCAGACGTCGGAAAAAAGGCTCGGGACGGCGCGCCTACATCCGTTGTCGTCCACTGATCGCATCTGCGAGAATGTTGCGGTTGGCATACTCGATGCTGCTGCCGGCGGGCAGGCCTCGCGCCAGGCGGGTGACCTGCACATCCGGGAAACGGCTGTTCACTACATTCTGAATATGCATCGCGGTGCCGTCGCCTTCCATGGTGGGGTTGGTGCCCATGATCAACTCGTGGATCGCGCCCGTTGCCAATCGTTCGCACAGTGGCTCGATGGTCAGGTCCTCTGGATCAATCCCTTCCAAAGGCGAGATGCGCCCCAGCAACACGTGATAAACCCCGCGATACAGCCCGGTCGCTTCGAGCGCGAGCAGGTCTTTCGGTTGTTCGACGATGCAGACCAAACTCTGGTCGCGTGATGGATCGGCGCAGATGTTGCACGGGTCCATCTCGGTCAGGTTGTAGCAGACGTTGCAGTGCTTGATGCGCGTCTTCACATCGCGAATGGCGTCGGCGAGCAGCATCGCGTCTTCCGGGCTCTGCTTCAACAAGTGGAATGCGATCCGTTCGGCGCTGCGCATGCCGATACCGGGCAGACGGGCCAGTTCGTTCATCAAGGTCTGAATGCTCTGTGTGTAGCCGCTCATGAAGGTCTGGAATGATAGGGGTGATCGGCCCGTAAGTCGTGGGCGACGCGGGGCGAAAATTGAACGGTCTACGTCGCTGCGTGTACCTTCGGCAACTCGATCCAGAACTTCGTGCCTCGCCCCGCGACCGACTCGAGGCCCACTTGGCCACCCATGCGTTCGACGGCGCGTTTGACGACGGCCAAACCGATGCCGGGACCGCTGTACAGGTCCGACGCGTGCGCGGTTTCGAACGGCTGGAAGATGCGGTCAAAATGGTCCGGTTGGATTCCGATCCCACGGTCTTCGATCCAGATGCGGGCGGAACCAACGCGGTCTTCCGACCAGATGTTCACGTACGGCGTCTGCCCGGGCGTGACGAACTTGATCGCGTTGCCGATCAGATTCGCAAACACCTGCTGCAGGATCAACCGATTGCCCAGCACCCACGGCAGGGGTTCCTTAAAGTGAATGTCCGCCTTGGCGGTTTCAGGGTCGCGCTGGAGCTGACCGACGAGCTCGTGGACAATCGTTACGGTGCTGACCGGCGTTGGCTTGAGGTCCGACCGGGCGATTCGGCTGTACTCGAGCAGGTCGACGATCAACCGTTCCATGCGCACCGACATCGCGAGGATGCGCCGCAGTTTGTCGACGTCCTCAGCGTCAAGCGGTTGCGTGTCCGCCGATCGTGCCAGCACACTGCGTGCGAAGGTCTGCAAATGTTGCAGCGGGGTGCGCAGGTCGTGCGAGACCGTGTACGAGAACGCGTCAAGCTCCTCGTTGGCCGCCTGCAACTGTGAGGTGCGCTCGCGGACGCGCTGCTCGAGGGTTTCGTTGACCTGTTGGACCTGCTGGGTCGTGCGTTTCTGCGCGTCGATGTCGGTGATCGTCCCGATCCACCTGACAATCTTCCCCTCGGCATCGCGCGACGGAACCGCGCGGCTGAGGTGCCAGCGATACTCAACTGTTCCACCGGCCGGTCGCATGCGGTACTCGGCTTGATGGGGGGTGCCGTGCGCGATGGCGTCGAACCACGATTCACCAAGGTGGTCGACGTCGTCCGGGTGGATGATGCTGAGCCAGCCTTTCACCAGCGCTTGCTCGACCGTCATGCCCAGGTAGGCCTGCCATCGCCGGTTAAAATACTCGGGCTGACCTTGGGGTGTGGACGTGAACACCATCTGCGGCATCGCGTCGGCCAGCTCGCGAAAACGGGCCTCGCTGAGGCGTAAACGCTCCTGGGCGGCATGCTGCTGGGTGATGTCCTCGAAGAACGCCACGCAGCGAAGAGGTCGGTCTGGATCGAGGCGCGTCACCGATCCACTGATGCGCATCCAGATGATCTGTCCGTCCTTGCGGAAATATCGCTTCTCAAAGTAGGCCACGTTTCCTGCTGTGGCATTGGTGAGGGCGGCGATGCACTTGGCGTCATCCCGATCGTCCGGATGCGTGAGGTCGAAGATGTGCGTGCCCATCAACTCCGACTCACTGTAGCCCAGGATTTCACAGAGCTTGCGGTTCACCTCCAGGAAGCAGCAGGTGCCCAGATCCGCCTCGGCAATGCCCACACCGGCCAGTTCCACGGTGCCACGATAGTGTTCCTCGGACTGTCTAAGCTCTCGCTGCGCGCGGTTCTGTTGCAGCCCGCGAGCGTACATCAGGACATAGAGCAGCAGACCGGTGAAGCCGACGAAGAACAGGCCCTTGAACGACTGAACGCGATGGTGCATTCCCGGGTCGGGCCAGATCGCTTTGACGGCTTGGTCGCTCAGCAGGATCCACAGGCCCGCCACCACGCAATAGAGGACAGCCGCGCGGACGGCAGGGCGGACCGCAGAGGTGCTGGTGGATTCCGTCCGGATCGGGCTGGCTGGATCACAGTCCAAGGTCGCTCCCCATAAAACGTCACCGGGAGGTGAATCTGACCGAAGCGGTGGGAATCACGCCGAGTTACGCCCACACGATAGCGTTTTCGGTCGCGCACCTGCGCGGCCGACCGATCGGTGAACGCTCAGACGGCCTTCGCCTGCCGTTTGGTCGTCGCCGCCGTCTCGGCGACCGCGCCAAGGTTGCGGAAGCGTTCGTAACGTTTCTCGATCAGCGCGTCCATCTTGTTGCGCTTCACGTAGTCGTTGAGGCTGCGCACCGTCTTGGCGATATACTGCTCAAGGTTGTGGGCTGCGCTGTGCGGGTCGCGGTGGGCGCCACCGAGCGGTTCGGGGACGACGGCGTCGATCACACCATGTTTGATCAAGTGCTTGCTGGTCAGCTTCAGCGCCTCGGCCGCGTCGGGGGCGTTGGTCGCGCCCTTCCACAGGATGCCACTGCACCCTTCAGGGCTGATGACCGAATACCAGGCAAACTCCATCATTGCGACACGGTCGGCAATCGCGATGCCCAGCGCGCCACCCGAACCCCCTTCACCGGTAATGATCGTAACGATCGGCGTGCGCAGGCGGCTCATCTCCATCAGGTTGCGCGCGATGCTCTCGGCCTGGCCGCGTTCTTCAGCGCCGATGCCGGGATACGCGCCGGCGGTGTCGACGAGTGTCACCACGGGCAATCCGAACTTCTCGGCCAGCTTCATGCAACGGAGCGCCTTGCGGTAGCCCTCAGGGTGGGCACAGCCGAAGTAGCACTGGATCTTCTCTTTGGTGTCCTTGCCCTTGTGATGCCCGATCAGCATCACCTTGTGCCCACCGATGCGCGCCAGCCCGCACTTGATGGCCGGGTCGTCACCGTAGTGACGATCACCGTGCAGCTCACGGAATTCGCGGCAGAGCAGGTCGACATAATCCTTGAACAAGGGCCGCTGGGCGTGTCGGGCAACCTGCACCGTCTCCCACGCTGAGAGGTTGTCGTAGGTCTTGCGCAGCATCGCGGTGTAGTTGTTCCGCAACTGGCGCAGCTCTTTGCTGTAGTCGATCTGTTTCGAGGCCTGCATCGATTGCAGTTCGATGATCTGTTCTTCGAGCTTGGCGAGGGGCTTTTCAAACTCCGGCACCTGCCGAAGGGGTGGTTTATTGGGTGCCGCAGACGCGGTGGGTTCGGTCAACGTTTCTGCCATTGTCTGTTGTCCGGCCGGCGCAAGGGTCACCGACCGCCTTTGTAAATCCCTTCCTCCGTGACGCCAAAGCGTAAACCGATCATATTGCTGACGCAAGGGTTGGCGCGACCCGTTGGGTTTCCCGCAGTCGACCGATTATCATCCAATTCATGCACCCTCGACGGATGAGCATTCTGGGCGTTGGCCTGCTTGGCGGATCACTGGCGATGGCAGTTCGGCAGTTCGCAAAGGGCTGCCATATCGTCGGTTACGGTCATCGTCAGGAAACGCTCGACACGGCGATTTCACGGGGCATCATCGATGAGGGGACTACGGACCCTGCTGTGGCAGTGCGTAACGCCGACCTCGTCGTGCTCGCTACACCCGTTGGCACGTTCGGCGAGCTGATCCGTGTCATCGGTCCAGCCTTATCCAGTGACGCGATCGTGACGGATGTCGGCAGCACGAAGCGATCGGTCGTGATGGCCGCTGCGGGCCTGCAACGACCGGGGCAGTTCGTTGGTTCGCACCCGATGGCCGGCAGTGAAAAGCGGGGCGTCGAGTTCGCCGATGCCAATCTCTACGAGCGGGCCCTGTGCATCCTCACACCGACCGCTGACACCGACCCCGCCGCCGCCGACCGGATCGAGTCACTGTGGCGAACAGTCGGTATGCGGACGACGCGCATGACGCCCGCAGAGCACGATGCGCGGGTCGCGATCGCAAGTCACCTCCCTCACGCGCTGGCTGCGGCGTTGATGCTCATCCAGGATGAACAATCGCTCGCCGTGGCTGGTAAAGGTTTAGCCGATACGACCCGCATCGCCGCCGGTGACGCTGGCCTGTGGCGCGACATCTTTATGGACAATAGAGACAACCTGCGTACGTCGCTCGACGCGCTTCGGGTTCAGCTCGACGCGTTGTCCAAACACCTGGCGAGCGACGACGCCACCGCAGTCCAACAGTGGCTCGCGCGCGGCGCGGCAGCGCGGGGTGGGTTCGTTCCACCGCGCTAGACAACCGAACACCCAGTCGATGCAAGAGCGCTTGCCGTTGAAACGGCGAAGCGCGGTGCTGCATCGGGGCGATGGTAGTTGTACGTTGAGGAGCAGGAGACGAGCGTCGATCTACTGCTGAGGCAACATCACGGTCGCAGTGTCCAACGGTGGGTTCGCGATGGCCTTGGCACCATCGGGAGCCGGGTCGAGATAAAGCGTGCCCCAGGTGTTGGGGCGCAGCTGGGTCATGACTTCCTTCGGGGCCGACCAGAAGTAGCTGGTGGCGTGTTGGAAGTTGCGGACGCCGACGTTGAACGCCATGGCCGGCTGGTTCTTGGGGTCGAAGCCGGTCAGGCTCGCTGCCGGGATCATCATCTCGACGACGTAGCGGTCGGGCAGGACGCGCACGGCTTCGCGGACGGTCTTTTGGGGGATCACGTGATCCGCCAGCGCGTCACCATTGCGATGCCATTGACCGACGACGCCTGAAGCGCCGTCAGCGCCCGGGTAGTCGATCGGGACGAAGAAGAACTGGTGCGAGTAGTGATCATAATCGCTTTGGTCGCTTGCGACCGGGCGGGTGTTGATGAACAGCTCGACGTGGTCGCGCGTCCACCACCAACCGGTCGCGGGGGCTCCGAGGATGTCGTTGTCGAAGACCTCGATGCCGTAATAGAGCCCCTCGTCACTCCAGGCCATGTAGACATTGGGCAACGGCAGGCGCGAACGCTCGAGACCGACCGTCTGCGAGTGGCGGATGTTCTGCACCTTGGCGGCGGGCATCCAGTCCGACAGTTCACCGTTGAGCGTGATCGGCTGACTGAGATACGGCACCCTCATCACGGGCTTGTTGGCAAAGCTTTCGCGCCAAGTGCCTTTCCCGTCGTCGTTCACACTGCGAGCGTGCAGGCCGTTGAGGGTCGGTGCGACCTGGCGGATTGTCGAGGCGAGCAGTTCGTAGGGTTTGTCGTCGACATCGACGATGCCGAAGTTCACGTCTTCCCCATCCATCTGCCGACCCGACGGTGGCTCATCGGCCCATTGAAACCAGTCGGCACCGACGACGTAGGGCACGCGAGCCAACCCGGTCGTGAACCGGCGATACCCATCGGCCCGCGCCTGTTGGTCGAGAACCTGCGCAGCGAACCCGACGACGTTGCGGTTCCCACTGCGCCCATCGAGTGAGTGGAATGAGTATTCGCTGAGGATAATCGGTTGCTGACCCGACGCATCGTACATCGAGCTGAACATCTCGTAGTCGAGCAGCGCATCGTTCACGTAGTAGTTCAGTGACTGCGCATCGGTATAACCCTTGCTCGCGCGGCAGACTTCCATGGGGGCATAGCCCTTGAATCGCACACCGAGCACGAGGTGGTTGGGGTCGTGCTTGCGAATGGCTGCGGTCGTCAGGCGGAAGTAGTCGGTCGCCATGTGCTCGACCCACGGGCCGAACAGACGCTTATAACCGGCGTTGGTGCCGTTGGCAGGTAGCGCGGGGAGCGCGTCGAGTTCAGCGTAGTCGATGAGCTTCGTGCCCCAGTCTTCGTTGAAGCGCGACACGTCCGTCCAAAGCTGGCGGATAACCTTGATCACTTCGGCGCGGTTGGGGTCACCGATCGGCAGGTGGTCGAAGTAGACGCCCGGCCCGGACGACACGTCGGTCCAGTCCAGCTCGTTGTCGATGAAGTAACCGATGAGCTGGGTGTTGTCAGGCATCACCTGCTGCTTGATGGCGGCATCGATAATCGTCGGCCATTGCGGGTCGTACAGGCGCTTGTGCTGGGAGGGCACCCACGTCCAGACGTTAAGGTCGCGCGTCATGGGAATGTCGAGCCTGTGGAAGACCGGGTGACACCAGGCGCCCAGCGCTTTGAAGCCCATGGCTTGGACGCGTTCGAGCGTGAGACCGGCCCAGCGATCGACGTTGGGCTTGCCGGTGGTGGGGTCGATCCAATCCTTGGAAACGAACTGTGGCCCTTCCGGGTCACGGCCACGCTGGTAGGGTTGAACGGTCGTGATCGCGTTGAGGAACTCGGGCTCATCTTTCGGACTGATGAACCACCAGACACCCGCAGCGTCTTGACCCAGGCGCCAAAAGCCCGCTTTGCCCTTAGTGATTTTGTAGAGGTCGCTCGGCTGGGTGGAAGGTTGCGTTGCAGGCTGGGTCGCACTGACGACCACTGGTGAGTGATCACTACCGGCGGGGCTGGTCAGTGGGGAAATCCACAGACCGACAAGCGAGATAATGACGGCGGCGATCGCGAGGCTGCGCATCTCGTTGAATCCTAACGAGGACCAGAGTGGCTGAAACGCCACGCGCCGAAAACAGCGGTGGACCTCCTGTCCACGCACGACGTCGGTATGTTTAGTATCGGTCGTCATCTACAGAATGATTAGCCCAAATAGGAGCCGAGGCAAGTCGCCTAAGCTGTTATTTTACAAACGCTTGTGATTCATTTCACAAACTTGAGCCTGCTTGCAAACGTAATATTTTATTACGAGTCGATTGCCTGCAATATCCTTCAACTGGCGCAGCAACTGTTCGTCCGATAACGGGGTCAAGTTCGCGAGAAATATTACATCTTATTTCCCTGATATAACTTACAGCCGCCGCGGTGGGCTCTTATTCGGGTAAGTGACGATTTTTCGACCATTGATTTACGTTGCCGCTACGCATCGACCGGTTGTCCATCATGAGGGGTGTGTACTTCAGGACGTGGATGATTTAAGTTTTGATGATTCTGGGTATATACGTACCGATCTAAGTTCACGTAATTCCATTACTTTCGGAGACTACCTTGGGCAAATCGTTCTCGCTTGCGACGCGTCAGGTTCACCTTGATTTTCACACGGGCCCCGCGGTGGGGGACGTCGGCGTCGAGTTCGATGCCAAGGCGTTTGCTGCGATGATGAAAGAGGCTCACGTGAATAGCGTGACCGTGTTCGCCAAGTGCCATCACGGTCATCTCTATTACGATACGCAACGACCGGAGCGCCACCCTGGCCTGAAAAAGAACATTGACTTGCTCGGTCAGCAGGTCGAGGCGCTGCACGCCGTCGGCATCCGCGCGCCGATTTATTTAAGCGTACAATGCGACGAGCACGCCGCCGACACGCATCCCGAATGGCTGGCGCTGCAGCCCGATTCAAAAATCGTTGGTGCCGGGCCATTTCAAACGGGCTGGCAGATCCTGGACATGAATAGTCCGTACCAGGACTACCTTGCCGAGCAGACGGCCGAGGTGTTGCGGTTGTTCAAGCCGGTCGACGGCATCTTTTTTGATATGTGCTGGGACCAACCCAGTTCCAGCCAATGGGCCGTCGCGGCCATGGCGCGCAAGAACCTCAACCCCGAAAGCGAATCTGATCGTGCCCGTCATGCACACGAGGTGGCGATCGCGTACATGAAGCGCTACTACCAGCAGGTGAAGGCCGCGACGAAGAATGCGGGCGTTTACTTCAACAGCCGGCCCCTGCACAACCTCGCCGAGGAGGTACCGTACCTGGCGCAGGTTGAGATCGAGGCCCTGCCGACCGGTGGTTGGGGCTACATGTACTTTCCGAAAAACGTTCGATTTGCCCGAAATTTTGGCAAGGAATACCTGGGGATGACGGCCCGCTTCCACAAGAGCTGGGCCGACTTTGGCGGCCTCAAACCGTACGCTGCGCTGGAGTACGAGACGAGCCAGATGATGGCCCACGGCGCCAAGTGCTCGATCGGAGACCAACTGCACCCGCGCGGTACGCTCGACGTGGCCGCTTACGACCTGATCGCCAGGGTGTACGCGCGCGTCGAAGAACGAGAGCCATGGCTGATGGACGCCAGTCCGGTCGCGCAGATCGGCCTGTTCCAGGTGCCACCAGCCCAATCGTCCAGTGGGGCAGACGAAGGGGCCACGCGCATGCTGACACAGTTAAAGCACCAGTTTGACGTCGTCAACACTGCAAGCGACCTGTCAAAGTACGAGCTGTTGGTCTTGCCTGACACAATCCCTGTCAACGCAGCGCTGGCTAAGCAACTGACCGCTTATCTGCGCGATGGCGGCAAATTGCTGGCTTCGGGCACGAGCGGTCTGTCCACCGACGCGACCGCCGTCACGCTGCCGGTGCTCGGCATCACGGCGCACGGGAACAGCGAGTACACCGCGACCTACATCCGCTTTGGCAGCGCGGTTGCGAAAGATGTCCCACCAACCGACCACGTTATGTACGACCGCGGGGTGCTCGTGAAAGCCACCAAGGGCGCCAAGACGGTCGCGACAATGGTCGACCCGTATTTCGAGCGCGCCTGGGACCATTTCTGCTCGCACAACCAGACGCCCGGTGATCGGCAATCCCCCTACGCGGCTGCGGTGCTTACCAAGTCGACGGCGTATGTTGCATACCCGATCTTCGGCGCGTTCGCGGCCCACGCGAACTACCCGTACCGCCTGCTTGTCCGCAACCTCATTGACTCACTGCTGCCCGAACCACTCCTGCGCGTCGATGGGCCAACCAGCCTCGAGGCAACGGTCATGCGTCAGCGAAACCGCACGATCGTGCACCTGCTGCAATACTGCCCGGAACGCCGGACGAAGCATCTGGACATCGTTGAGGACATCGTCCCGCTGTACGACGTTCCCGTATCCCTGCGGCTGGCAAAACAACCGAAGCGCGTCTATCTGGCGCCGACGGAGGCGGTAGTGCCGTTCACGTACGCCAACGGACGCGCCACTCTCAAAGTGCCAGCCGTCCACGGACACGCGATGGTTGTGTTTGAATAGGGTCGCACAGCGTTCAACGCTTTCCCGGCTGAAGTGTCAATCGTCGTCATACTGTAACGCGCCGCGCCATTTTCCAAAGCGGCAAGTCCTGTCGTTTTTCCAACTTCTATTGCGCAAACCGTTCGTATAGGTATTACCAAATATTGAAAGCTGGCGTCGACTATTTGTCCTGCGCCGGCCTGTGTAGCACAATAGCGATCCACCGGAGATCGGCCTGCTGCGATCGAACACGAGTTGGTCAGGCTGAGGATTCCTCCGGTTGAATACTGGTCCACTACAGACGCTGTCGATAGAACCACCGACGAACGAAGCAAGCCCCAGTTCGACGAGGAAATGCCGGCTAGGTAGAAAAACACCCAGGAGAGCGACCCGATGTCAACCGAAGCCAAGTGCCCGTTTAACCAAACCGCGCAAAAAACCGCCACGACGAATCGCGACTGGTGGCCCAAGCAGTTGCAACTCGACGTGCTCAACCAACATTCGAGCAAGTCCGATCCGATGGGTGCGGACTTTGACTACGCCAAAGAATTCAACTCCCTCGACCTTGCTGCCGTGAAGGCCGATCTGACGGCGCTCATGACCGACTCGCAGGATTGGTGGCCTGCCGACTTCGGGCACTACGGTGGGCTGTTCATCCGCATGGCGTGGCACAGCGCCGGCACGTACCGCACGCTTGACGGCCGGGGTGGGGGTGGGCGCGGTCAACAGCGTTTCGCGCCACTCAACAGTTGGCCGGACAACGTTTCACTCGACAAGGCCCGCCGGTTGCTCTGGCCGATCAAACAGAAGTACGGAAAGAAGATCTCGTGGGCCGATTTGATGATCCTGACCGGCAACGTCGCGCTCGAATCGATGGGCTTCAAAACCTTCGGCTTCGCCGGTGGTCGGGCCGACACGTGGGAACCTGACCAGGACGTCTACTGGGGCGCGGAAAAGGTCTGGCTCGGTGCCGACATTCGCTACGCCCAGGGCTCGCACGGCGCTGAAAAGCCGGGTGGAGTAACGGTCTCGGATGACAGCCCCCAATCGCAGACCCACACGCGTACGCTTGAAAAACCATTGGGCGCAGCGCACATGGGATTGATTTACGTCAATCCCGAAGGCCCCGACGGCACACCCGACCCCGCCAAGGCGGCTCACGATATCCGTGAAACCTTCGGGCGAATGGCCATGAACGACGAAGAAACCGTCGCACTGATTGCCGGTGGGCACACATTTGGCAAAACGCACGGCGCTGCGCCGACCTCCCACGTCGATAACGAACCCGAAGCCGCTGGCCTCGAATCGCAAGGCTTCGGGTGGCGCAACAATTACGCCACCGGTCGAGGTGCACACACCATCACCAGCGGTCTGGAAGTGACGTGGACAACCACGCCCACGAAGTGGTCGAACAATTACTTCGAGAACCTCTTCAAATACGAATGGGAGCTGACGAAAAGCCCTGCCGGCGCACACCAGTGGGTGGCCAAGACGACGGATGAAATCATCCCCGATGCCTACGACCCTGTGAAGAAGCACCGTCCGACGATGCTCACGACCGACCTCTCGCTGCGCGTCGACCCTGCGTATGAAAAAATTTCACGCAAGTTCCTCGCCGACCCACAGGCCTTCGCCGACGCGTTTGCCCGCGCGTGGTTCAAGCTCACGCACCGTGACATGGGGCCCAAGTCGCGCTATCTCGGCCCGGACGTGCCGAAGGAAGATCTGATCTGGCAGGACCCGATCCCTGCAGTCAATCACGCACTTGTGGATGCCACTGACATTGCATCGCTTAAGAAGAAGATCCTCGCGTCGGGCCTCACCATTCCACAGCTCGTCGCCACCGCGTGGGCGTCGGCCAGCACGTTCCGTGGGTCGGACAAGCGCGGTGGCGCCAATGGCGCGCGCATCCGACTGTCCCCGATGAAAGACTGGGCCGTCAATCAGCCCGCGCAACTTGCGAAAGTGCTCAAGTCACTCGAGAAAATTCAGATTGAGTTCAACTCCAGCGCCACGGGTGGGAAGAGAATCTCACTGGCCGACCTCATCGTCCTCGCCGGTTCTGCCGCCGTCGAACAAGCCGCCCGAGATGCTGGCCACAACGTCACCGTTCTGTTCACGGCCGGCCGGATGGACGCGTCGCACGAGCAGACCGACATCGAGTCCGTCGCATTTCTCGAACCCACCGCTGACGGTTTCCGCAACTATTTGGGAGGCAATGGCGCCCTCCCGGCAGAACACCTGCTCGTCGATCGCGCCCAACTGCTGACACTCAGTGCGCCAGAACTCACCGTCCTCGTCGGTGGCCTGCGCGTTTTGAATGCCAACGAAGGTCAAAGCCCCAGCGGTGTCCTCACCCAAACGCCTGGCAAGCTGACGAACGACTTCTTCGTCAATCTGCTCGACATGGCGACCGAGTGGAAGCCTACCACTCCCGACAGCGCCCTCTTCCAAGGGCGCGACCGCGCCACCGGTGCGATCAAGTGGACCGGCACGCGCGTCGACCTCGTCTTCGGCGCCAACGCCATCCTCCGCGCCTTAGCCGAGGTCTATGCCAGCGCGGACGGGCATCAGAAGTTCGTCACCGATTTCGTCGCCGCCTGGACAAAAGTGATGAATCTCGACCGCTTCGACCTTGCGGGGATCTGACAGCCGCGCCTGCCTCGTTAATAGTGTCGATGGATATTGAGACGCACGAGTGCCTAATCCGCGCACTGCAGCCTGCGATGGCGATACTCACACTTCTCGCTAGTGCGTCACATCGACCGCGCTGACTTGCCGGCGCCGGATGTCTGTGTCGGGAAGTTGTTAAGCCATCAAGTCCAAGTCGCAAGACGCACACGTTACGCCTGCCGCGTGATCGCGATCACGCAGGGCTTAGGGGGTGTGTTGGGTATGCGGGACGGGAAGTTGCTGCCAAGTGGGGTGGTTCGGTGTTGCGTGAACGTGGCCGAGCCATCGCGGGTCGCCAGTTGTACGTGTCGCACTTCATCGGCCCGATCAATGGTGGCCCTGCGGGCACCGTGCAATTCACCGGGGTGCTGGACGGCCAACAGCAGGGTACGACCATCGGGCGTGAAGGTGGGTCCGGTCATTTCGCTCTCCATGGGCCCAATCGCAAAGCAGTGCGGGACACCGGCGCTGGGGCCGGAAGTGGGGATCATGAACAGCGCATTGTTCCCAAAGACGCCGACGAATCCCTTGGCCCCCGGCGCGGTCGTCCCGGTGCGGTCTGTGGCGTTGTTGTGCAGCGGCGTCGTGATGTCGGTCACCATCCAAAGGTTGTCGAACGGGTCGAACACGAGGTTGTCCGCACACGCGAATGACTGCCCCTGCTCGGCCATCTCACCGGCCTCAATGAAGCGTCCCCAGGTAAAGGTCAGTGAGGCAGCGTCGCCGTTGGTCTCGGCCAGGCGATAGATCGCGCCGTACTGCCGTGAATTGTCCCGGCGCGAGTCAGGGAAGATGCGCGCGTCCGGCGAGCCATCGTCCGAGCCCGTCGAGTCGGTGAACGCAATGTAGATCGAGCCGTCCCGCGGGTGAACTTCGATATCCTCCGGACGCGAACAGGGTGTTCCGCCGATCGCATTGGCCATCACGTAGGCGTCCATGCAAAGGACGCCAGTGGCGTGGGCGTTGCGGGCGTCGAGCGTTGCGACACCATCGGGGGGGTCCACGAGCGACATCAACTGACTGGCGTCACCACCTGCAAACCGAGTCGCAGTCGCATTCCATTCAGTGACCGAGAGTACGCCTGGGCCGGCTTGTTCACCGACCTGCACATGACCGCCGTCCGGTCTGCTCGGCAACCATACGCGGCCGTCGGCGCATTGTTGCGGTTCGGGCATCCGTAACGGCGTGTGCGGGTCGAGAGCGACCCACGACCCTGACCGTTGTTCGCCGTTGATCTCAAACCGCGCCACGTAGAGTGTCCCTCGTTCCAATAGCGCGGAGTTCGCGGGGTCGGTCGGGTCGGTGACGACGCCTTCCGACACAAATTTCCACACATGACCCCCGCGACGGTCGTCACCCATGTAAGCGACGAGCCGCTTGCCCGCCTCGCAGCGCAACGCCACGTTCTCGTGCCGAAACCGACCGAGAGCCGTATGCTTTTTCAGTGTGCGACGGACAGGGTCGACCTCGATCACCCAGCCGTACTGCCGTCCATCAAGAGGTGGAAATACTCCTGCTCCCAGCCCGCTGAATTCGAACGGGTAGGGGTGATCGATCTTGTCGGCGTTGCCGTTGAAGTTGATCGAGTGCTCGGGCAACGGCTGGCCATCGGGCGCGATGAACTCCGGCACCTGGTCCTGAAAGTTCTCTTCGCACGAAAGGAAAGTTCCCCACGGCGTCGTCGCGCCGGAACAGTTAGAGAACGTGCCGCGCGGCACGCCCAGCCTATTTGCGGCAGGGCCGGTGAAGGACATGTCCTGCACGCGCGCGTTCTGCGCCCCGTCACCCGTGAAACGGAAGTGGTCTAGCGAGTTGGTCACGACACTGAACCGCCCATCGGCCGAGCGACGGACCCGCAGGACGCTGACGCCTAGATCGGACAACGCGACGCGACACAGTTCCCTCGCGCCAGCCAGGAGCACAGGGTTCATGTTCTGAGTCAGCGCCGGGTCGGCGAGGTTCAAGTCGCATCCCGATAACCGGGCGCCCCCGATCTTCCCTTCGCTGTCGACAGGCGATTGACCGAAGATGCTACTGTAGCCCTCGAGCCAGGGTCGAGCCGAGATATACTCGTGATTCACAAGCATCCAGAACTCGTCGGCCTTCCCAGCGATCGGCACGATGCCCGTGTAATCGTTGGAGTGCCCAAAGGTGATGGTGTGACCAGGTGGGCCGAAGCGATCGCCCCACGTTGCGACGACGTCATATCGGAAGCCGGCCGGCAGCAGCACGTCGTCGCCGACGACATACTTCGCGAGCCGTGCCGCGTCGGTTGCAGCGCTGCCCCCGTCGCTGGCGATGGGGATCGGATAGCTGACCGGCGTCCAATCGGGCCGACCTGTCCCTGCAAGCGCGGACCAGCTCTCCTTAATGGCCCCGTGGATCTCCCTGGCCTGCACGGTGCGCGTCAGGGGGCCAAGAACGTGCGCCGTCAGCAGACTGGCACCGCCCGTCCCCACATAACGGAGAAACGACCGGCGTGTGACAGAAGATGCACTAACACGATTTTCGGTGGGATCAATCATCGTTCATCCTTACGTCTGGACCGGCACATCGGACGTAAGTTGAACGATCCCGATGCAGCATCGCTCTGAAAAAGCGCTTGCCCATCGATCGATAAGTTCAGATGCCATGGGGCGGTCACAAAAACGTTCACATCCCGCAATCTAGTCCACGATGTTAATTGCGACGCGAGCGATTCGTTAGCACAGCGCTAAAAGTCGAGACATTTCGATATCTCCCCTGAAGCAGCTTTTTTTGACACCGTAGAGCCTCCAATCCATACTAACAACGCGCTCTTATCATTATACTTCAGCCACATTTCCCGCGCAGGGCCTGCCAACTTGCATAGCGGTGTTTTTTTATGTCGAAACGTACACAATCACTCCCCTCCTCCGCTCTTCCCAAATCCCCCACCGGTATCACGGGCTTGGATCAAATCACCGGCGGCGGTCTGCCCACCGGGCGGCCAACGCTCGTCTCCGGGAGCGCGGGGTGCGGGAAGACGATGCTGGCGACAGAATTCCTTGTGCGCGGGGCCACGGAGTTTGGTGAGCCGGGCGTGTTCATGATGTTCGAGGAAAATGCCAAGGAGCTGACGGCCAATGTCCGTTCGCTGGGCTTCGATCTCGACAAGCTCGTGAAGCAGAAAAAGATCACGCTCGATTACGTCCATATCGAGCGCAGCGAGATCGAGGAGACGGGCGAGTATGACCTCGACGGGCTTTTCATCCGGCTCGGGCACGCCATTGATGTCATCGGGGCCAAGCGCGTTGTGCTGGATAC
>JBBRHE010000070.1:0-15854 GCA_038223165.1 Tepidisphaerales bacterium
CTGTTCCCCTTGCTGTACCTGATCCGCTAACTACGGACACAACGGACTCGACCCATGGCCACGCACGCTTCGACAACCACCGCCCCCTCGCACGGCACGCACGCCGGTGTTGCCTCACACAAGCACGTGGGGTCGGTCGGCACCTACATCGTCGTCTGGTTCGTCCTGATGATCCTTCTGCTGGCAACCGTGCTGGCCGTCGAGATCGACCTTGAGCACATGTTGTTCTCAGGCGCCAACATCACGCTGGCGATGCTCATCGCGTTCATCAAGATGATGATCGTCATGCTGTGGTTCATGCACGTAAAAGAAGCCAGCAAGCTCATTTGGGTCTTTGCTGCTGCCAGCTTTCTCTGGTGGGGCATTATGCTCGGCTTCACCGCTCAGGACTACCACACCCGCGGCTACTTCCCGGGCTGGGAGACCCCCGTTAACGAAAGCTATACCCCCGCCCACCTCAAGCTGACCAACGCCGCCGAGCAGCGCAGTGTCGGTGCCAAGGGTGACACGCCGCAGCAGGCTGGACCGGATTCGGGCACCATCGAGAAGTAGCCACTCGTTACCACGTCCGACAAGTGCCACGTTGCGACCGTCCGACGAACGTCACAACGTTGGCGTTGGCAGGGACCCGCTATCCGATGATGATGGGAACGTCCTCGACCTCATCGACCGGCACGTGAAATGTCTCGCGTTGCTGTTGCCACCAAAGTTCGAGCATCAGCAGTGCGTATAGGCGCTGGCCATGCTCCTGGCGGCCACTGGTGTGCTCGTCGACGAGCTGGTGGACGACGTTGATGTCGAAGTGTTCGATCGCGAACGAGTCGTGGCCAAACAACGCATCGTTCAGCATCGATTTCAAGCCCGCGTCATCGCGAAGCCACTCACCGATCGGCACGGCAAAGCCCATCTTTCGGCGGGTAAAGACCCACTTTGGCAGGAACTTCGCAAACGCTTCGCGCAACATCCGCTTAGGGCCACCCTTCAGCAAGTCCGCCGTGCTGAGGCCCGCAGCGAACGTCACCAGCTCGTGGTCCATGAACGGACTGCGCACTTCAAGGTTGTGAAGCATCGAGGCCCGATCAACCTTTGTCAGCAGATCATTCGGCAGATAAGTCACCCGATCCAATGCCAGAGCCGCTTGCACCGGATCGCGCCCACCCATGAAGGCGTCGAGCGAGCCGGCGATGTAGTCGACGTAATGCAGGTCGACCGCGTCCTCGCGCATAAGGTCGGCAATCATTTGCGGATTGAATAACCGCACATAGCTGGCATAGCGCCCGTTGGCGCCGAGATCGATCGTCTGGAAAAACCGCTTCATCCGCGAAGCCAGCGATTTGGGGTGCCCGGACGCCCGTCCGTCGGCAAAGTCGTGTGCCAGCTTCGTACGCAGCCACATCGGAAGGAGGCGGACGGTTCGGTCCCAGTTCATCGCGCGGTAGCGCTCATATCCACCGAACAGCTCGTCGCCACCATCACCACTGAGGGCGACCGTCACATGCTGGCGTGTCTCGCGAGACAGGTAGTGCGTCGGCAACGCCGACGAATCCGCGAACGGCTCACCATACACGACTGCCAGCTTGGGAAGGTCCTGGACGGCGTCCGGGCGCACAACGAACGTCTCGTGCGTCGTCCCCAAATGCTCGGCGACCTGCCTGGCGAACGATGTCTCGTCGTAGCGCATATCCTCGAAGCCGATCGAGAACGTCTGTGTCGGACTGTCCGCCTGCGCACACGCAGCGATGATGCTCGAGTCCATCCCCCCCGAAAGGAATACGCCGAGCGGTCGATCACTCACCAATTGCCGGCGCACGGCCTTGGCGACCAATTCACGCGTGCGGGCCGGTGTGTAGACGGGGTTCCCTGTCTCAGCAATGTTGGGGTCGTAGTACTGCTTGCTCCACAGCTGCTTGCCATGCTGCCACAAGACGCACGTGCGCGGTGGCAACTGGCTCGTTGATTGATAGATCGTGTGGCCTGCGGAACCCTCGACGTAACCGTAGCGCAGATAGTGTTCCAACGACGGTCGGCTGATGGTCTTGTCGAACCAGGGCAACCGCCGCAACGCGCCGATCTCCGACGCAAACGCAATCACGGTCGCGGTGCCCGCGCTAGCGGTCGTCCAGTAAAGCGGCTTCTGCCCCATGCGATCGCGGGCCAGAAACAGCGAGCCGTTGTCCTCGTCCCACACCGCAAAGGCATACATGCCGTTGAGCTTCGCAAGAGCGGCCTCTCGCCATGTGTCGTACGCCAGCAGCAAAACTTCCGTGTCCCCTTCGGTCGCCCAGTTGTGATCTGGACGGACCTCGGTCAGTTCGGCGCGAAGCTCGCGATAGTTGTAGATCTCTCCGTTGAAAACGATGGTTTTCGAGCCGATCGTGAATGGTTGCATCGACCGCTCGTCCGGATCGATGATCGCCAGCCGCCGAAACGCCAGCGCGGCCTGGGGGGCATCGAGCGTGATCTCATGATCTTTACGGTTGAACCACAACCGTTCCCCATCCGGCCCACGATGCGCGATGGCGGCGCTGAGCAGCGACAGCACGCCCGGTGACGTGCGATATCGTTCATCCCACGCGATGATTCCAGCAATTCCACACATGTGCGTATCCAGCATATCGGCATTCGAGCAAGGATGGATCATTCACGACGTTCGCCCGCACACCCGCTGGTCCGGTAAATCGCGACCGCCAGTAAGTCCAACCGCCCTGCCCACACGCATCTGACCATTTTTAGAAGGAAATTGGACCACCAAACACGCCAGGAAGCTCAACTCTTTCGCCTTGCTTGGCGTGCATGGCGCTCTTGGCGGTTCGCTTTCCACTTCCGGATTGACCGAACGCGTGCGTCCCATCCAACCAATGACCCTCTTACGCGCCGATCCGTTTTTACACCCTTGCCACAAACGCCGATCCCCGCGAAAGTGTCGGCCATGTTCATCCATACGGTTTACTTCTGGCTCAAGCCCGACGCCCCCTCAACGGCACGCGATCAGTTGGAATCCGATTGCGACGAGTATCTCGGCGCGATCCCCGGTGTGAAGTTCCTTTTCACCGGCACGCCCGCAGGCACCGACCGCCCGGTCGTCGACAACTCGTACGCCGTCGGCATCACCGTCGTCCTCGAAGACTCAGCCGGTCACGACGTCTACCAAACGCACCCGCTGCACTTGGACTTCATCGCGCGCAATAAGGCGAACTGGGCCAAGGTCCAGGTGTACGACCACGTTGAATGATTCGTAGGGTGGGCATTGCCCACCGCGAGCGACTTAGTGGGCAGTGCCACTCTACGCAATGCAAGGAAGCTCATCATGCAGAACCTCGACCACATGATCACCACCGCCAGCAAGGGCCGGTGGTCCAGGAAGAAGGCCAACGACTGGTACGCCGGCGTGAAGTGGCCGGTCGGCGCCAACTTCATGCCCGCCAGCGCCATCAACCAGCTTGAGATGTGGCAGGACGCCACGTTCGACGCGGCCCGCATTGACAAGGAGCTCGGTTGGGCAGCGTCGCTGGGCATGAACTCCATGCGCGTCTTCCTGCACGACCTGCTCTGGAAGCACGAGAGGAAGGCGTTCCTGAAGAATGTCGACGCCTACCTGAAGATCGCAAAGCGCCACAAGATCCGCACGATGTTCGTCTTCTTCGATTCGTGCTGGTACCAGTTCCCCTATCCCGGCAAGCAGATGCCGCCCGAACCAGGTGTGCATAACAGTGGCTGGCTGCAAAGCCCAGGCGTGCGTTACCTGCGCGACGCGACGCTGTTCGACGAGTTAGAGGAGTACGTCACCGGCATCGTCCACCATTTCCGCGACGACGACCGTGTGCTCGTGTGGGACATCTGGAACGAGCCGGACAACAACAACCACATGAGCCGCGGCATCCGGGACATTGCCAACAAGGGCGCGGTCGTCGCGCCACTATTGGCCAAAACCTTCAAGTGGGCCCGTGCCGGCAAACCGTCGCAACCGTTAACCAGCGGCATCTGGCTCGGTGATTGGGACCAAGACGCCAAACTGCAATCGTGGCAACGCGTGCAGCTTGAAGGCAGCGACGTCATCAGCTTCCATCGCTACAGCGACCTGCCAATCACGCGCGCGAGCGTCGATCAACTGCGGCGGTTCGGTCGCCCGATGCTCTGCACCGAGTATATGGCCCGCGCCGTCGGTAGCACGTTCGAGGCGATCCTCCCCTACTTCAAGGAAGAGAAGATCGCGGCCTACAACTGGGGCTTCGTCGCAGGGAAATCACAGACGTTCTACCCGTGGGACAGTTGGCAAAGCCCCTACCCACCCGAACCACCTCTTTGGTTTCACGACATCTTCCGTAAGAACGGGAAGGCCTATCGGAAGGAAGAGGTGCAGCTGATCACGCGGGTGACGGGCGGTTAAGTGATCCGCAAGACGGCGCTCGCTCAGCTACTCCCATGCCGAGGTCGACTTCCCGTCTTCGGTCTGCCAGTACGGCGTCCACGTCAGCACGATTCCCTCGATCGTGATGTTCGACTTCTTCGGGCGCACCGCGGTCGTTTCCAAGGGTTCGGTCGAGGGGTCGAACGCGATCTCCATGGCGTTGACCTCGGCTTGAAACTGTGCGTCGAGCTCGGCCTGCTGGGCTTGGATCGACTCAACCGTTTCCTCGGCGCGGGTGACGTCCCCGTACTGTTGGCTGGACCGGCCGACTCCACGCGCCGCGGTGGTGGCTTTGCCGACATTTCCTACGCTCACCTTCTTGCGACCCAGGAAGGCGCCGAGAACGGTGGCGCCTATCGAGACCGCCGTCTGGAACGAACTGGTCCGCGCCTGTGACTTCTCCCGATCAACCGCCTGCTGCGCCCGTCGCAGCCGCTCCTGCATCCCCGCAAGTTTCGGGGCGTACTTCTGGCGAAGCTTGTCGACTGCGGCATCCCGCTGTTCCCTCGCTGCGGTGTTCAGGCGCACACGGAAGTCGCGCTCTGTCTCGCCGGGCTTGGAGAGCAGGCCATAGCGGGCGCTCTTGATCAGATCGACCCGCTGGGTGCGCAGGATGACGTCCGTTAACTGCTTGGCCCAGGCGTCGTAGTTCTTCGCGTTCGTCGCGTAGTCGGGGACGTTGGCGTACGAGCCATCTGCCTGCGGTTCGGCGTCAAGGTCTGCCTGCGCCAGGTCCACCGCCGTCGCGGCGCTCCAGTCGATGTGACCGTCCGCGCCCCGCGCCGCGGTCAGGGTGTAGTTGCGGGTCTCGTCGATGCCCGTCTTCGTGTCCTGAAAGTAGACCTCCGCAAACGCCAGCAACGCCGGGCGATACAGAAGCATCGCACCCTCGGGATGCTGGGACCGCACGGGGATGAAGCTCTGGTGAATCTTGGGGTTGAGCACCGGTCGCGCCGCCCTACGGGCAGTCACGGTCGTGGCTTCAACCTCGTCGTCCTCCACGACCGTGGGCGTCTTGTTGTTCCCATCGACTCGGCCAATCCCCGCGTTGCTCATCGGCGCGTCGATTCCCTTCACCGCTTCGTTCGGTCGCGTTAGTTGTTTTAACTGGTTTCGCGTTAATGGCCCGCGCAGATAGCTCAGTGCCCAGCGGGTCTCGAAGACGACCGGTTCGGCATCGTGCACGTTGTTCATCAGGAAGACGCGGTTGCTCAGAGATGACAGCTTGGCGCTCATCTTCTGCCGGTCGAACCCGACGCCCGCCTGCGCGCTGGCGCCCGCCAGGCCGTCGAGGACGCGCAGTTTGTCGCGCTCGGTCTGCAGTCGGCCGATGAACCAGGTGCCGGCGTTGCTCAGGCCCTTGTAGTCGATGTCGACCGGGTTCTGCGTCGCCAGCACCACGCCCACGCCATACGCGCGGGCCTGCTTCATCAGTGTCAGCAGTGGGCCCTTGCTCGGTGGGTTCGCGACCGGTGGGAAGTACCCGAAGATCTCGTCCATGTAGAGGACGGCCCGCAGGCTCGTCGTGCCGCTCTGACCGCGCATCCAACCGATCACCTGGTTCAGTAGCAGCGAGACGAAGAACATCCGCTCGGCGTCCGACAGGTGGGCGATCGAGAAGATCGAGATCTTCGGTTTGCCCACAGGGCTGTAGAGGATCTGGTCGATGTCCAGCGCGTCACCACTCAACCACGACGCGAACCCCGGCGCCGCCAGCAGGTTGTTGAGCTTCATCGCCAGGTTGCCGCGATCCTTTGGCGAGTAGAACGAGTCGATGTCGATCACGCCCACGCGCCCAAACGGGGGTGATTGGATCTGCTGGATAAGCGTCTCTAAACTCAGCTCCTTTCCGTCTTTCCACGCGGTGTTGAACAGCGTGGATAACAGGATGTGCTCGCGCGACTGGATCGGGTCGGCGTCGATCCCGAGCAGCCCGAGCAGGCTCGTCACGGTCGTGCTGATGCGCTCCTGCAGCAGATCATGGTCATCAACGATCGACTGGTCGGGCGCGCTGAGCGATTTCAGGATCGACACCGACCTTCCCGCGCTGCTGCCCGGGGTGTAGACGAGGAAGTCGGCGGCGTCGCGCAGCTTCTGGATGCGCTCTTTGCTCTGGCCCCACTGCGCCAGGCCTTTCGTCCACATCTCTGCCTGCTGCTGGGCGTACTGGTCGGCCGTCAGTTTCTTCTTCTCGGCGTCGTCCTCGTTGATCCACGGGCGGAATTCCTCAGCCGAGAGGTTGGGGAACGTCAGCAGCAGGTTCGACAGGTCTCCCTTGGGGTCGATGACGATCGCGGGGATATTGTCGATCGCGGCCTCTTCGAGCAGGCCGATGCACAGGCCCGTCTTGCCACTGCCGGTCATGCCGACGCAGACCGCGTGGGTGACGAGGTCCTTGCTGTCATACAGGATCAGGTCCCCACTCCGCTGTTTGGCGGCGATGTCGTATTTCTGACCGAGGTAGAACTCACCGAGCTTTTCGAAATCCTGGGTTGTCGGGGTCATCGCGATGTCTCCGTAACACTGTCACTGAACGGACCGATCCGGAGTTATACCGGAGCGCGGTGGGAACGACGTACTGGCGGCATCTGCAGATCGGACAAAATCCCGGACGATTTGAGGAGAATCCGGGACGGGTTCTTGCGGATTGGGGGACCGACCGGACAGGTTACGCCGCCTGGACGAGGCGGAGCATCGGGGTTCCGGTCGGCACGGTGGGAACGGTGGGCACCGTGGGGACGGCAGTCGTCGGACGGTACTCGGGGACGCAGGCTGCTAGCGCGGCGATCGCGGCGTCTCGCGTGCCGGTCTCGACGGCGCGACCGAGCGTCGCGAGCATCTCGTCCAGCTCGGTCGCTTTCGCTGCGGGCAGTTGCCAGACGCGGATCTTGTCATGACCCGTTGGCACGGCCCGCTCGTAGTCGCAGGCCAGTTCCTCGTACAGCTTCTCACCAGGCCGAATCCCGCTGAAGCGCACCTCGATGTCGTCACCGGGGTTGAGCCCATTTCGACGGATCAGCTCGTGCGCCAGGTCGACGATCCGCACGGGCTGGCCCATGTCGAGGATGAAGACCTCGCCACCTTTAGCGATCGCGCCGGCCTGCATGACCAGTTGCGACGCCTCGGGGATCGTCATGAAGTAGCGCTTCATGTCCGCGTGCGTCACGGTCACTGGTCCACCGGCGTCGATCTGCTTCTGGAAGATCGGCACGACACTACCCGACGACCCGAGCACGTTGCCGAAGCGCACTGCGACAAACCGGGTCGGGGAGGGGGAGTTGCTAGTTGCCAGTGGCCAGTGGCCAGTGGAATTCGGTGAAGCCGGTGCCTGTTTGCCTTCTGACTGGCAACTGGCAACTGGCAACTGGCAACTGATGTTCAGGCTCTGCACGTACAGCTCCGCGACTCGTTTGGCTGCGCCCATGACACTCGTGGGGTTGACGGCTTTGTCCGTGCTGACCATGACGAACGCGCGGCAACCGGCGGCCCTTGCGGCGTCGGCGAGGGTCTTGGTGCCGAAGACGTTGTTTTTGATGGCTTCACCCGGGTTCAGCTCCATCATTGGCACGTGCTTGTGGGCCGCACAGTGGAACACGACCTGCGGCCGCTCGGTGGTGAAGATGTCGGTGATGCGGGCTGCGTCACCAATGTCGGCGACGTACGGGCGGATGTCGGCGCCCATCCACCCGTCGCGCAGTTCACGGTCGATCTCAAACAGCGCGTTCTCCGCCCGCTCGACGAGCAGTAACCGTTGAGGACAGAACCGGATGACCTGCCGGCAGATCTCACTACCGATGCTGCCCCCCGCGCCGGTGACCATCACGCGCTTGCCCGCGAGGAAGCGTTGCAGTTCGGGCGTGTCGAGGTTGATCGCAGGCCTGCCCAGCAGGTCGGCCAAATCGATGCGCGGAGGTGTTGCAGTACGCAAACCGGGGCGTTGGGTCAGTCGAGAGATCAAGCTGCGCAGGGACATGCTGTTTGCTCGTGCGATACCTACAGAGGGTTATCGGTCATTGGAACGAATCGGGTTGAATCGAATCGACGGGGTCGCATGTATTTGCCAGCACGACGAACGCAGCCCCGTGCGTGGCGTGCTCAGCTTAGCTGAGAACGCCAAACTGGCTTCTGACATGGCATCCTGTCTAACGTCCCAAGCTCCGTCGGCGTCCTACGGGTCTGGTTATAGAAATGGACCGACGTTCAAACCGCAAAACCCGCGTTTTTCGAGTCAAGAACTGTAACTTTCGGACGTTTGCGGCATTCTAACTACAGCCGTGCGAACGGGTCTGATCTATCGAGGTGAGCGATGTTGCTCACCAGTGAGAAGGACGGACCCCATGACCACGCACGACTACTCTCTGCATCGCACTGGGCGAGCAGACTACAAGCAGATCCTGATCGCCATCCTGGGCTACGCCGCGGTGTGCGGCATCCTGATCGCGACGGTCTGACGAACGACGTGGTATCGCGTGACGGTTTGTTCCCTCACGCCGGTCGGATCGACAACCAGACATTTGGGGGGTCGGCGGGTGCCCAATCCGTTTGACCCTCTACCGGACCTACCCTCCCCCTGAAGCCCCTCGCGTCTTCCCCGCGCGAGGGGCATTTTTTTTGCGCTCCATCGTTCCTCCCTCTGCAAAATAAAAGTTTGGGGTCCTCGCTTCCCGTAACACGAATCACGGCCACGCGTTGCGATTTTACACCCCCCGCCGAACCGACCGCTAACCGACATACAACCGACATGGAAACGACACGAAACGACACGAAACGACGGATGTCCATGTGACTGTAAGCTCTGGGAGTGAACATACGCCTCTGGCGAATCGAGGCATCGCGTGACAATTCGATCGGCGTCGGCCAACCACACCCCATGTCATCCCGCGGGGAGCGGTCGCGACCCGAGGGATCCGGTACGGCAAGCTGCTTGACGCAACTCCGATCCCTCAAATCGCTACCGCTCCCTTCGGGATGAAAGTGGCTGGTCGTAATTGCTGATCTGTCAGGCATCGCTTCGGGTTCGGCAAACCCACACGAGCTATTCGATTGTCAAAGAACATCGAAGCCGATTGGCCGGTGACCCCGTCACGCTGACCCTGCTACTTCTACAAAGTTGGTGCGCGCCAGTGCGCCATTTTGCGATTTTTGGGGGAGTGATTTGTGCTTTTCAACGAGAAAGTGAGTTGGCTTTGTTGGAAATGCGAGCCGATGCAGTGCGCGCCGGCTTGTGGCGGCGCGCATATCGAACGTTATGGCTGGGGTCGAAGAAATCCAATGCGACCACGGAGCACACGGAGGGAGGGCCACAGAGGGCACAGAGAAAGAAGATTTGACCGGGCCTGACCGAACCAGCTTCCTGTTTTTTCTCTTGTGGTCTCTGTGCTCTCTGTGGTTGTACTTTTCCCGTTCAGCGCAAGCAGACGTCGACGCGAACGTCTTCCCTCAACGGGGATCGGGGTTTACTCGTCCAGGGTTCCGAACGGCAGGTCTGCGGGCATCGCTTTGACGCGCTCGTATTTCAGGGTCGGTTCGACGGTCTTGCCCGAGTTGGACGAGTCCAGGAAGCCCTGCATCAGCTCGAGGACTGCAAACGCCTGCTCACCACTGGCGCGGTGGGCGCGACCTGAGCGGATGGCGTAGGCCATGTCGGCGGCACCGACACTGCGGCCGTAGCCTTTGACGAACGCGGTCGGCACTTCCGTCCAGTCTCCACTGCCCCAGGGCGCGAAGTGGACGGGACCATCGAACGAGTTGGGGTCGAGGATGCGTAGCGTCCCTTTGTCACCGAAGACGGTGATCGGTTGCTTGCCGTTGTAGTCGGCGCCGGGTGCCGCGAAGCTCTGAATGATCGTGCCGACGGCGCCGTTGGTGAACTCCATCAGGCCGTTGACGTGGTCTGGGGTCTCGACCTTCACTTTCTTGCCCTTCTTCGGCTCGCTCGTGATCGTGCGCTCGGGCACCGCGATGCTCGCCATGCCACTGACACGCTTGACCGGGCCGAACAGGTTCAGCAACGCCGTCAGGTAGTAGGGTCCCATGTCGAACATCGGCCCACCACCGACTTCGTAGTAGAACTCGGGAGACGGATGCCAGCTCTCGTGCCCCCGGCCCATCATGTACGCAGTGAAACCGTGCGGTCGACCGATCACGCCGTCGTCGATCGCCTTGCGGGCCGTCTGAATGCCACTGCCCATGAACGTGTCGGGCGCGCAACCGACGCGCACACCCTTGTTCTTGGCTGCGTCGAGCAACTGACGACCTTCGGTCGTGTTCACACCCAGGGGCTTTTCCGCGTAGACGTGCTTACCCGCTGCGATGCATTGCAGACCGACCGGGACGTGTGCCTTGGGAATGGTGAGGTTGATCACAAGCTCGATCGACTTGTCGGCCAGCAGTTCGTCGACCGAACAGGCCTTGGGCACGTTGAACTCGGCGGCCTTCTTTTTCGCCGCCTCGATGTTCATGTCGGCGCACGCGACGACCTCGACAATCGGGAAGTTCTTGGCCATGCCAAAATACGCCCCACTGATCGCACCGCATCCAATGACGCCCAGTTTCACCGTTTCCGGCATGGTTCCTCTGCTGTTGTGTGTAAATCGTCGTGTTCATCCATCGCGACCCCTAACGGGGGCGCGACCGGCAATTAGCCTGTCATCTTCTGCCCGCATTGGCAAGTGAACGGCTTAAGCTGGTGTGGACGAACATTGGTCGGTTTTTGAATCTGGATGACGCAAGCACAGCGGGCGCAAGTCCATACGTCACCTACTTCCGGTGGGATGGCCGACAGTTCGTCGATCGGTAGTGGTTTATCGGTCGCAGCCGGTCCGGACATCGCGACCGTGTCGACATCGGTCACTTCAGCTTTGCGATCCATCGCGAGGTTGGCGAGCTTGTCGGCCAGTTCGTTTTTGTGACGGAGGTTGTGCTGAAACGTGGCGGACTTGAATTTTTTGATGACCTGCTGCGCTTCCTCGAACAGGACGCGCATGTCCGGGCTCTTCACACGGTACACGCCGGTCATTTGCTTGATGATCAGCTCACTGTCCCCACGAATGAGCACGTTAACGATGTTCAGACGCTGCGCCTCCTGCATCGCGGTGATGAGGGCGCGGTACTCAGCAACGTTGTTGGTCGCGCGACCGATGAACCGACCCAGCGTGACGACCGGTGTGCCGTCTGCGGCGCGGACGACGACCCCAATGCCCGCAGGTCCGGGGTTGCCGCGCGAGCCACCATCGAATTCCAGGGTGTAGGTCTCTGCAGTCATGGGCCATCCGTTGTAACATGGGAAACGCACACTGGCACGTCCACGACACGACCCGACGACAGTGACGGTGCCGGTGAGCAAGGAAACGGACCATGCAGACTCAACCAGGACGGACCCGGGCGCTGGCGATCTCGCTTGTTGCGATCACTTTACTGGGGGACGCCTGCATCGTTCTGGCCCAGGACGAGACCGCGCCGGTTCAACCCCAGCCGAACATGCCCGGGCCGGGTGGGTTTGGTGGGGGTGGATTCGGTGGTTCGTTTGGTGGCGGGGGTGGGTTCGGTCGTCGGTTCGGGCGTGGTGACTTGTTCGTCTGGGTGAACCGTTTGGACACGTACATCACCGCACTGGCTGAAATGAACCTGTCACCAGAGTTCAACCTGTCGCCCGCGCAGAAGCGAAACGTTTTGGCGATCCGTGACGGGTTCAAGAAGGTTAACGACACCTGGCGGGCCAACCACGCTGCCGACATCGAAGACATGCAGGCCGAGTACCGCCAGATGCGCCGAGGCGGCAACTATGACGAAGACCGCCTGCGTCAGATCCGCGACGCCGCCCGCGACCTGATGGCCGAATCACCCACGGGGGATGAAGAGATCAGGCAGATTCAAGATCTTTTGACACCCGATCAGAACCGGCTGGTCGACGCCAAACTGGAACAACAACGCATCGAAACCGAAAGCCGCCGCGCCGAAGGGTTTGGTGGCGGGGGTGGCTGGCCAGACACACCCGGTATGCCCGGCGCCCCCAGCGGCGATCCAACCGATGAATCCCCCGCGAGCCCGGAACGCCACAACGATCCGTCACCAGCGCCTGACGATCGACCTTGATCGACGTGGTCGCGGTATTACCCAGGTGAGAAGGGGCGTGGAGAATCATGAGCGCCTCGCCCGTAAGTATCGATGTGCGCGATCGGACACTTTCCCCCGTATCGCTCAACAATAGAAAATCCCGCATTTCCGTTCTGACAACGCTGACCGATGCGCAAACTGGCGTTCCGGCGCGCACCGGTTTCGGATGGAGTGACGCACTACGCGGCGCGCGATACCTTTATCGCACGCGATCGGAGCGTTCCGGTCGGTGTTCGACAGGGCATCAGCGAGTCGCGAGCGTGCGTCAGGAAGAGAAGCCCGTTATGTCCGTTCGTCACTCATCATTCCGCATCGCGTTGCTCTCACTGGCGCTTACCGGTCGTTGCGTCGCTGCGCCACCGACGACGCAAACCACCAGCGACCCCGCGGTCCTTCGCGACGCTGCGATCGTCGCGGTGAACGGTCTGCACGAATCGGCCGTCCGCGCCACGGTCGAGCGCGACACCGCAGCAGCGCGGGTCGAGGATTTATCTCGAACCAACACCACTTTGCGCGATCGTGTTGCGCAACTGGAGGCCAGCACCCGCCCTGCCGCGCCGACCACGAAGCCAACTGCGGTCGTGAAGCTTGGTGAATCAATTCAAGCGGCGATCGACAATGCGTCGGCAGGTGAGTTCATCCGGATCGAGCCCGGTGTTTACACGCAAGGGGTAAAGGTCGACCGCGCCGTAACGTTGTACGCCGACGTCGCAGGCAGTGTTACGCTCGATGGGCGCGACGTCCTGCCATTCGGTTTGGACATCACCACGGGGCGCGTCATCGGGTTGCGCGTCACGCGTTTTGCCAGTGATTTCGAAAGCGCAAAGGCAGCCGTGCGCGTACGCTGGAAGGGAAAGCTTGAGTTCTGCGATGTCGACGAGAATGTCGGTACGGGCATCGGCATTCCCAAAGGCTCGCACGAGGCGCTCGTTAACGGTTGCCGGTCGCGCCGAAACGGTTACAGCGGGATCAGTGGCACCGCGAGCAACGACGTGCGCATCCTCAACACCGAACTGCGCGCCAATAACGCCGGTCATGTCCTGAACCTCTCGCGCGCCGCTGCCGACCCGAAGCACTTCCTGACGATCGAGGAAGGCGAGGTCGCCAAGGGCATCGTCTCACCGGGCTACGGGTTCAATAAGTTCAGCCAGACGAATCGTCTGCTTGTCGATGGTCTTGTCACGCTCGACAACCGTGGGCCGGGCTTTTGGCTGGACATCGACAACCGCGACTACGTCATCCGCAACAGCACGATCGGTGGGGGTCGCCGGGCCAAAAAAGGCGCGCACGCATCACTGGGTCTCCAACTAGAGATCAACTTCGGTCCCGGCCGGGTCGAAGGGTGCACCTTCGTGCGCGGTGACGCTGCAGCACTGTCCATCTGCGAAAGCGTCGGTGTGACAGTCACGGGTTGCACGTTTCAGGACACCAGCCTCGAACTGCGCGCCATGACCGTGGGCAACCTCGACACCCGTGTCGTTAAAGGTCAAAGCGGGCAGAACGCGCCGATCCAGATCAAGGATATTACGATCACAGGCAACACGTTCGATCGCTCGAAGGTCCAGACAAGCCTCGGCGACTGGTCGATCGAAACCGCAAAAGACCGAAATATTGTCCTCGACGGCAACCTCTATCACGTGGATGCCGGCGCAACCTTGGTCCGATGGGGCAAACAGTCGTTTACAACAATACAAGATTTGAAAATCGGATTCGGGTGGGAAACGGGGACGGGACAACCCCAGACCCCTGCAAAACCGTAAGAAAACGACGCATAACGTCATGGTCCATCGGCGTATCCAGCTTAGCGGGGCTCGCCAAGGGGCGCGTCTTGTGGCTTTGTGAAGGAACGGTACAATCTTGACCCTTTGTCGGATTGGCGCATTTTTGCGCCACGCGCGTGACCCGCGCTCGGAGTGAGGACATAAACAGAGGATCGACATGCCGGCCACCGGACGTATTACGCAAGTCATCGGCTCGACCTTCGACGTCGAGTTTCCCGAAGATCAACTGCCTGCCATCTACAACGCGCTGAAGATCACCGGTAGTGGTAGCAGCCACGGGTCGCCGGACATCAAGCTGATGGGCGAGGTCGCCAGCCACTTAGGCGGTGGGCGCGTTCGCGTGGTGGCGTTGGGCAGCACTGACGGTCTTCGTCGCGGGATGGACGCCCTCGATACCGGCGCGCCCTTGAGCGTGCCGGTCGGTAAGGAAACGCTCGGCCGGGTGTTTAACCTGCTGGGTGAACCGATCGACAACCGTGGCCCGGTCAACGCGACCGCGAGCCGGCCGATTCACCGTGAGCCACCCGAGTTTACCGATCTAACCCCCAAAGCCGAGGTGTTCGAAACGGGCATCAAGGTTGTCGACTTGCTGACCCCGTTCCTTCGAGGTGGCAAAGCCGGGTTATTCGGTGGTGCAGGCCTTGGCAAGACGGTCGTCATTCAGGAATTGATCGCCCGTATCGCACAACAGCATGGTGGATATTCGGTCTTTGCTGGCGTGGGTGAGCGCACGCGTGAAGGCACCGACCTGTGGCTGGAAATGCAGGAAGCCGAGATCGGTAAGACCGGCAAGCACGTCATCGACCAGACCGTCATGGTCTTCGGTCAGATGAACGAGCCACCGGGCGCGCGTCTGCGTGTGGCGCTGAGCGCGCTGACGATGGCTGAATATTTCCGTGATGAGAGTGGTGCCGACACGCTTTTGTTCGTCGATAACATTTTCCGCTTTACGCAGGCCGGTTCGGAAGTGTCGGCGTTGCTGGGTCGTATGCCGTCGGCCGTTGGTTACCAGCCCACACTGGCGACGGAAATGGGCGAACTGCAGGAACGTATCACGAGCACAAAGAACGGCGCCATCACGAGCGTGCAGGCCGTTTACGTGCCCGCCGACGACCCGACCGACCCGGCCCCTGCTAACGCGTTCGCCCACCTGGATGCGTTCATCTATCTCGAACGTAGCATTGCCAGCAAGGGCATTTACCCCGCCGTCGACCCGCTCGCGTCGTCGTCGCGAGCCTTGTCAGCCGAAATCGTCGGTGAAGACCACTTCCGCATCGCCCGCGCGGTGCAGCAGATGCTCCAGCGGTACCGCGATCTGCAGGACATCATCGCGATTCTGGGCGTGGACGAACTAAGTGAAGAAGACAAGCTGACCGTCAGCCGAGCCCGCAAAATCGAGCTGTTCTTCAGCCAGCCGTTCATCGTCGCCGAACAGTTCACGGGCTTCCCGGGTGTGTACGTGAAGCTCGCCGACACACTGCGCAGCTTCGAGGAAATCGTCAGCGGCCGCGCCGACGACCTGCCCGAACAAGCCTTCCGCTACGTCGGCA
>JBBRHE010000071.1:0-15846 GCA_038223165.1 Tepidisphaerales bacterium
GCTGTCGCTGTTGATGAGCGACTTGAACTTGCTGCTCTGATATCCCAACGCGCCGACGAGAGAAAACTTCGGGAAGTATTCCGCGACCGCTTCACCAATGCGGGCTGACGACGCCGCCAGTTGGCGCTCGGCACGGCGTACGTCCGGGCGGCGTCGAAGCAACTCGGAGGGCAGACCGATCGGGATCTCGACGGCCACACCGGGGATCGGCTTGATGGCCGCCAGTTCCGTCGCCAGTGAGCTGGGGTCCTGGCCGATCAGTACACCCAAGCGGTGCAGTTGCTGCTTCAATTGCGTCTGCAGTGTGGGCAGTGTGGCAGCGGTCGTCTCCACCTGCGCTTCAGACCTGGCGACATCCAGGTCGCTACTCAGGCCCGCGTCGAAGCGCGACTTGGTCAGGTCGAGCGTCTCCAGTTGGGCCTTGAGATTGTTCTGCGTCGCGACGATCGTCGCTTGTGTGCCGCGGTATTGGACGTAGTTGGACGCCACGTCGCCCAGCAGCGTGAGCAGGACGTTGTTGCGGTCCTCTTCCTGCGCCTGAAGGTCGGCAACGGCCGCCTCGACAGCGCGTCGGGTGCCACCAAACACGTCGATCTCCCACGACGCGTCGAAGCCGGCCTGGTAGATGTCGGTCTCACGGTCGGACGCGAAGTTCACTACCGACCCACCACCGGTGCCACCACCCGTACCCGTGCTGGTCGTCGTGCCACCATCGATGTTCAAGGAACGACTGGAACGCTGATACGAGCCACCCACCGAGGCATCCGGGTAGTACCCCGACCGCTGGACTCCGATGCGCGCCCGCGCTTCGCGCACGCGGCCTTGCGCCTCGCGCACGTCGAGGTTGGCAGCGATGGCGCGGTCGACGAGCGAGTTAAGCGTGGGGTCACCGAACGTGGTCCACCACTGCGAGATGACCGGTTTGGTCGTGGGCTTAGTAGTAGCGGCCGTGGTCGGCTGGGTGGATGCGTAAGACGCGTTTAACTCGTTGTAGTTGGCTTTGGTCTTCGTATCGGGCGTCTTGTAGTTCGGCCCCACCGAGCAGCCCGACACCGCCAAGGCCAAGGCCAGGGGGGAAAGGAGCGTCAAGCGAAGGGCCAGTCGGGTACCGCTGCTGTGCATGAGTGTTATTCCTGTGTCCGGTTGAGTCTGGGCGTTGGCGATTATTGGCAGACTATTTCACAATTGCCACTGGCGCAGTGGTTGCCGGTTCAATGAACGCCAAATCTTCGATAAAAACGTCCATCTGCTGGCCGACGTAGACGTTCTTCAGGGCACTTCGGTCGAACGCGAACAGAACCTGTAGCACACGAGTATCCACCCGTTCGGTGCTCTCGCCGGTCAGCGAACGCTTGGGAATGACGTAGGGCTCGATGCGAACAAAGGTCAGGTCCACCTTCAGCTTGCTATTACCCCGCACGCTCGCCTCGGCGGCGGCTTTGGGATCGACACGCCAGGCGTCGTTCTCGTCGACGTCAACGCGTACGTGAAGCGTCTTCACGTTGCCGATCAACATCAACGGGGTCGCGACGACACCGGCCGGCGCGAATTCGCCGGTGCGGATCTTGACCTGCAGAACCTGCCCGTCGACCGGCGCCCGGACGATACGGCGTTCAAGCTCGACCTTCGTCTGCGCAATCGACGCCTCGGTGGCGATCACCTGCGCTTGCGCCTGAACGACCGTCGCGTTAGCGGCATCGGCGCCGAAACGACGCCGATCGAGTTCTTCCTTTGTGACAGCTCGTGCGTCGTTGATCGACTTGTACATGTCATACTGGTTGGTCGCGTCGGCGGCCTGGGCTTCGGCGACCTTTACATTGGCCTGTCTGGACTTCAAATCCGCCTCGCGGACCAGTAATTCGGCCTGCAGGTCGCGCAGGTCGACGATGAACAGCGGATCGCCCTTCTTGACCTCATCGCCAATCTTGGCCGTCACCTCGCTGACAACCCCGGCGACCGGTGTGCCGACGGCGATGTTCTCTGTGCTGGCTTCGACTATGCCAGCCCCTGCGACGTACGCCTTGAAGGGCGCCATCGCCGGTGGCGCGATCGGCTCACTGGGTGGCGACGTACGACTGCCCGCGATCACCGTGTAGACGGCGAACAACACACCGAGCAGCGCAAGGAAGGGAAGAAATAGTTTGCCGAACATGAGGTACCTCGATCTTACTTTAACTGTCATCCTGAGGGACTTCGAAGGATCTCTTCGTTCTCGACTACCCGGAAAGGGAGATCCTTCGGAGTCCCTCAGGATGACGATGTATCGCTGTCAATGCTTATCCAACTCCATGTGCGAATCGACGACCTTCACGATCTGGCCGTCGTTCATCTGGGCAATGCGGTCGGCGAACTCGAAGATGCGCGAGTCGTGCGTCACGATAATCAGCGCACGGTCTTCGCCGAGCGCGACCTCGCGAAGAATCTCCATCACTTTGTGACCCGTGGTGGCGTCGAGCGCGCTGGTCGGTTCGTCGCAGACGATGAGCTTCGGGCCGTGAATGAGCGCCCGGGCGATCGCGACGCGTTGTTGCTGCCCACCGGACAGTTGTGCGGGCAGCGAATGACCACGATCCCCAAGGCCGACACGGCTAAGCGTCGCCTGGGCGCGTTCGACGGCTTCCTTGCGCTTCATGCCGTTGATCAGCAGCGGGATCGACGCGTTCTCGGCGGCCGTCAGTGTCGGCAACAGATTAAATGCCTGAAAGACGAACCCGACGGTCTGCCCGCGATAGCGCGTCTTCTCACCGGCGCTCATATGTTTGAAGTCGTGGTTGAAAACCTCGCACTCGCCGCTGTCTTGATCGAGGATGCCCGCGATGACGCTGATGAGCGTCGTCTTCCCGCAACCACTGGGGCCGACAAGCATCATGAGTTCATTCGTGCGCACATCGAGGTCAACACCGCGCAATGCGGTGACTTTCGAGTTGCCACTGCCGTACGTCTTGACGACGTCGTTACAGCGGACGGCCAGTGTGGTTTGTGGTTCAGCCAGAGTCATAACCTTACTCAATTCTTAAAGACGACGGCCGGTTCGACGCGCAACACGCGAATCATTCCCAAGACGCCCGCGAGCATGCAGCAGACGAGGACGCCGACGGCACCGAACACGGGAATAACCCAGGGCATGAAGAACGCGATCTCGGTGTCGCGCATGGTATAGCCAACCACCGACGCCAGCCCGAGCCCAAGGCCGTACCCCACACTGCCGACGATGACGACCTGCAAGACGAGCATCATCAACACCCGCTTGTTGCTGAGGCCCATCGCTTTCAGCACCGCAAACGAGCGGAGGTTGTCGAGCACGAAGGAGTAGAACGTTTGCCCCGCCACCAGCGCGCCGATGACGAAGCCCAATGCGATCGTGATGCCGAAGTTGGGCAGAATGCCGGTGTTGTTGATCATCCACATGATTGTGGCCCGATCGAACTCGGCATTAGTGCGCGCCAGCAGGCCGGTTTGCGCCTCAATGCGACGGGCGACCGTCGTTGGGTCTTCACCCGGCGCGGCCTTGGCTAACACATACGTCAATCGGTTGCGTTCCTTGGGTGCCCACGCGAGCGCCCGGCTGTAAGTCGTGTAGATCAACGAACCCCAGAAAAACTCCTTCGGAGAACGGTAAATGCCGACAATGCGTGCCTGGTTGTCATTGATCACAATGCGGTCACCCACGCCGAGCTTGCGCCCACTGGGATCGCGCGGCAGGGACAGGTCTTTCACAAGGTCCGCCTGGTTCACGAGCACGGCTGCGTCCTGGCGAAGGTCCTTCAATTCACCAGCGACGTATTCCGGTGGCCCACCGATGAGTGTTGCGTCATCCAGGCCCAGCAGGCGGACGGTCTTCTGCGTGCCGTCGGGCAGGCGAACCTGAATAATTCCCTTGAACATCGGGACGGCCCACGCCACACCCTGCACGCCGCGCACTCGGTGCAGCTTCATGTCACTCATGTGTTTCAAGTCGTCGCTGAACTCCATCGTCTGGTCGGTAACCCAGATGTCCGGGTAGTTCACGCCGCGAATCCACGAACCAGCCCGGCGTGTAAACCCTGCGAAGATGGAAGCCTGTTGGGTGATCAACAGCGCCGCAAAAGCGATACCCGCCACCAGCGCGATGTACTTGGCGCGGTCACCGATCAGCATTTTCAACGCAATCATTAACATGCTGATGCTATCCCTTGAATACGATGGCCGGCTCAAGTTTCATTACTTTCCGAATGCTGATGACCGACGCAAACAGACAGATGACCGTTACCGCCGTCCCACTGATGGCCAGCAGCTGCCAGGGAAGGTAAAACGCCAGTTCGGTCGTCTTCGACAGCAACCCGAACGCCGACGCCAGCCCAATACCGAGCCCGTATCCGACGACACCCACAACGACGGCCTGCAGTAAAATCATCCGCAGGACCATGCCGTTGCCCGCCCCCATCGCTTTAAGGGCGCCGAAATGCCGCAGATTTTCGAGTGTGAAGTTGTAGAACGTTTGCCCGGCGATCGCGGTGCCAACGATAAACCCAAGCAGGACCGCGATGCCGAAGTTGATCGGGATGCCGGTGTATTTTAGAAAGTACATCATCGTCTTCCACTTGAAGTCATCGCGTGGAATGGCCATTAAACCCGTCGTCTCGCTAATCCGATGGCACAGCGCCACGATGTCCTCGCCAGACTTGGCCTTGACCAGCACAAAGCTCAGCAGCTTGCGTTCCTTGGGCGCGAATGTCGTGGCCCTTGAATAGGTCGTGTAAATGACCGGTTGCGACTGAAACGTCCGCGAGACGTTGCAAAGGCCGACGACGATCGCACGATGGTCGTTGATCTCAAGTGAATCGCCGACCTTCAGCGGGACCGGCTTGGCGCCGGGCAGTGGGTTGCCATCCTTGTCCTGCGGGATATTAGCCAGCTTCCCGACCGCGCCAACGTCGTCGATAATGACCGCCTCACTCCGCCGCAGGTCTGCCAACTGGCCCTGGACCATGCGAGGCGGGCCACCGATGAGCGTCGCGTCGTCGAGGCCGATGACGTTACACGTCTGGAAGTTGCCGTTGCTCAGCCGGGCCTTGAGCAATCCCTTGTAAAGTGGCACCGCCCAGTCGACACCGTCGATGCCGCGCACGCGAAACAGCTCGGTGTCCTGCAGCGGTTTCACGTCATCAATGAATTGGACCTTCGGGTCCATCACCCATACGTCTGCGTGCGGAAGATCGGTCACCAGGCCGTACGTGCGCGTCATCAGCCCGAGGAAGATCGCCAGCTGCTGCGTAATGAGCAGCGACGCAAAGGTCAGCCCCATGATAATGCCGAGGTACTTGGCCCGGTCGCCTGTCAGCATTTTGAGCGCGATGAGGTTCACCTGGCACGCCCCGTTCGCTTCCGGGTCGCGCGACGCGATTTGGCGTTCGTTGCTGCGATGCCATGAAGGGCGTGCAACGAGAAAGTCACGATGTGCTCGACGAGCCCGTCGACCGCCGAGGCGTCAAAGCGTTCATCCGGGAAGGCATGCACGAGCATTGGCTTGGCAAAGTGGTAGAACAGCACCTGACCAACGATGCTGCGCGCACAGCGACGGATCTCCGCGTCCGACGCGCCAGGTCCGAGCACGTCGCGAACAATCCCCGACAGAATGAGAAAGCGTGGGCGGACCGTCTGCATCACGATCTGTGACAGCACCCCGGTCGGCTCGGCCATCTCGCGGGCGATCAGCTTGCCGTGCCAGGCGGGCTTGCCGTCCTCCATCATGCCCATGAGCATCGCCCGGACGAACGCGCGCAAACGCAGGTCCACGCTCGTCTTCGGCGGTGTCGCCATGTCACCGTCATAACGCTTGGCGCAACTGTGGGCATACTGAATCGCCGCCGCATACAGCGACTGCTTGTCGCGAAAGTGATAGTTGATCGCAGCGACGTTGGCGCCGGCCCGCTGGCAGATGTCGCGTACGGTGGCGTCCTTAAAGCCCTTTTCGGCGAAGACTTCGCCACCTGCTTCCACTAAGCGATGGCGCGTTCGTTCGAGGTCCACTGTCAACACCGGGTTAGATCTGCTTGCTTTCGCCATACAGTCGTTTCAAGCGTAAGATTAAAACAGCCGTTTGAATTGTCAAGCGCTTTCACCGTTTTCGCTTGCGTGGACCGATTAGGCGACCCAGACCAGTGACGACTTGACCGCAGGGTTAGTATTCGGTGTTCGCACGCGTTGGAACCGACCCGAGCGAACAGCAAAGGACCCCAAATGAATTGCGCATAGGGTTTATTAGAAGCTGTTTCAAAACCTCGTCACGTACAAAGTTGCGCTGGCGATCGAGTTGTGTTTGATTGTGCCGTGGGAAGAGATCCTTTTCAGGTCGCGGCACGACTGAGAACTCATGGACGAGCAAGGTCGCTAGATCCAGCCGCTAAACGCCTACCGCTCGATAAATGGCCTCGCGATTCTCCTTCGCGTCTTCGCGGTTGATTGACGCACTTGAAAGCGTTCTTCGCTCATCTACCCCATCACGTTTTCCAGCAACCGCGGCAGGACCACTGACGAATCCAAGTACTTCTTGGCGATCTCGCGGGCAGCGCGGGAGTGTCGGTCGTAGTCGCTGACGATGGCATTCAGGGCGGTGGCAGCTTCGTTGATGTTCGAGAACGAAAACAACCCCTCGCCGGTGGGTAGCCAGCGGTCGAAACCGCTCGCCTGCGTCACCACGGGTCGCCCGCTGGCGAGGTACGCGCTCGAGCGATCACTGAACCACCCGCTGGGTAGGCCACTGTAGATTTCCTTCGCGACGGTGAACTCCCCGGCGCTGGCGCGGATAAAGTCGGCGAACGCGGGGCAGCTGATGCTGGCGGATTCGGGGTCGGTCCAGCGCCAGCCGTGCGATTCGAACTGCTGTTTAACTTCCGTGGGCATTGCCTGCATCCCAAGCGTCATTTCCCACGACGTCTTGGCCGGAAGGTCGAGCATTTTCATCCACTCGACCCCCTTGCTGCTGCGATACTTCTGGCCGTTCAATTCCAGATTGCGGTCGGCGGTATGTTCCCACTTGCCGATCGTCGTGAACTGTCGCGTCGTCGTAACCGTGATCGGCCAATGCCGCATCGCGATGGGCTGATTGGTCGGAATCCAATCGATACCATGTGTCGGCAGCTCGCAATGTGACTTACCGATCTCGGTCCCAAACGTCGCGATCGCATCGAATTGGCGAAAGTAGCTGGCAAACTCCTCGTCATCGCGCATGCGCAGTTGTGTAAAGACCGGATCGGTATCGATGACCGCGATTCGCCGTGGTCGTGGCCGCTCGGGACGGATGGGTGTCACACCGCTGACGCAGAGCAGCAAGTCGGCGCGCTTCAGGAGGTCGTGAAGTTCCTCCTTTTTCAACCCAAAGTGCATGTCCCAGAACTGAGAGTAATAGCACCAGCGTTCGGGCAGGCCATATTCAGCGAACGTCTTTTTCAGGTAGTCGATGCCGTATGCGGGGTCAGGATTGCACTGCCAGGTCGTAGGGTTGTACGGGACGGAATACGCGCCGCTGTCCTCGATGAACCAGACCTCGTGTCCAAGCTCGTGCAGGCCGAGCAGGTAGTTGAGGTGGTGCCATGTCATCCCACCGAGGGGAAAGCCGATAATGTATCCGCCGACGACGATGGTCATGAAAATTACGATTTCGAAGGAGGTCGTGGTGCGTTGGTGGCGGACTTGGCAAAAACTGCGTCGATCATCGGAGGCAACACTTTATCGGGCGCCAGATATTCGCGCGCGACCCCATAGGCCAGTTCACGCTGTTTCGTCGCGTCGCTCGCGACGCGCTGCATCGCGTCCAGGGTCTCCTCCATTGTCGTGAAGGCAAACAGGCCTGCCCCACTGGGAACAAATTTGCTCCACCCGGTGTCCTGCACCACCGCCGGCCGCCCCGCCGCCAGGTAGCAGGCAGTGCGGCAACTGAACCACCCACTGCGCGTGTCGACATAGACGTTTTTCGCGATTGACCATTCGCCGGCGCTGTTCTTGATGAAGTCGACGTAGCTCGCGGGCGTTTTGCTGGCCTGGAACGCGTCGATAATCTGCCAGCCGTCTTTCCGCACGTCGTCAATCGGCGCCTTGTGTCCACCAATCGCTACCGCCATCGGCACGTGCAGGTGCTTGGGAATATCGTGAAATTTCTCGAACTCGGGCACCTTCGTGCGATAGTCGACGCCCTTATAGACCACCTTCCCGCGGAAGTAATCCCACGTCATGACGGTCGTGTAAGCGCTATCTGCCGTCGGTGTGAATCGCCGGGCCTGGTCCCACTGGGGCAACGTCACCACACAGCGAGTCGGTCGCCAGTCAAAGTCCATCCGCGGGATGGTGCAATCCTCCCCGTAGATATTCTCTGCGTACGTTAGGTGCACATCGTGCGCCCGTACCTGCGCCGTCCAGCGGGCCACATGCTCTTCCCACGCAAACTGCTCACTGAGCCGGATCTGGTTGTAGCCCGGATCCGTGTCCATGAAGACCTTCACGCACTTCGGATTAAGCTGATCGGGAAAGAAACACGCCCCACTGACGTTCAGGAAAACATCTGCCGTCCGCGCGACTTCGTCGAACCCTTCGCGCGTCATCCCAAAGCTCTTCTCGTGCAGCAGGCAGTAATGCCACCGTTGGCTCAGGTGCGGCGCATACTTGGCAAAAAAATCGCGAATAAAGCTGACGGTGTAATTAGAGTCGTCCGTCGGGTATCGCTTTTCCGGATCGAACGGCCACACCCACGTGTCCTCGTGGTAGTAGACGTCATGCCCGAGTTCGGCCAGACCCAGCACGTAATGAAAATAGTCCCACGCCACCCCACCCAGCGGGAACTGGCCGACCATGCCACCGACGATGATGCGTAATTTTTCGGTACTCATGGTGCGTTATACCGGAATGTTATCTTCCTCAATTTTCAACTGGTGCTTAGCCATTTGATAGTACACGCCCCGCTGCTTCACCAAAGCATCGTGCGTGCCCTTCTCCACGATCTTCCCCTCCTCCATGACGAAAATCTGATCGCAGTCGGCAACAGTGCTGAGTCGATGGCTCACAAGGATGATCGTGCGTTGGCCTTTCAGGCGTTTGAGCGTCTCGATGATATGTTGTTCGTGTTGAGGGTCGAGCGCGCTGGTGGGCTCGTCCATGATGATGATCGGCGCTTCGGTCAGCAGGGCGCGGGCGATGCTGATGCGTTGTTTTTGTCCGCCCGAAAGGTTCTGGCCTGACTCGGTAATCTGCTCTTCGTACTTGTTCGGCAGCTTATTAATGAAGACCGCCGCCCCGCTGATCTCGGCGGCGGTGCGGATCTGGGCGTCGGTCGCATCCGGTCGGCCGTAGGCGATGTTTTCGCGGACAGTCGTCGGGAGGATGACTGATTCCTGCAGCACCAGCGCGATGTGCTTGCGGACGTCGGCAACCTTCACTCCACGGACGTCGTGGTCATCCAACTTCAGCGCCCCACCAATGGGGTCGTAGAATCTCGGCAACAGGTTGAGCAGCGTCGTCTTGCCGACGCCCGATTGACCGACGAATGCGACCATTTCGCCCGGACGAATCGTGCAAGACACGTCGTTCAGCACCGGCCGGCCCTTGGCGTACTCGAAGATGATGTGGTCCAGAGTCAGCACGCGCGGCTGCTTGGGCAGGTGGATTGCATTCGGGGCGTCCTTGATGACCGCATCCCGATCCATGACCTCGAACACGCGCTTCACGCCCGCCACACCGCTTGCAAGCTGGGCCGCGGTGCCGCTGAGCTTTTGAAGTGGGCCGTACAACTGCATGAGGAAGTAGCTCAGGAAGATCGACAGGTCGCCTGCCGTCATGCCGGTTTCACCGAGTTTCTTGACGTACTGGTCCTGATAGACCACCCACCCGCCGTAGCCGAAGATGACCGCCCCACCCAGACCGAAGATCGATCCGACGAACAGCCAAAACCACATTTCCTGCCAGTGAAGCCGCAGGTAAGCGGTAACAGAGTTCTGGACCGTCGCAGAGAAATTATTGTACTCATCGCGCTCACGGCCAAACGCCTGCACGAGCCCGATGGTCGCGGCCGACCGCTGGATCGTCGTCGTCAACTGCGTGTCGACCTCTTTGGCCTCGGTCGCGCGCTTCTGAAGCACCTTGCCATAAATCTTCGTCGTCCAGAACAGCAGTGGGGCTACGCTGAGCGACAACACGGTCAGCTTCCAGTTCTTGCTGAGCATGATCGCCGTCATCACCGCGAGCGTTATGGTGCTGATTAGGATGTTCTGTAAGAAGACGTTGAGGATCGTTTGAAAGCCGAACGTGTCCCACGACAGGCGGTAAATCGCATCACCCTGTGGCTGGCTGCGGTGATAGGCGAGCGACAGCTCCTGCAGCTTCTTGAACAGGTCGCAACGGACGCGCATCAACCCGCCGTAACCGATCTTGATGTTGAGCAGCGTGTTGCCCATCGACATCACCTCCTGCGCCAACCGCAGGCCCAGGACGATGCCCGCCAGCAGCAGAATCTGGTTCGTCTTGTCCACCGGCGCGATCGTGCGGAACGCCGTGTGAACCCAGTCGGATTTTTCCTTACCGTCAAAGACAAAATCAAGCAGGATCGCCAGTGGATACGCCTGCAACAGCCCGAAGAGCGTCATGAACGCAATGATGACCAGCGACAAGAGAATCTTGCCCAGGTCCTGGCGAAAATAGGAGATGGCGCGGAGGTAAAATTGCATGGCTATTTCCGGCCTCTCTCCCGGCACGCCGGGTGAGGCTGGGTGAGGGCGATTTCGTCTTCCGAGAGTCGCTCGAAAATTAAAATCACCCTCACCCAGCCTCCCCCTTGGTTACAGGAGAGAGGGGCCGGAGGATCATTCTTTCTTTGGATGCACCGGGTAATATCCCGCCCGCTCGGCGGCGGCGTCGACGAGGGCCAGCACGGGGCGCATCACCATTGATCGGTTGATCGCGTACATCGCCAGCAACACCAGTGGGATCAGCACCGCCGGTCGGCTGAACGGCCACAAGTGCCACATCAAAATCGTCGCCAACAACGCTCCTGCAGCCGTCAGCACGAGACAGAATGTACTCATGTGCGACGTGATGCGCACGCGCGTCAGGTAACCATTGCCATGATGATGCTCAGTCGCGGTGATCAGCCGCACCTTGGCGTACCGGCTACCGTAGATTTCGATGTCCCAGGGGCTCCAACCACTGTCAGGCCGGGTGCGCCAGCCGGATTGTCTCACGGCCTCGGTGATCTCGCCGAGCAGTGGGTATCGATCGGCTGTTGTACTCCAGTATTGCAGTGTCGAGCGATCGTTCGGATCGCGCGGCAGGTGTTCAGACAAGCGTATCTGCCCTGCCGTCGGCAGGCGCATGACCTTGGCCCGCAGGCGCACCGAGTACCGCGCCCAGCCCCGCGCGATCGGCTGGCGATAGTGCAGCCACGCGATCAGTGGGCGCGTCAGCCAGTGTTTGTGCTTCGGCATCGGCGCCTGCAATGACGCGACAATCGCCAGCAGCATCGGTGTGATCGCCATGCCCACTGCAATCCAGAACAGCGGGTTGAAGAGCCCGAGCGACGCGAATGCCAGAGACAGAACAAACATGAACCCGTACAGCAAGTGCCATTCGATGCTCATCAGCATCATTGCAGTCATCGAGGCGGGCTTGCGGTAGATCGTCTGGAACAGCCCAGTGCCAAACAGACCGTGATAGATCACGTCCCGGCCGATGCGCACACCAATCATGTCACTGCCGTAGATTTTGCCGCGCCAGTGGCTCGCGCCCAGTGTGTTAAAGTGGTCGGGGTGCTTGTACTTCAACAACGCTTCGGCCTCGCCATACCCACGCTGTTGCTTCAGATAGGCTTCAATGCTGTTGCGGCGGTAATGCCACACCTGCGCAGCCGGTGAGAAGCCGATGCTATGGTTCATGTTCTGCAAACGCCAGATGAAGTCGACGTCATCCCCTGCCTTGCGAAATTGGCTGTCGAAACCGTTCACCGCATCCACGGCCCACTTGTAAAACGCCATGTTACAACCGGGCACGTGCTCTGCCGTGCGGTCGTCGACCATCACGTGCGTCGGCCCACCGGGGCTCAATCCCACACAGTCGGCAACCCACGAGCCTTCATCGGGAATGAGGTTCGGCCCACCCATCCCGGCATGCCCACTGCGCTTCAGGGCGAGCGCGATGTAGTACAGCCAGTCCTCGTCCGCCTCGCAGTCGCTGTCGGTGTAGACGACGATCTCACCGCTCGCGGTCTTGGCGCCTACGTTGCGGGCGAACGATAGGCCTTTGTTTTCCTGTCGCACGTTCACGACCCACGGAAAATCCTTCAGAATCTCCTGCGTATTGTCTTTACTGCCGTCGTCGACAAACACGACCTCATAGTCGGGATACTTGATGCGCCCCATGCTCGACAGGCACGCTTCGATGGTGCTTGCGCCATTATATGAACAGACGACGACGCTGACCTTCGGCAACGTGATGTCCGCCACCTGCGGCACGCGCGGAAAGATCTTCGACAGCGCCTCGAACGCCGGTTTGGGCGATCGATCGCGCCTCACCAATCCGAATGCCCAGTCTTGAATCTGGTATCCGTGTGTGTACCAGTCGTCGGTGAAGCTGAAGACGAACGTGCCGACGAGGCCTTCGTCAAAAACGGCACGTACGTGCTTCTCAAGAATCTCAGCCTGCTTGTTCTCGTCGTACTCGCGGAACGTGTCGATTCCGTACTCGCCGAGCATGAGCGGCTTTTCACCGGCGATGTTCTGCAGGCGGGCGAGATAGTTTCGGAAGACCTGGTCTTCGTGCAGGTAGACGTTGAAGCAGACAAAGTCGATCGCGCGCGGCTGGACATACTCGGTCGTGGGAAAATTCGCGAACGTGACCAGGCACTGCGGCGCCTCTTGCTTAGCGATCGCGACGAGGTCGTCGATGAACGCCTCGATGCGTGTCGCACCGACAAAACGAACGATATCTGCGGGAATTTCGTTGACCACGCTAATCGCGAAGAGCGCCGGGTGGCTACCCGCGGTGCGGGCGGCGTTCCGGACGGCGTCGCGGGCTTGGCGCGTCAAGCCTGGGTCGTCCACGAAGTTCAAATTCTTCGGCCACGCGACGTCGAGGAAAATACGAATGCCGTGGGTGACCGCTTCATCCAGAAACCATTTCGGCGGGACGTGGTAAATGCGAGCACAGTTCGCACCAAGCTGGCGCATTTGTTCAAAGTCCGCCTTCGCCTGAGCCCGCTCGGGCAACGGGTCACCGTCGGCATTGGGCTTGAACGGGCCGTAAGTCACACCACGGACGTAAAACTTTTCAGTGCCCAGGCGGAAGAATTTTCCATCGCGCCAGATGCGGTCGGTAACTGGCGCAATGCGCCGGCCGCGCCCTTTGGCGACGGATGTGGGATCATCGGCGACCGTCAGCGCGGCCGAGGTCGGTTGCTCCGAGACGAACTTGCTCACAGCGATCGCTTTCAACGGCTCCAGTGGTCGACACCACCACTATCCACTTTCGACGCACCGCACGGGACGGTGAATATCGGTCGACCGCTATTCTACCATGACAAGCGATTGAGGGTGCAGGTTAGCCAGACCCTGACGGAAATGTTTACGAGGGTCCGATAATGATCGGCACGTTCAGTGAATTTTGCACTGGACCGCAAGGGGGCCACCAAGGCTTATTACGCGACCGGCAAACCTGCCCGGCGGGCCTTACGGGCGGCAATGAACGACTTCACGCAGATCGCGACGAAGGCAACCATCAACACCGCCATGATCGCCTGAACGACGACCGCCGCGGGACGGGCAGGCTCAACGTCGTTCAGTTGCCATTTCAGCAATTTCACGACTCCACCAACGCTTCCAAAGAAACCCAGCAACCCGATGAGGACCGCAGCATGCATGACGTGCATGCGAATCCCCGGTTTAGCCTGCGCTATCGCGCCCAGGATCACCAACGGCAGGCCGACAAACGCGGGGATCAACGCGGTCTTGCTCTGCATTTCGGTAACGACATATGCACCGACGCCGAGCAGAATAAGGAGGATGCCGAACACGATAGTGAGCTTTGCCACGACTAAATACTCCATTTCCAAAGAGACCGGCACAGTCTAGGCCGCGGACCCATAGGTGACAACGCTAGCCGGCCTTGGCGAGGCGCGTCGGTTGGCTGGGTTCGCGCATCATCCTCACGGATTGCTCGATAATCTGCTTGGTTTTCTTGTCCAGCAGCTTTTCCAAATCCGTTGAAAGGCCCAATTCCTTCAGGATCGGTTCTGGCACGATGTCGATCTCCATGTCCGCACAATACACCTGGCAATACTTCACTAACTGGTTGGCGACGTGAACGACACAGACCGCCCTGAACAGTTCCGGCGCCAAACTGAGCACGGCCACGTCACCGGCGGGCATGTGGTGCAGACGGATCGCCTCGACGAGGTCGCTGGGCAGTTCCCACTTGGCTGCGAGGTAGCCACCGATAAACGCGTGGTCGGCGCCGAACAGTCGGCGTTCGCGGGCAAGGAAGCTTTCGTCCCCTTCGCCTTTTTGCCACAACTGTTCGACAACGTTGGGAAACGTGCTGTTGATCGCGAGTTTGCCAATGTCGTGCAACAGGCCGATCGTGCCCGCGAGCCATGGGTCGACCCCACCGACCTTCTTGGCGAGGTATTCAGCGGTCTGCCCGACGGCGACCGAGTGCAGCCAGAGTTTCTCGGGGCTGTAGCCCTTTGTTTTCTTCGTGTCACCACCGACGAGCATCGGGCCGAGCTTCAGTCGCACGACGAGCGACTTCACGGTTGAGAAACCGAGATAAGCGACCGCTTCGTCGATCGACAGAATCTCACGCCTCAACCCAAACGCCGCGGAATTGACGAGCCGCAACAGCGTCGCGACCAGGACGGGCTCAGCGCTGACGATGCTCGCGACGCTCTTGGCGGTCGAGCCCATGCTGTTGAGCTCTTTGAGGATGCTGTGGACGGCCCGCGGCAGCGGGGGAATTTTGTCGAGCGCGCCGACGACTTCATCGAGCATGCGCGATTTTTCCAGTTCGGTGCGCTCTGCAGGGCGAATCTTCGCACCGTCGGGTGGGGCAAACATCTCGGGAGATACTGCCGGGGACGTGAGGTCGGTGCCACTGTTTTTCTCGTCCCACGCTGCATCGACATCAGCGATGGCGCGGTCGGCCTCGCGGCGGTTGTGCCGCCAGATGACGAGCGACGTCCCGCCCAATAGCACCGTGGCGCCTGTCAAAACAATCCATGGAAGCATGCGCAACCTCGTCCGCGCCCGCCGACTTGGCGGTGCATCTATTTATCGGATGAACCTGCGGTTGAAGATGATTTTGGGCAGGATGGGAAGGCCAGCAAATCAGCTCGATCGCCCTGACGCAATGCAATCGCCCTTTGCGACTCAGAGCCCGACGATCGTCGCCCAGTCAACAGTCCCGATCGGCGCAACGATGTCCGCGGGCAGGCCCGGTCCCACCTTTGCGTCCGGCACGACTGCCAGCACTGGCGACCGCGCCCATTTCTCGATCTGGCGCAGGTTCGTCTCCTCCGCGACCGACGCGCGATCGGCGGGATAGCGATTCACGACGACGCCCGCGACCCGCACGTCGACACTGCGCAGCGCACTGGCCGTGAGCGAAGTGTGGTTGATCGTTCCCAGGCCCGGACGAGTAACGATGACTGTCGGTGCGTCCAGCCACTGCGCCAGATCGAGCACGGTGTGCTTCACGTCGACCGGTGCCATCACACCGCCCACACCCTCGACGATCAGCACGTCGGCGGTCGACATCAGATCGATCGAGCGTTGCACCGCGTCCCAGTCCATTGGCACACCCGCGCGCTCTGCGGCGACGTTGGGTGAAAGGGGC
>JBBRHE010000072.1:0-15844 GCA_038223165.1 Tepidisphaerales bacterium
GGCCCGGATTGTCTCGGTTCGCCCCGATGCCACCCACCTCCGCAGCCAGGTGCAGCACGATCGCGGGCTTGAATTGCGTGTAAAGCTTGTAAGCATCCGCCTCGGTCGTCAGATCAAAATCCTTACGTCGGGGAACGATGATGTCCGTGTGCCCCTTGTCCTTAAGCTGGTCCACGACAAACGAGCCCAAGAACCCGGCCCCGCCGGTGACAATGATGCGATCTGACTTTTGGATGGACATGGTTGCGTCTCTGTCGTTTTTAAGAACGGAAACGCGAAGTCGCGAAGGCGCGAAGGAAACGCGAAGCAAAAAGATCAAAAATTAATCTTCCTTCGCGTTTTCTTCGCGCCTTCGCGCCTTCGCGTCTCCCAAATTACTTCTCCGAATTCGCCACGAGCTTTTCGCGTTTGGCGAGTTTCCAGTCGGCTTCGGTCATCATGCTGGCCAGGGCCTTGAAGGTGACCTTGGGTTCCCACTTCAAGATCTTCTTCGCCTTGGCGGGGTCGCCCAGGAGGAGGTCGACTTCGGTGGGGCGGAAATAGCGCGGGTCGACCTCGACGAACTTCTTCCAGTCGAGCTGAAGGTGACCGAAGACTTCGTCGAGGAACTCGCGGACGCTGTGCGTTTCACCGGTCGCGACGACGTAATCTTCCGCAGTCTCCTGCTGTAGCATCAGCCACATGGCTTCGACGTAGTCACCCGCGAAACCCCAGTCGCGCTTGGCGTCGAGATTGCCAAGAAACAGCTTATCCTGCAAACCTTCCCTGATGCGCGTCGCGGCGCGGGTGATCTTGCGCGTAACGAACGTCTCACCCCGGCGGGGGGATTCGTGGTTGAAGAGGATGCCGTTGCAGGCATACATGTTATACGCCTCGCGGTAGTTCAACGTCTGCCAATAGCTGTACACCTTCGCACAGGCGTAGGGGCTGCGCGGGTAGAACGGGGTCGATTCCGTCTGCGGGGTCTCGACGACCTTGCCGTACATTTCTGAACTGCTGGCCTGGTAGAACCGCATCGGTTGACCGGTGTCGCGGATCGCTTCTAACAGGTTCATCGTGCCCAGCGCATCGCTGGCGACGGTGTAGACGGGTTGGTCGAAGCTGACGCGCACATGCGACTGGGCGCCGAGGTTGTAGACTTCCTGCGGCATGACACGGGTCAAGATCTCGCGCAGGCCCATTCCATCGACGAGGTCGCCGTAGTGCAGGAACATACGGGCGCCACTCTCGTGCGGGTCACGGTAGATGTGGTCGAGCCGCTCGGTGTTGAACGAGCTGCTGCGGCGGATGATGCCGTGCACCTCGTAACCCTTGGCCAACAGGAACTCGGCCAGGTACGAACCATCCTGCCCGGTGATCCCGGTAATCAACGCTTTCTTCTTCGGCGCACTCGACATTCAAGCCTTCCTTACGACACCCATCCCCTGCGAAATCCGTGGCGGACGAACGTACCGGTAACGGTTACCGTTCGCAATCGACCAACACAACGGTGGATACAACAGTTCACCAGATTGGTGATCTGCCCTAATATCGACGCCAGCGAGCAACCCTATACGAACATTTTGTGTCTAATCTTCCGTTAACCGGAAAACGCCCATGGCCGACCCCACTACACCGAACGCCACTGTCCCTGCCTCCCCCGCTCCAAAAAAGCGCCGCCGCTGGTTGCGAGTGGTTTTACTGTTGCTGTTACTGCTTGTTATCGGATTGGCAGCGCTCATTGCGCTGGCCCCGACGCTCGCGAGCACCACCACTGTCCGCAACGCAGTGCTGGCAACCGCGAACGAAAGTTTTTTGGTCGGCAAGGTTGAGGTCGCTGACTGGAGCTTTAACTGGGGCACGGGTCAAACCCTCACCGGCATTCGCGTGCTGGATGACAAACAGACGCTCGTGCTCGAAGTAGCAAAGGTGACAACCGACGCGTCACTGCTCGACTTGGCGAAAATGCAGTCGTTTGGAAAACTGCGCGTCGAGGGCCTGAACGCAAACATTCGACGGCATCCCGATGGGCAGTTGAACATCGAGCACATCGCCAAGGTCGACCCGAACGCGCCGCGCGATAAGAAAATCAAGAACGCCGGTTCGGTCGAGGAAATCGACCTGCCCAACATCACGGGTGAACTGGAAATCGTCGACGGCCGGGCGACGCTCTCGGGTGAACCGGGTGTGCCGACGGTCGAAATCTCCAGTTTGAACGGCACCATCATCCTGCCCGGTGGCAACGCACCGATCGAAAACAAGCTCGAACTCACCGCGACCGTCGGTGATGGTCCCGCGGGCAAGATCAGCGCTGCCGGAACGTTGTCGGCCATCAAAGACGGCAAACTCGTCCTCGACACGATCGACGGTCAGCAGACCATCACGATCACCGATCTCGACCTCGCGGCTGCGACACCGTTGCTTGGCAAGGATGCGCCGATTTCCAGCGTGAAGGGCAAGACCGACGGCAACCTCGTCGCGACCCTCAAGGGGGGCAAAGAAGCGACGATCGAAGGAAAGATGACCATCGCGGGATTGTCTGCGAGTGGCCCGGCGTTAAAGGGGGACACGTTTGCGTCCGAATCGACGGAGATTCTTCTCCCGCCGATCGTCATCAGCATGCCGAATGGTCCCACTGACACGACAACCATGCGTGTAAAAACGGGCAGCGGGCCGGATCAACCGATCACTGTCACCCTGCAACAAGGCAAAGCGACCGTTTTTGCGGATGCGTCGCTGGCATCGGTATTGAACGCCATCAACGGCGCCGCGCCGGGAGATACGGGCAAAGCCATCGTCGATGCCAATTTTGACATCGGCAAGCTCGCCAGCCAGTTGCGTAACACGTTCAAGCTCGTCGATGGGGTGGAGTTGACCGGAGGCCAGCTCGCCAGCCGTTCGACGGTTGACATCACCCCCGCGGCCCTTTCGCTGGTGTCCAACACGTCGCTGGTCGGTGTCGCGGGAACGAACGCCGGTAAACCAGTCCAGCTGCAACCGATCAAGCTCGACCTCGCCGCGACCGCTGGCGGTGGGGGCAACCTGCTGGCGTCCATTCGCGACGTGAAGCTCGACCTCGCCAGCGCGTTTGCCAACGGCAGCTTTTCGGGGCCGTCACTCACGGGGATCAACGGAAAACTGAACGGCGCGCTCGACAAAGTTCAGGGTGAACTCGGCCAGGTGCTCGATTTCGGCGCCGTGCGCCTCGCTGGCACGTTCGCCGTCGACGTCGCGACCAAGGGTGATCTCACCAAGACCCTTACTGAGCCTGCGGAGCTGTCTGCAGGACTGACTGTCAACAACCTCAACGTCCAGGGCCTGACAGATCAGCCGATTAACGAACCCCAGATCCAGGGCAATCTCGTCGCACAGGTGACGACCGACGAAACCAACGCACCGAAAGCCATCAACATCACGCGTGCCGCACTCCGCACAGGTGATGTGAACGCCCCGACGATCGTCACGGATGCCATCGCGTCCCTGTCGCTGAGCGGTCAGACGCTCGACATCTCGTCGTTCACGGTCCGCCAGTTCGCGGTCGATTTGCCGCGGCTTGGGAATGCGGCGGGTCCGATTGTCCCCGCCTTGCGAAATCTGACGGGAAAAATTACCACCACGCTCGCGGGTAGTGGCAGAGATTTGCTCAACGCGCCTCAACTGACGGTTGCGCAACTGCGCGTGGACCATTCCGACGGGTTGTTCTCTGCGACGACCGGAAATGCGGTTCCACTGACGCTGTCGATGCCAAAGGACGCACCGATCCCACAGGTCACGGGCAAGCTCGATGTCACCGCCGACCTTGCCAAGCTCAACGCGCAGGTAAAACGACTGACCGGCGGGAAGGAACTCGCTGTCCAAACAACTTCGGGTGACGTGCGAAGTGGTGTGTTCACCGGTGCGGTCACGCTCAGCCGACTGGATGCGACGAGCACCACGGTCGCAGGGGATTTCGTCGCGTCGAATCTCGTCCTGTCGACACCGACGGGTCAGCAGCAGTTCCAACCCCTTACCATCGCTTTCAAGGCGTCCGCACCGGACGACCTGACCAGCGCGACGATCGACAACGCGTCGATCACCGGTGATCTGCTCAGCGCGTCGGCCAGCAACACGAAGATCGTCCTCAAGGACGCTGCAAACCCCGACGCGACGATCGAACCGCTCAAAATGATCGAGTCAGCGGATGTGTCACTCTCAATCCCGAATCTGGCACCGGTGTATGTGCTGGCGACTGCGTTCACAACAACGGGCGAACCCACTGGGCCTGACGCCTCTGCGCCGGTGAAAGTAGTCAGTGGTTCGTTCTCGACCAAGGCCACCGTCTCGCGCGGCGCGGATCGATTGCCGAACCTCAATGTCTCGGAACTGCGCGGTGAGAACATCGCGGTTGAGAAGGGTACGAGCCGTTACGAGATCGGCTCGCTCGGTGGCACGCAGACGATCACACCGAACGGCAACACGCTTACGCCAAAGGGCGTCACCACGCTGAAAGGCTTCACCGTCACCGATGGTGGCAAGCCCGTCTTTACTGAAGACCAAATCGAGCTGACCAACGATCTGTCCGTCGACCTGACCAAGAGCGACGCGACGATCAACGCCTTTACGCTCAAGATGGCCAGCAGCCAGGCGGTCGCGCTGTCGGCCAAGGGGTCGGTGCGCGACTACGCCAACACGCGCAAGTTCGACAACCTGACCGCCGACATCGACTACGACCTGGCGAAGGTCTGGCAGATCGCCAAACCGTTCGTTGTCTCCGACCCCGAGTCGCCCCTTGCCAAGCTGCAAACGAGCGGCAAGGTCCAGCGACAGTTCGTCGTGAATGGCCAACTTCCCGCGAATCTGGCGTTCAACGAGGCGATCAAGCAGGTGCAGGCCAAAGGCGCCCTCGCGGTGCCGCTGGCTGAGTTGGAAGGGTCAAAGCTGGAGAATCTGGAACTGCCGATCACGCTGTCGAACGGCATCGCGACGCTTTCGTCACCACCGGCGAAGTTCAACGATGGCACACTGGACCTTAGTGGAATCACAGTCGACCTGACGGACCCCGTCGCGCCGAGGCTAACCATTCCAGCGAACAAGGTGCTGCTTGCCAACGCGACGCTTAACCCGTACCTCGCGGACAACGTCGTCGGAAAGCTGATCAACCCTGTTTTTACCGGCGCGACGCAAGCCGAGGGCCTGATCGAACTGAAATCGATCAAGGCCGATCGCATTGCGCTCGATCCGGAGATCTTGCAGGGGATCAAGAAGTCCGCCGACACGGGCAACGCAGAGTTTTCGCTGTCTGTTAAGGACCTGGAGCTTGGGGGCACCGTGATCCAGATCGTCCAACTGTTTGACGCCGGGTCGCAGGGCTTCAAGGGGCAAATCGATGATGGTCGCATTCGTTACGACAGTGGTGTCGTCGGCAGTGACATTACGCTTCAGTTGCAGCAGAACGACAAGACATACCCGATTCGCCTTGCGGGAAATGTCGGCCTGCAGAACTTCAACCTCAGCCCGTTCGTCGCGACGATCCCCACCGATTTCATCAAAAAGCTTGGCGGCAGTGACTTCCGGAAATATTTCCCCGACAGCATCAACGTCGCGCTCCGCGGCACCAGCATCAAACCGGAGCTTCGCGTGGACGAGATCATCGGCAAGTTGATCCAGGACGCCGGCAAGAAGGCGCTGACCGATCAGTTGCTCGGGGCGGTGAAAGACTCAACATCTGGCGAGAAGACCGAGAAGGACGGCACCGCGAAACCAAACGAAGAGCCCAAAAAGCTTGAAGACGTTGTCGACGACGCAATCGGTGGGGCGCTCGATGACCTCTTCAATAAGAACAAGAAAAAGAAGAAGTGAGCGGGTAAGTCCGAATGACGACGCCTGACTCAAGAATGAAGCCCGAAATCGGAATGACAAATAAAGGTGCCATGTTTTCATTTGTCATTGGAACTTCGTCATTGATTCGTCCTTCGGGTTTCGACATTCGGGCTTGTCTCGCCTGGCGCTGGCCCGTACATTCCGCGCAACCAACATCCCACTTGGAGAAGACATGCACCGTATCGCTCGCTTCGGACTGCTTCTCGTCCTTGGGCTCGTCGCCCCGACGCTCGCGCAGGACATCGTCGTCGGCCATTACGGCGCAATGACGGGCAACAGCGCGTCGTTTGGCATCAGCACCGATGAAGGCATTCGGCTGGCACTCGACGGCATCAACAGTGCCGGTGGTGTGCTGGGCAAGCAGATGAAGGTCGTCACGGTCGACACGCAGGGGCGTCCTGAGGAAGCGGTGACGGCGGTTCAGAAGCTGATCAACCAGGACAAGGTGGTCGCCGTCCTCGGTGAGGTCGCCAGCAGCAACTCGTTGGCCGCGGCGCCGGTCTGCCAGCGGGCACGCATCCCGATGCTGTCACCGGCCAGCACCAACCCCAAGGTCACCAAGGTCGGTGATTACATTTTCCGCTCGTGCTTTATCGACCCCTTCCAAGGGCCCGGCGTGGCCAAGTTCGCGATGGAGGACCTGAAGCTCAAGCGGTTTGCTGTGTTCTATGACGTGAAGCAGGCGTATAGCACGGGTTTGCGAGACGTATTCATCAAGGCCGTCAAGGACGCGGGTGGGGAGATCGTCGCGGATGAAAGTTATGCGTCGGAAGACGTCGACTTCAAAGCCCAGCTGACCAAGATTCTCAACACCAAGCCCGAGGCCGTTTTCATGCCCGGCTATTACACCGAGGCGGGCCTGGTCTTCAAACAGGCCAAAGAACTTGGCCTGAACGTGCCGTTCCTGGGCTGTGACGGGTGGGACAGCGCCGAGACGTTGACGATCGCCGGCGCCGCAGGCAATGGGAACTATTTCTCGACGCACTACTCGCCGGAAGAGGATCGACCGGCGGTCAAGCAGTTCGTCGACGCCTACAAAGCCAAGTACAACGGCAAAACCCCCGACGCGATGGCCATCCTCGGCTATGACGCCATGAACCTGATGGCCGACTCGATCAAACGCGCCGGTGGCACCGCGGGCAAGGACATTCGCAACGCCCTGAAGGACACCAAGGACTTCCCCGGCGCCAGTGGCACCTTCAGCATCGACGCCGACCGCAACGCGAAAAAGTCGATCGTCGTGCTGAAGATCGAGGATGGGAAGACAAAGTTCGTGAAGAGCGTGGCGCCGTAGGAGTGTTAATTGTTAATTGTAATGGTTAGTTGGAGTGAGAAGGCGTCGGTCGCTCGAGTTCCAATTAACAATTAGCCATTAACAACTAACAACACGCATTTGCAGGAATTCACCCAGCAACTCATCAACGGCCTGTCGTACGGCGCGATCATCGCGCTGATCGCGGTGGGGTACACGATGGTGTATGGCGTGCTGCGGCTGATCAATTTCGCCCACGGTGACGTCTACATGCTCGGGGCGATGTTTGGGTTTTACGCAGCGACGGAGTGGTTCGGGCTTGATAAGCACCCATCGTGGGCGAGCTTTTTCATCGTCCTGATCGTCGCGATGGTGTTGTGCGGCGTTGTGGGATTGTTGATCGAATTTCTTGCCTACCGCCCGCTGCGCAATGCGCCACGGATCAATTCGCTCATTACGGCGATCGGTGTGTCGCTGTTTATTCAGTATGGGGGACAGAAACTGTTTGGGCCGAATCCTCGCGCGTTTCCGCAGATCCTGCCGAACATGACCGGCGAACTGTTCACGGTGTTCGGCGCTTCCGTCAGCAAGGTCGATGCGCTCATCCTGGGTGTGACGCTGGTGTTGATGCTGGCGCTGACGTACCTCGTTCTTTACACGCGCACGGGCTTGGCGCTGCGGGCCGTCAGCTTTCGGTTCGACACGGCGTCTCTCATGGGGATTTCAACCAATCGGATGATCGCGTTCACGTTCGTCCTCGGCTCGGTGCTCGCAGCGGCGGCGGGGGTGCTGATCGCGGTTCGCAACGCAAAGGTCGAACCGCTCATGGGCATGCTGCCCGGTGTAAAAGCCTTCGTCGCCGCGGTGCTGGGCGGCATCGGCAATATCCCCGGCGCCGTCTGTGGTGGGCTGCTGCTGGGCCTGACCGAAGTGCTGGTCGCTGGCTATCTGCCGAAGGGCAGCCAATATAAAGACGGCGTGGCGTTCGTCATCTTGATTGCAGTGCTGCTGGTGAAACCGAGCGGCTTGCTGGGGAAGAACACGATCGAAAAAGTGTGATCGCCGAACGGGGTGGGGACCTACGTGTTGAGCTGCCGACCTTTGGCTCTGCGGGCCGCGCGTTCCTTGTGCATGGATTTGTGTGTGACGTGGAACGTCACCGCCGACTTACCGACGCGCTTGTCGCGTTCTCCGGGCCGGTTGACCTGTTGCTCAATGGTCATGTCGATCGTGATGTCGAACTCAGGCGACGTTTTCAGCAACTCGTGGATGTTCTGCACCGGCGTCATCTTGTAGATCGCAGGGCCCAGGCACGGGCGCAGGAAGCGGTATTCCAGGTGCTTGCAGACGACGGTGTACCCTTCACCAACGATGCCGAAGACGTACATGCCACCGGCGATCTCGGCGTTGCCCAGCAGGGCGCCACCGGCCATGGCGTTGTACCAGTTACGGTTGAACTTGCGGAACGGCAGGTAGGCGGCCCAGGTCTTCTCGTCCAGGGCCTTCAAATTGATACCACTGAAAAACGCCAACGGCAGGAAGATGAACGAGAGAATGCGCTGCCAGAAGTTGTCCCGCGTCGAAAGCTTGCTGATAAACGCTTCGATCTTGTCGACGATGCCGATGCGACCGACGTCCTCGGACGCGGGCGTAAACTGAGGCGTCGTGGTATCGGCTGGCGTTCCACTGACGGCCTGGGCGGCTACCCCACGCGCAGTGGGGGTATCCGATGAAGCAGTGGTGTCTGCACGCGACACGTCGAAAGCTGGAGTCGAGGACGTCGAGGCCATAGGGGCGTTCACCTTCCGAAGTGGTGCAATATACCGGGTACGCCGTGATGCAACAGTAGTCTATTTTTTCAAAGCCCTCGCGACCAGCGATTGGTAGCGAGTTTCCTCATTACGTTCCTTCCGCGATATCCCAAGGTGCGTTACAGTGTCGCGGACCGTGAACGCTCGACCATTCTACGTTAGCCTCATTGCCTGCGCCCTCTTGACGTTGTGTGTCTCGACCACATCGGCCCAACCGGCGCCAGCCGCTCCACCCAGCGTTTACACCGACGCCGCCGACCCATTGTCGGTGCGTGACGATGCGGTCAACCGAGGGGGCGCCAACTTCGACTTTACGTTTCGCTATCTCACCGATTACGTTTACCGTGGCATCGACAAGAACGAGAGTGGTGGCAAGGAAGACGCCGCCAACGTGCAGTTTGACGCGTCGATGAGCTTCGACCTTGGCAAGGCACCGCACCCGTACATTGGTGTCTTTTCGAACATCTACGATGAAGACCCAATCAGCCGGTTTCAGGAGATCCGGCCGTACATCGGGGCGTCGTGGACCATCCGTCCACTGACAATCACTGCGGGCAACAACACCTACCTGTTTCTTGAGCGCGAAGAAGCCAACACCTCCGAGTTTTTCGTGCGCTTCCAGATCGACGACAATTTCTGGCTGAAACAGGACAAAGCTCTTTTCTCTCCCTACGTGATGGGCGCTTATGACTACGACGAGAACAAAGGGTGGTACTTCGAGGCGGGCATCGAACGTTCGTTCATGTTCGAGGATCTCGGTTTGAAGGTAACCGCCTACGCCGACGTCGCGTATGTCACGACCTATCAACTGTACGCAGTCGAACCGGGCGGCCAGGACTCAGGATTTCAGCACTACGATGTTGGAATGATGCTGCAATACAACCTCAACCGCGCGACGAGCCTGCCACCGCGATACGGGACTTGGTTTCTGGAAGGGTATCTGGTCTACACCGACGGTCTGGACAACGACCTGAAGGCCGACACACAGTTGTGGGGTGGGCTTGGGCTACGGATGAAGTATTAAAGCATCCCCATTTGAGTTTTAGGTGGCTCAAGCGGTGACAGGTCATCCATAGGGAGGGGAGCGACGCGTGGGATCGCGACGCTCTAAACCATTTGACCATTCCGATCCCTCAGGTCGCTTCCGCTCTCTTGGGGATGACAGATTGCGCTTGAAGTGAACGTACTCAAACGCCATTTACCGAACGCCCGCCAGCCAAGTTGATCGAGCGTCGCGACCGAGGCCTACGCCTTCCCAGCCAGCGCGACGGCAGCCTGGGCCTTTTTGATTTCGTGTTGACGCTTGGCGAGCGCCTTGGGATCGACGTCTTTACGGGCTTGTGCCTCTGCAAGCGTCGCCCGGGCGGTATCGGCGTTGAGCTCGCTGGCGGCCGTTGCGTCGTCGGTGACGATCGTCAACTCCTGACCCCTCATCTGGGCCACACCCCCATCGACCAGGAAGTAACGCGTGCCACCTCCCACAAGATCGACGCGCAGCTCCCCGACTCCAAGCTTAGCGAGCATGGGCGCATGACCGGTCAGGATGCCGACCTGCCCGTCGTAGGCGGGGATAATCGCCTGGGTGATATCGGCTTTGAATGCCTGCTGTTCAGGAGTCACGATAACGCAATGGAACGCCATGCTCGGAGTGTAAGGGACAAGGGCCGCGACCGTCAAAGGGCCGTCAACCGCGACACTGTCAGCGCCGCTGGACGAACAGTCAGCCTCGAACTGCCTTTCATTCGCGTAAAACGCAATGGTCGGACAATTAGCATGGGTTGCGACGCTGTGTCATAGGGGATTTTGATCGAATTCCAGAAAGTGATGAGATTTCAACCCCGGAAGCGGGCTAATCGGCACAATTTTCTGAGCAGAACCCATTTCGAACAGTCTCTGGCATTGCGGTTGCGATTCAAACTTCCGAATGCACGCGGGTGCATAACGAAATATCTCATATGCCTGGAGGCAGTCATGAACTTTATCCGAACCACAGCGGCGTCGATGATCGTAGGTGCGTCTTTGCTGGCAGCAGGTTGTCAGCACGAAAGGAGTACGGCAATCCCACCCGCAGCGGCACGCGTCGCTGAAGGCAACGGTCTGCTGACGTACTCGGCGGGCTCTGAGGGCACCGTGTACCTGTTCAATCGCAACGCGAACGAAGTCGTTATTTCCACACCGCTCAAGAAGGGCGAGTCGATCGTGGTCGATTCCGACAAGAACCAAGTCCTAATCAACGATCGCATCATCTCAGAAAATACCCTGCGCAGAGGTGATACCTATCGCATTTTCTTCGCCCCGGCGTCGGCCATGGGTGGCAACACGATGTAAACCGCTTGCGGTTAGACATCTGAGTTGATTCCCTTGTTGTTAGGACGGTCGCCCGCAGAGGCGACCGTCCTATTTCTATTGCCGAGCTGGGCCAGACAGTTCGCTAGTGCATTCCCAGACGGGTCATGATTAAGCTGTGTTCTATGGGGTTACGACCCATTTCATCCAGCGGCGGTGCAAGACGCACAATTTCATGCCGAGGGGAGCGGAAGAGACCCGAGGGATCTCGATGGGCCTGAACTGTTCGCCTAATCGAGATCCCTCAGGTCGCTTCCGCTCTCTTAGGGATGACAGTTAGTCGAAGGTTTACAATGCACTAGCCCGTAGCCATCCCGATTGGCTTCAACTTCCACTTGGGGCTTTGTCCAAAGAATCGACAGGGGTTGTTATAGAAAACGTCCGTCGCCGCTTCTTCACTGTTTCCACGTCGGCGGAACTCGAGATACGTATCCGTGAGGTTGCTAGGCCCGCTCTCACCCCAGTCACTGGCGCTGTTCACGCAGATCATATCGGTGCCAAACTGCTCGAGGATGTCGCACCCACGCTGCGGTGTCACCTTCGTGACCGGGTAGACTGTCAGGCCTGACCAGAACCCGTTTTCGCGCGCGATGCGGATCGTGTGTTCTTCGCAGTGGTCGATCAGCACGCGGTGCGGCTTGATCCGCTTGTCGTTCTTCAGAATGTCCGTGATGATCCGAGTCCCCTTGTGCTTGTCCTGCAGGTGCGGTGTATGAATCAGGATCATCTGGTCATACTTGGCTGCCATCTCCACCTGCTCTTCGAAGATCTTGATCTCGTTGGCGGTGTTCTTGTTCAACCCGATCTCACCGACACCCAAGACGCGCGGATGATCGAGCAAGGGGGGGATCAGCTTGATGACCTCACGCGCCAGCTCGACATTCTCGGCTTCTTTTGCGTTGATGCACAGCCAGGCATAGTGGTCGATGCCGTACTTGGCGGCCCGCAACGGTTCGACGTCCAGCAGGTGTCGAAAGTAGTCTCCAAAACTGGATGCCGTCGATCGGTCATACCCGGCCCAGAACGCCGGCTCTGACACCGCTACGACACCGCAGCGTGCCATGTATTGGTAGTCGTCGGTTGTCCGGCTGACACAGTGAATGTGGGGGTCGATGAACTTCATGGTGGAAGGAAGGATGAAAAAGAAGGATGAAGGATGAAAAGAAAGTGGAAGGCATTTTCATCCTTCATCCTTCTTTTCATCCTTCTTTTTTACTTGTCGCTCAAAATCATCTGCAAAAACTCCGCCCGACTCACGCTTTGATCACCGATCATTTTCATCGCCTCGCGCAGGTTGGCCAGGCGGGGGTCGTTCGCGATGACGTCGGCACCACCGGTGGCCCGTTCGATACGGTCGAAGTCGGCGGCCAGTGACAGGCAACGCCAACGCATTTCCAGGTACGTCTGATCGAGGATTTGCCGAGCGTCACGCATGCCTCGATTATATCGGCTGGAAACGTCCTCTGCCGTAGTCTCGTCAGACCCTTGCAGGAATTGTGAAACGGCCCGGAATTTGGTTGAACCGTTCATATGGACTTCTGTATTATTCGGACGTCCTGATCATGACAGGACAGGTGTCCGAAAAGGCGTTTTCGGACGTTATAGCCCGGCGGTGGGCAGTAGGGTGTAATACTAAGGCTGTTGTCCCAGGCGCCGACGTGAGTCGTGCTCCCAACCAGCCGACAGTCATACCCGAATAGAGCCCACGACGGCTTGGCATCACCCGGATAGCGGCGTTCGCCGTGTGTCCCTGAAATGGAGGTGATCTGTGACCAATTCTGACTGTAAGTGTGGGCTGCTGTGAGCAGCTTTCACCGGTGAGACTCCGGTGATCCACGCAGCTGCTCCGGCAGCTCGTTCGATGTGCCCGCTTTGCGGACCATCGAGACAGCAGTAAGCACACTGCGAAGCCCCGGGTCAAAAAGACCCGGGGCTTCTTTTCTAGCAGGAGCCGAAACTGCCTGGTCCGCCCCCCGTACCATCTCTACCGCTCATCCATTACCATCTTCCGCCCTATGGGCACGACATCATTGGACGTTTCGAACATCCTGCAGACCACGATTGAAGCCGCCTACGCCGGGGGGCGGCGGGCGATGGGGTATTACAACAACAAGGTCGAAATCGAGATTAAAGCCGACGGTTCACCCGTCACGCTGGCCGACAAGGGATCGGAAGAGACGATCCTGAAGATCGTCCGTGACCGGTATCCGCATTCGCAGGTGTTGGCCGAGGAGAGTGGGCAGTCGGGGTCCAAGACCGCGGGTCTGCGGTGGATTATCGATCCACTGGACGGCACCAAGACGTTCATCACCGGCGCTCCACTGTGGGGTGTGATGATCGGCGCCGAACTGGACGGCAAGGTCGTCGCCGGCGCGGTTTACTTCCCTGCGCTGGACGACATGGTCGCTGCGGGCGTCGGCCAAGGCTGTTACTGGAACGGTCGGCGGGCGCGCGTGAGCGAGACGACCGATCTGTCGCAAGCCGTCGTGCTGACGACCGACGCCCTGCGGGCCAACCGCCGATCGACCGCGTTTGAAACGATCGCCAAGCAGGCGAAGCTGACGCGCACCTGGGGCGATTGCTATGGTCACTGCCTCGTCGCGACCGGCCGGGCCGATGCGATGCTCGACCCGATCCTGAACCCCTGGGACTGCGCCCCGCTGCTCCCCATCCTCGAAGAGGCCGGCGGGCATTTCGTCACCTGGAAAGGCGAGCCGACCATCTGGGGGCCCGACGGCATCTCGGTCAACAACGGGCTGAAGGACACGATCCTCAAAACCATCCGGGACATCGAAGGGGCCTGAAAGCCTCGCGTGCGGTTGAACGTCCCAGATGCTTTTGTCTTTGATGGATGTCTAGCGACAGGACCGACAGGAAGGAAAAAGCGGGCGAAGGGGGTCGAACCCTCGACATTCACGTTGGGAACGTGACGCTCTGCCAACTGAGCTACGCCCGCACTGACGTCATCCTAGCAAGCGCCGGGTGGGGGTCAAGGAAAAGCTTTGGTAGCGCTGGTGCGTAGTCGACGTCGGCCGGCGTTTGGAGATCACCAAAGGATCGTCAGCAGGACAATCGCCACGCAGAGGATAACGCCGACGACGAGCCAGCGCGGTTTGCGCGGGGTTGCGTCTTCACCGGAAATGTATTTTCCGCAGGCGGGGCAGCGTTCGGCTTGTTCGTAGACGGCTTTGCCGCAATGGGGGCAGTCGATCGTTTCGATGAATTCATCGTCATCGTCGTCCATGTCTCTGGCGTCGGGATATTCCTTGGCGCGAAGGCCTGTGGTGTCTTCCTCGTCGTCATCGGGGTAGCGGGGGGCCATAGTGGGATTGTACGAGCGGTGGACGTCAGCCAAAAGAAAGGGCGTCCCAAGTGAGACGCCCTTCGTTCATCGAATGTCCTGACGATTTATGTCGTCGGTGGATTGCTCGGTGGTGGCTCGATCGGGGGCGCTGAGGGTGGCGAACTCGGGGGCACTTCCGTTGACGCGACAACGGATGGCGCGACCGGGGCGGGCTCGTCGGTCGGCGTTGTTACAGCGGCCACGGTGGCAGCGGTCGCGGTGGGGGTTTCGGTCGATTCGGAGAAATCCTCATCGGCCTGCTCGACATACACGTCATCCAAATCCGTTGCATCCACCTCGCGGCGGAGCAGGAAGTAGATGATCGTGTTCGATGAGAAGTAGAAGCTGATCACGTACGCGCCCAGCATCGCGACCGTCACGGCGACCCAGAACTTGATCAGGCTCGCCGCGATCTCTTCGGACCACTTCAGTTCCTTGTTAGGAATGTCGTACAGCAGCGTGTCGCGCTCGGGCTTCTGCCAGATGGCGACGCCGGTGGGGTTGTACGTGGTCGTCTCGTTCTTCACGACGGGCGTGCCAGTCCAGTAGGCGTAGGGCTGATGCGTTTTGCCCAGGAACCAACCGGTCGAGGTATGGGCGACCGTTAGCAGGACGATAAGGAACAAACGGACGAAGAAGTACGTTAATGCTCCATAACCCAGCGCGACCGCCGAGTAGAAAATCGTCCGCCATGGTCTAGCGAAGACATAGCTGAAGCTGCGGCTGATGGCGTCGAAGCTGTCCGACCCCTCGACGGCGATCGTCGGGTACATCAGGTTCAGCCCCCCCACCGTGCCGAACAGGACGAGCGTGATGACCACCCCGCCGAGCAGGGCAAGGACGAACAGCAGGCCGCCGACGATGGGGCCGATGACCGGGATGTAGAACAGCAGCCCGCCCGTCGCAAGCAGCAGGCCGAGGCCAAGGACGATCAGCAAGGGGATAACGGGGGCGAAGACGAAGCTGAGGACCTTGCTGACGCTGAATTGGAGGGCCTGGCGGACGCTGATCTTTTCGTCGCGGGCGGCGTGGACGGCCGCGATCCGGCTGATCGCCCCGCCGAACACGGCCCAGACGAGCAGGAACAGGACGGCGAACAGGACGGCGAAGAGCAGGTGGTAGCGGAGGAGCCACGCCGGGCCGACGGCGAAGAAATTCCGGACGCCGTCATAGACGTTCGGCTGGCCGGCGCCGGCGCCGGCGGGGGCGCCGCGGGCGCGGTCGCCGCCGCGGCCCGGCCTCGCCACGTCCGCC
>JBBRHE010000073.1:0-15833 GCA_038223165.1 Tepidisphaerales bacterium
TTCTGTTTTGTTATCATAAAATACGCTGTGGAGGGTTCGTGAAGTCCTTCACATGGCACCTAACTCCTTACTCGCTATAATTCCCCCGTTCATCACCCAAGGAAAGGGACGCATGCCTTACACGCTCGCGCCGGTTGGCGACGACATAAATGTTGACGGTGGTCGGACTGGTGACAACCGCTGGACCCTTAACTTCGGGCCTCAGCACCCGGCTACGCACACCACTCTACGTCTGGTCCTTGAACTTGATGGTGAGCGGGTCGTCAATTGCGTCCCTCACATCGGTTACCTGCACAGTGGATTCGAAAAGCTCGGCGAGCACCTCAACTACAACCAGTACGTCACTATCGTCGACCGAATGGACTACTCGGCGCCGATCTACAACGAGCTGGCCTGGCACGGGGCGGTCGAGAAGCTGATGGGGATCGAACTGACCCCGAGATGCAAGGTGCTTCGGACGATCTCCGGTGAGCTCGGTCGCGCTCAGTCGCACCTGCTCTGCGTCGGGGCCGCCGGTCTGGACTTGGGTGCGTTCACGGCGTTCCTCTATGGATTCAACGAGCGCGAGAAAATTTACGACATCGTCGAGTACATGTCCGGTCAGCGTTTCCACACGAGCTGGACGCGCGTCGGTGGGTTGAACCAGGACCTGCCCGACCAAGCGATGTTCGTGAAGATGGTCCGACAATTCGTATACGAGGACATGCCCAAAGCAACAGACGACGTCGAGAAGCTGTTGACCAAAAATCGTATTTTCGTCGACCGCACGAAGGGCATCAGTCCGATAACCCGCGACGACGCGATCGCGTGGAGCATGACGGGCGTAATGGCCCGCGCTGCCGGTGTACGGCGCGACGTCCGAAAAGATGATCCTTACCTGTGCTTTGCCGACAACTGGGATGGAAAAGGCGCGCACGCGGTGAACTTCAAAGTCCCGGTGATGACGACGGGTGATGTCTATGCGCGCTATCTGGTGCGATTAGAGGAGATGCGACAAAGCATCAACATCATCAAGCAGTTGATCGACAACATCCCCGCCGGCCCGGTGAATGTCTCACCCGAAGGCAAGGAAGTGCTCCCGCCAAAGGACCAGGTTTACAGCAGCATTGAAGGGCTGATCCAGCATTTCGAGCTGATCATGACCAACCGCGGATTCGAGGCCCCCAAGGGTGAAGTCTACTATCCAATCGAGTCGGGCAACGGTGAACTCGGATACTATATAGTAAGCGCCGGCGAGAACGTCCCCTGGCGCGTCCGCACGCGCCCGCCTTGCTTTATGAACTATCAGACGTTCCCGAAACTGGTGCAGGGTCACATGGTATCGGACGTGGTGGCGATCTTGGGAAGCATCAACGTGATCGCGGCGGAGTTGGATCGGTAGGGGAGGGAGAGGTAAATCATGACCTTGCTGGAACGCATCACTATCGAGCCAGGCAAGTGTGGCGGGAAGCCATGCATTCGTGGATTTCGTCTGCGCGTGTCGGACATACTTGAGCTTCTCGCGCAGGGAATAACGCCCGAACAGGTGCTCAAGCAGTACCCGTACCTCGAACCCGAAGACATTCCTGCATGCCTCGAACTCGCGGCACAGCGGGTGAACCAGGCGATCGCAAAGACCGCATGACCTTTTGGCTCGATGCACAGCTCGATCCGGATTTGGCCGCGTGGCTGGGCAGCAGGTTTGGCATCATGGCCAAACACGTGAAGGAGCTGGCGCTGGCAGATGCTGATAGATGAATTGCTCTACGCAGCAGCGGGGGGGTTAACGGCATCGTGATCGTTACAAAGGATCTGGACTTTGCCGCGTTGGCGTTTCGACTTGGTCCACCACCGCAGGTCGTTCACTTGCGGTGCGGCAACATGAGCACTGTCGCGATGCAGGTATTTCTGTCGCGAGCTTTTGTCGATGCGTTACAGCGGTTAGAACGAAACGAGCCTTACGTCGAAATCGTCGGGCCGTCGATGTTGAGATAGGATTGGGCACTATGGCTTGGATCACTGAAAATCGTCGTACCGCTGTTGTCGAGAAGGGCAGCTCGCCTTACCTCACCGAAGACATGAAGGCCGAACTGCGCGATATTTACTTCCCGCGCTATCCGACCAAGCGCGCGGTGCTGTTACCCGCGTTGCACTTGGTGCAGCATAAGTACAACTGGTTGCCGACGGCGGCGCTGGAAGAGATCGCGGTGTTTTTGGAAGTCTCACCGGCCGAGGTGATGGACACCGTGACCTTCTACGACGAGTACTGGCTTAAGCCCAAGGGCAAGTACCTGATCGGTGTCTGCCGATCACTGGCCTGCGAGATCTGCCAGGCGGACAAGATCACCGACCACCTCAAGACCAAGCTGGGCGTCGACGTCGGTGATACGTCGGCGGACGGGCAGTTCACACTGATCGAGATGGAATGCATCGGCTCGTGCGGGACCGCGCCGGCGGCGCTGGTGAACGAGGTGCTGCACGAAGACCTCACCGTCGAGAAGTTCGACGCGCTTATCAACAAGCTTCCCACCGACCCGCACGACTACAAGGATCCCTCGATCACGTGGGACGAAAACGGGCATGGTGGACACCATGGGACCTGATCGACGAACGGTAAAACGATGTCGAACGACTCATCGACAACGCCTAAGATCCTAAAACACGCTCGTTAATGGCGCAGCGGGAGCAGTCGATTGAACAATGCAGACAATCAACTTCCAGGCAAAGGCTTGCTCGGCTGGCTCGGCCGACAGGTTGGTTACATCACCGGCGCCGCGAAACACGATGTGACCGCAGAGTCGAAGACGATCTATCAGAAGCAGACGATCCACGAACAACCACTGCCCCAACAACCGAACGTCACGCTGCGGCGAACGACGATTGATGAAGTAATCGAAAGGAAGTCTGAAGCTGAAGCCTGAAGCCTGAGATGTCCGTTGCATTTCATCCTTCATCCGTCACCCTTCATCCTTACTCAATATGGCTTTCACCGAACCCGTCCTCACGAAACGCATTCCATTAGACCCCACCAAGCGTCACGTCGTCTGGTACGACGAGTACGTTGCCACCGGGGGATATGACGCGCTGAAGAAGTCACTTGCGATGACACCTGCGGACATCATCAAGGTCGTCACGGATTCCGGCCTGCGTGGTCGCGGTGGGGCGGGGTTCGGCGCGGGCGCGAAGTGGTCGTTCATCCCGAAGGAAAAGAAAGGCCCGCACTACCTGACCGTCAACGCCGACGAAAGCGAGCCGGGGACGTTCAAAGATCGCTACCTGATGGACCACGACCCGCACATGCTGCTTGAGGGCATCGCGATATGCGCGATCGCCACGCAATGCGACGTCGCGTACATCTTCATTCGTGGTGAATATCATCGGCAGATCAAAGTGATGGAACGCGCGGTGCAGGAAGCTTACGCCAAGGGCATCTTCGGGCAAAGCGGTATCTACGGCAGTGGGCCCAAGGTCGAGTGCTACATCCACAAAGGTGCTGGCGCGTACATCTGCGGTGAAGAGACGGGATTGCTTGAAGCACTCGAAGGCAAGCGCGGTTGGCCGCGCAACAAGCCACCGTTCCCCGCGATCGCCGGCGCGTTCGCCAAACCGACGGTCATCAACAATGTTGAGACACTCGCCATGGTCCCGCACGTCATCGACCGTGGTCCCGAGTGGTTCAAGTCGATGGGCACGAAGTCGTCCCCTGGTCCAAAACTCTTCGGCATCAGTGGACATGTGAATAACCCAGGCGTCTACGAGAATGAACTGGGCATCACGCTTCAACAAGCGATCGACATGGCCGGTGGCATGAAGGGTGGCAAGTTCAAGGCCAGCATCTGCGGTGGCATCAGCATGGGCGTGCTGGGAACCAACCAGCTCGACATCAAACTCGACTTCGACGACGTCCGCTTCCGCGGTGGTTGCCTTGGTCTCGGCACCGCGGGCATGATCATCATGAACGAGCACACCGACATGGTGCGCGCGCTCCGCAACTGCGTCCGCTTCTACAGTTTCGAATCCTGCGGCCAATGCACCCCTTGCCGCGAAGGCAGCGCATGGATGCGCAAGATCCTCGACCGCATCGTTGACGGCGGTGGCAAGGCGCGCGACCTCGACATGCTGATGGAACTCGAAAAAACCATGGGCATCATGCCCGGCACCACCATCTGCGGGCTGGCCGACGGCACCGCGTGGGCGACACGCACGTTCATCAACAAGTTCTACGACGAGTTCGCCGCGATGTGCCCGGAAGAGCCGTTCAAGACCGTGCCACTGAACATCAGCAAGGGTCGCCGAAACGTGCTTGTGCCTATGGGCAGTAACACGCGGTAGCGCAAGCGCCGTACCGCGATATCCTAGATCCAACCGCAGCCACGTGCGAAGGTGGATATAATCCACCCGTGCTCGGTCCCTTGCGCATTCTCCATGTCGACATGGACGCGTTTTACGCGTCGGTCGAGCAGCTCGATAATCCAGACCTTCGCGGCAAGCCCGTACTGGTCGGTGGGACCGGGCCGCGCGGGGTCGTGGCGGCGGCGTCGTACGAGGCGCGGACGTTTGGTTGCCACAGCGCTCAACCGATGACGGTTGCGCGACGATTATGTCCACAGGCGATCGTCGTGCGCGCAAACTTTGAACGATACTCCCAGATCTCAAAGCAGGTCTTCACGATCTTCGAAGCGTTCACACCACTCGTGCAGTCGATCAGCATCGACGAAGCCTTTCTCGACGTCACCGGGACCGAGGGACTCTTCGGGTCGCCAGAGCGAATCGCACAGCTGATCAAAGACCGTGTGTTGGCAGAGACTGGGTTGACCGCCTCGGTCGGGGTCGCGCCGAACAAGTTCCTCGCCAAGCTGGCGACAGACCTCAATAAGCCTGATGGGCTTACCGTCATTCGGTCGGAAGATGTCGACCGCATGCTGCCACCATTGCCGGTGGAAAGGATCTGGGGCATTGGCCCGAAGACGGCCAGCCGACTCGCGGGTCTCGGTATTCGCACCGTGGCCGATCTGCGGCATGCATCCGAATCGTTGCTGAACGCCAAGCTCGGTGAAGAGTCGGCCGAGCACTATCGCCGACTGGCTTATGGTATTGATGACCGTGTCGTCACCAGCGACCGTGATGCCAAGTCGATCGGTCAGGAGCAGACGTTCGGCCATGACCTCAACGATCCTGAAGCCGTGCGCGGTGTGATCCTCGGTCAAGTCGAACAGGTCAGCGCGCGACTGCGCCGCCATACCCTTCGCGCGCGGAGCGTAACGGTAAAGATTCGTTATGGCGATTTCGAGACGATCACGCGCCGCACAACGATAGAAGACCCCACCGACACGACCGCATCGCTCTGGGCAGCGGCGCGGTCTTTGTTTGATGTGTGGGCGAAAAGCCAATTCCGTCCCGTGCGACTCATCGGTGTGACGGCCAGCCAACTCTCCAGCGCCGTAGAACCGCTGTCGCTCTTCGTTGATCCGCAAAACGAAAAGGAGCGGCGCATTGATGGTGTCGTCGATCAGATCAACGCGAAATTCGGAAAAAGCTCAGTCAGCCGAGCGCAAGCCATCCCGCGCCGACGCAAATCGGAATGAAGCTTCATCGCTTCCCCGGTGTTTCAACTGAACGTAGGCCGCGCGTTGAGCGCAGTTGCCGCATGTCATCCCGAAGGGAGCGGTAAGGACCTGAGGGATCTCGAGATTAGGCTCCCACATGCCGTAGCGATCCCGCGCGTCGCTAACGCTCCCGTATTTCGGGATGACATTGGGGTCACTCGGACGCTACAAGACAACCAATTGTGCTCTACGCGCTGCGAAGGAAGTTTAAGCCATGGACCAAGCCCGCTTTCTCACCCGCCTCGGTCCCATTGAAATTTTCATCTTCGAGTTCGATGCAGACCGCGCCTTGGTAGCCGCCTTTTGAAAGGATGCTGAAGGCTTCCGTCCAGCGCATCATCCCATGACCCGGGATCGTGTATCGCCAGACGTTCTGCCCGAAGCCGCGGCCCTTGGCGAAGACGGCGTCCTGGTACAGGCCATACTCATAAATCGCCTCGGGCATAATCTCCGTGTCTTTGCCGTGAACATGCACGACGTGCGGCAGAAATTCCTTCAGGAAGCGAATGGGGTCGACACCCAGGCGAATCAGGTGGGAAGGATCGTAGTTCAAACCGATGGCGGGGCTCGCTAAATCTTTGATGAAGCTGCGGCAGGTTTCGGGCGTGGTGCAAAGCAACGCGTAATGCGGTGGACCCCCGGGGTATCCTTCGATCGCGATCTTCACACCAACGCCGGCCGCTGCCTCGGCGATCGGCGCGAACGATTCGACCGCGACCCTGTAGTTCTCGTGTCGTTTGCGCACGTGCTCGCCGGGCATGATGGTAAAAAATACTTCCGCACCTCCTGCAGCGGCCTCTTTGACGTAGGCAACGTTTTTGGCGATGGCTTCCCTGCGAATGCCTTCGTCAACGGCGCACAGCTTGTGGAACTCGATGAGGTCGACGGAGATAAGACTCAGACCCGCCGACGTAAGCGCAGCGGCATCGGCAGCGTTCCAGGCGCTCAGATCGATGGTGCCAAAACCAGTTTCCTTGGCCCAACTGGCTGCGGTCGCGAGGTTCTTCTGCCAGTCGCCCCAGCCGCGACGAAATCCGATTCTAAAATTGCCGGTGCGTGTGGTTTGGCTCATACCCCTATCTGACCGCAGCCGAGCTTACGCTTCAAGCGAACGCGATTGCGAATCAGGAGTACGCCTCGAGGATGCGCTGAATGACCGCCGACGTACTCTTTCCGTCGATCAATGGTGCAAGCGATACGCAACCACCGTAAGCTTCGACCAAGTCCCAGCCAACGACTTGCTCTTTCTTATAGTCGGCGCCCTTCACGAGGACGTCCGGACGAATCGATTGGATCAATTCCAGAGGCGTGTCTTCTTCAAATCGAACCAGGTAGTCGATGCTTTCCAGTTCTTCCAAAACGCTGACGCGGTCCGCCTCGTTGATGATTGGCCGCTTTGTCCCCTTCAACCGGCGAATGCTCATGTCGGTGTTCACACCGACAACAAGCAGATCACCCTGCGCTTTGGCGTACTGGAAATACTTCACGTGACCGAGATGGATCAGATCGAAGCACCCATTCGTGAAAACGATCCGGCGACCCGCAGCCCGATGGCGGGACAGTTCTGGCAGTAACTCGGCAAGCGTGCGTTCTTTGCCCGCGTGTTCATGATGATCTGCGAGCAGGTCGGCAATGATCTCCTGCTGTGTGATCGGCACACAGCCCAACTTTTCAACTTCCAGCCCACCGATAACGTTGGACAACGTCGCTGCGTCGTGCCAGCTAGCCCCGGCGGCGCGCGCCAGTGAAAGCGCCACCAACACCATATCGCCAGCGCCGGTGCCATCGGCCACCTGGCGTGGTCGCGACTCGAGCATCGTCCGCTCACCGTCTCGCGTCGCCAGATAGCATCCCTTCTCGTTCAGCGTCATGACGACAACGTCGAGTTCAAGCTGCTGCAGGAGCATCTCCGCTGCGGCCTTCAGTCCACCGGGCGTGCGTGTCGACTGGCCCGTAGCGCGCTCTGTCTCCGGGCGATTGGGCTTCAGCAGCGTCGCGCCGCGATACTTGCTGAAGTCAGCCAACCTCGCCGGGTCGACAAAGACCGGTACGCTCCGCGCGCTAGCGGCGGCGATCAACCGCTGGCAGACATCAGGCGTCAAGACGCCTTTGTTGTAGTCTTCCAGACAGAGCAGATCGGCTCCGTCGAGCGCAGCGATCGTGGCGCTCACGATCTGGTCGGCGATGTCGTCGGTGATCGGGCCCGTGTCCTCGACGTCCAACCGGATCATCTGGTGGGGGGTGCGATCGTCCGACGAACCCAGGAATCGGGTTTTTGCCACAGTCGGACGACCGGGCACACTCAGCAGGCCGTTGACGTCAGCCTCGATCTCTACCGCCCGGCGGCGCAGGTCGTCACCTGTAGAATCGCTCCCCACCACCCCGATCACGCGGACTTTGGTGCCAAGCGTTGCCAGCCCCGCCAACACAAATCCAGCGCCACCGAGCCGTGATTCCTCACGGGTGAACTTGAGGATGGGAATCGGCGCTTCGGGGCTGATGCGTTCCGTGCTGCCGAAGACGTATCGGTCGAGCATGAAATCACCGACGAGGACGACGCGGCGGCCCTGCAGATTTTCGACGATCTCGATCAGACGGGTTGGCATGGGCGGACCATTGTAACAGAGGATAGGGCAGTGGCCATGACGCTGAACCCGCAACTTTGTGTCGCCGGTGGCGTCTAATCTCATGGCATTTTCGCGGTTGGCTGACATACAATAGATCAACTGCTGTTAGGGAGGACCTTCATGAGCCAAATCGACCATCACGTTACCGCCGTCCAGAACAAGCTGACGTTTGCGCAGTTCACTGTTGCGCTGGCGTGGGCACTGTTGGGGTTCGCGGCCGTCGTTTGGATCAACATTCTGGTCGACCGATTCTTCGCCGTCCGTCTGCCGCGATGGGATCTGCTGGCTTGGATTGGCCTCGGCGTCGCGGTGGTTGGCGCGCTGGTCTATTCCCTCACGCGGCGCCCGGACAAGCGATCGGCTGCCGTCGCGATCGACGAACGGTTGGGCCTGAAGGAAAAGTTCAGCACTGCTTTGTACGCGCGCGGGTTAAACGACCCCTTCGCCGTGGCAGCCGTGCGCGATGCGGAAGCGTCAGCAGCGGGTGTCGACCTTCACGGCAAATTCAAACTGCAGTTTCCCCGCATCGCTTACGCGACGCTCTGCGCGTTCGTCGCCGTTTGGTTGACGCATGCGTTTCTCGGTCCGCAGAACCTGTTTGCAGCACCCGCGCAGGTGACTAAGAAGAACGAGACGCATCAGCAAAGTGTTAAACAAGCAAAAGATGTCGTCAAAAGCGCGCTGGCAACGGTCGAACAGGCGCCCAAGGCCGTTGCGGACGACGAGAAGATCGCGCTGGCAAAAAAGGAGCTCGAACGCGCCCTGTCGATGGCAGACAAGGACCCCATCGCCGCCAAGCGCACGGCGCTAAAGGCTCAGCAGGAAATGCAGGACGCGATCAAGCAGAAGATCAAGGAGAACCAGAAGTTCGCCGAGGCACAGAACAACGACAAGATGCTCAAGGCGATCAGTTCACCACCGCAGGATGAGAAAGGCCCCGTCGCCGACGCGCACCGAGCGATGGCCAAAGGTGACTTCACCGCCGCGATCGACGAGCTGAGCAAAGCGGTCGAAAACTTCGATAAAATGGAAAAGAAGGATCAGGATAAAGCCGCCGATCAGATGAAGAACATGGCCCAGCAACTGCAAAAGATGGCCAACGATCCGAAGGTCCAGCAGCAATTGCAGCAACAGGCCCAGCAGTTGGGGGCCAATCAGCAGCAAGCCCAGCAGATGGTTCAAAAGATGCAGCAAGCCGCCGCGGGAGATAAACAGGCGCAGCAGCAATTGCAGCAGATGCAGCAACAGCTCATGCAGCAGATGAACAACGGCCAGGGCCCGACCCCACAGCAACAACAGCAGATGCAGCAAATGATGCAGCAGATGCAGGCGCAGGCCAACACCCAGCAGGGCGCCCAAGCGATGGCGCAAGCCGCCCAGCAGATGGCGCAAGCCATGCAACAACAAGCCGCCGGTCAGAAGCAGCAGAACCCGAACGGTCAGCCACAACAAGGGCAACAGGGTCAGCCGCAACAGCAACAGATGGCGCAGGGTCAACAGCAAATGCAGCAACAGATGCAGCAGATGCAGGCCATGCAGCAAGACATGCAGCAAATGGCCGCCGCCCAGAACGCAGCGCAGCAAGGGGCTCAACAAGCTCAGGATGCCTTGAACGGTCAACAACCGGGCCAAGGTGGACAGCAGCAGGGCAAGGACGGTCAAGGCGAGGAGGGGGCCGGTCAAGGTCAGGCCGACAAGGGTCAGGACCAAGGTGGCCAGCCGGGCAACAAAAACGGGATGATGGCCGGTGGTGGCATCGGGCAAGGGGACCGATCCGCCAAGCAGGCAGCGCCGTTCAGCGTGAAGCAGGAGATCAGCCAGAGTCAGGAAAACGACAAAGGAAAAATCCTAGCTAGTCGCTGGGTGAAAGCCGGCTCGTTCAAAGGCGAATCCAAAGCGGAACTCGCCGATGTGGCCGCGTCGGCCGAGCAGTTGCAAAGTGACGAGGTCGAACAAGAACGCATCACCGGCCAGGCGCGAGAAGCCCAGAAGAAATACTTCAACTCGCTGCAACAGGAATCAGCGAAGTGACTCTATATCCATTCACACCAACCAACCGCCAAGGCGCGACGATCGCCAAGAACGTTCGGGAGACTCGAATAATGCTTCGTGCCTTCGTGTCTTCGTGGTTAATTCTACTCGTTCTTACCTTGGTGACGGGCTGTTCGCGCGAAGATGCGAAGCCTGAGACGTCCGTCGTCATTTACACGAGCGTCGACGAACCGGTTGCGACACCGATCTTGAAAGAGTTTGAAAAGCGAACCGGAATTCGCGTCGATATCCGCACCGACACCGAAGCGACGAAGTCGGTTGGTCTCGTCGAACGACTGATCGCGGAGAAAGCCAACCCGCAGGCCGACGTCTTCTGGGGAAACGAGATCTTCCTGACCATGCGGCTGGCGGACGAAGGTGTGCTGCAATCGTACGACTCACCGGCAACAGCCGATGTTCCACAACAGTTCAAAGACCCGGCCCACCAATGGGCGGGAAACGCGCTGCGGGCTCGTGTGATCGTCGCATCGGGCACGAACGCCGATCCGCCCAAGACGTTGGCAGACCTGCTCGATCCCTCGCTAAAAGGGCAGATTGCCCTTGCCCGTCCGACTGCCGGCACCACGGGCTCGCACGTCGCGGCGCTCTACGTGAAGCTTGGCGACGAGAAGGCAGACCTGCTGTTTCGCGCGCTGCGTGCCAACGGGGTCAAACTGCTCGGCGGGAACTCGATCGTCGCGCGCGAGGTCGCACAGGGGAATCTGCTCTCGGGTCTGACGGACAACGACGACGTCGAAGCCGCCAACGCCGCAGGTGGCAACGCCGTGGCGATCCTTCCCGACCAGCAACCCGCCTCCGGTGATACCGCTGCGTTCGGCACGTTGACGTTGCCCTGCACCGTTGCACTCGTGAACGGCGCGCCCCGTTCCACCGCGGGCAAGAAGCTTGTCGACTACCTCCTTTCACCCGAGGTTGAGCAAAAGCTGATCGCTGCCAAATTCGCGGCGTACTCTGTTCGCGACCCGGCCAGTGTGAAGACGATGGCCGTCGACTTCCACGAGGTCGCGCGCGTCATGCCCAAGGCCGTGCAGCGTGCGACGGCGATCCTCGAAGGGCGCGAGTAAGCCGAGCGAGGATCCCCCGGATGGACGAGCCACGACCTCAACGCGCTTGCCGCGGTTCATCGCGTTTGTCATCCCGCCTCCCATCGCTCTTCATCACGGTCGTTGTCACGCTCTGCTGCGCACTACCCTTGGGCTGGGTCTTCTGGCAGATCGCGGTCAATCCCTCGTCCCTTCTCGAACTGTTCGGCGATCGCTTTCGCTGGACGCTCGTTTTACGCACCGTTGCGTTTAACACCGTTGCATCCGTTGTCGCTGTCCTGCTCGGACTACCGGTGGCAATCGTTTTGGGACGCGGTCGATCCGGAACAGCGACGGCGCTATGGCTGGTGTTGCCGGTGTCATTGCTCATCCCCTCGATCGTGTACGCGTACGGTTGGTCACAGTTTGCGTGGCTTGTCGGGTGGAAGTTTTCCCCCGCGTCACTGCCAGACATCTCTCGATGCATCTGGTCCCTGGCGACTTGGTTGTGGCCCTTGCCGGCCGGCATCATCGGTCTGACGCTTCGGCGGATGGACGCAAATGTCCAGCAACATGCGCTGCTCGACGGCGCGCTTTGGCGCGTCACGTTTCGCCAGTTGCTGCCCGCGATCGCTGTCAGCTTCGCGGCGGTCCTCATCCTGGCGATGCAGGAATTCGCGGTGTACGAACCCACCGGCATCAGCGTCATCGCGACAGAAGTTCGAACCGTGTTCGACACCGGTGGCGCCATGGCGACACTGGGCACGCTGGTCTCATCACCCGATGGACTGACCTCCGCAGGCTTCAGTGCCATGGACCAGGCCGCCCGCGCTGCTCGCGCCATCGCGACCGGTGCGCCGATGGTCGCGCTCGTGGCGATTCTGAGTGGCGCGTCGTTCTGGGCACTGACGCGCTTCGCCAGCGAGGACGAGGTGGACGTCGGCCCGTTGCCCGTGGCGCTGCGTGCGTCATGGCGTTGGACAGCAGTGGCGTCACTGGTTCTGTGCATCGTAGTCGTCATCCCCGTGGCGTCCCTCGTGTTGTCACTGTCCGGGCCTCGATCGTTGTCGTTCATCTGGGCCGAATATGGACCGCAGGTCCGTGGCACGATGTCCATCGCGGGTGGCGCCACAATCGTCGCAGCCGCAGTCGCGTTCCTTGCGTGCGCGGGCCGCAGCCGACTCGCGATCCTCATTGCAGTTGCGTCGTTCCTTGTCGGTGGACAGTTCATCGCGATCGCGCTCATCCGCTTGTACAACCGTCCGTGGCTGTCGTGGGTGTACGATGGTTGGCCGGTGATGGTCATGGCTTTCCTCGCTCGGTTCGCATGGCTCGCGCTGCTGGCAGCGCGCGAGACGCGCTCGCGCGCCTACGCGCCGTTGCGCGACATGGCCGCTGTGGACGGCGCATCCCGCTGGCAGACGACCGTCTCCATCATCTGGCCGATCGCCTGGCCGACCTTGCTCGCTAGCGCCGTCCTCGTCGGTGTGCTGTCGATGGGCGAGGTGCCCGCGACCACACTCCTGTCCCCACTTCGCCCACCCATGCTTGTGCCGAGCCTGATGACATGGGTCCACACACTGCGCTTCGATCCGATGATCGAAGCAAGCCTGTTGCTGACGTCGCTCGCCGTCGTCTTCGGCGTCATCGTCGCAGCGCTCGTCTGGCTGGGGCGAGGAAGACTCAGGCAGACACGCCCCAGAAGTCAAAAGCCAGAACCAAGGCATCTACTTCGTCGCATTTCATTCTGGCTCGTGACTTTGGGCTGCTGGCTTCTCCTCACCTCCTGCTCGCGCTCACCCGCGCCCGATGACATCTACCTCGACACCGGCGTCGGTCCCTCGCAAGTCGTCTACCCTCGTGCCATTGCGTACTCCACAACCGACGACACGATCTTCGTGGTCGACCGCCGGGCACGTGTGCAGCATCTCGACAACCGCGGGCAGTTCCTCAACGACTGGATGATGCCCGACCAGAAGATCGGCAAGCCCGTCGGCCTGTCGGTCGGGCCCGACTTCAACGTCTACGTCCCCGACACGCACTACCATCGCGTCATCGTCTTTTCACCCCAAGGCAAGGAACTGCGCCGCTGGGGCACCGTGGGCACCCAGCCCGGCCAGTTCATCTGGCCGACCGACGTCGCGTTCGACGACACCGGTCGCGTCTTCGTCAGCGAGTATGGCGACAACGACCGCATCCAGGTTTTCGACAAGGATGGCAACTTCCTCTTCAAGTTCGGCTCGTTCGGCCAGGCCGACGGTCAGTTCAGCCGCCCGCAATCGATGGTCATCGATGGCAACACACTCTACGTCACCGACTCGTGCAACCATCGCATCGTCGTCTTCACGACCGCTGGTCAGTTCATCCGCAGCATGGGCAGCGTCGGTGACGACCTCGGTCAGTTCCGCTTCCCCTACGGTTTAGACCTGAACAAGGACGGCCAACTGCTCGTCACCGAGTTCGGCAACAACCGCGTCCAATGGATCGATAAGACCACAGGCAAAGGGCTGCGCACCTGGGGCCAACCCGGCCGCCAACCAGGTCAACTGGCGTACCCCTGGGCCTCGGTGTTTGACCACGCCGGCCGACTGCTGATCCTGGATGCAGGGAACAACCGGCTGCAAGTGTTGAACGACTGACGTCACGACGCTATACGCAGAGTGCGCTTCAGCACACCTCAACTCGATGGGCAACCAACGGTGTGCCGAAGCACACCCTACACACTCAACGCAGGGTGCCCTCCGAGCCAATAAACGTTTTAGAGAGCCCCATCTCCTCAACGTCTTTAACTGCCAACCCTTACGTCCTACCAACCCTCGGCGAACCGACACACAACCGACCACAAAACGACCTATAACCGACATATAACCGACAACACCCGACCCTCCCCATTCAGCGTGCAAGCTTGCTCGCGATTCGCCAGCCTCCTATTCACTTGTCAAAGAACCTCGCGGATGCCTCACGCCATCCACATCGACAACACGTCCTACCCTTACCGAGGCTGGTGCGCGCCAGAGCGCCATGGGACGCATTTTCAATGGCCGATCTCCATTCGTCATCCAGAAGTTCAGAAAATTTCGTTTCAAACGCCAGACACATCGGCGCTGGTTTCAGCGTCATCGTGCGCACAACGCCATTTACAATTCAGACACAACAGAAGGTCACCGCTCCGTCTTAGCCCCGTCGACGATCAATGCCTCTTCCCTATCGCCATGACACTTTTCTTCTCTGGGGCTGAGATTTTGCTGGCGCTGATCGAAAGCGGAGTGTTGCTAGTCACGTCGTCGAAATGAAAGAGCGAAGGGCGCGTCGATTGACGCACCCTTCGCCGATTGGCTTTGATGCACCTATCCTACACGGACGTTCCTTAAGCCCGGCGCCGACGCATGCCGAGCAAGCCGGCTGCAGCGATTAGACCGAAGCTAGCGGGCTCGGGAACGACCGCAGCAGCCGGAGCGACCGACGCGTAGGCGATGCCGAACCGACACGAAGATGATGCAGAACGCGATCCTGAAATACGGCTTGGCGGACGACCTACAGGCAGAATCCACCTGATTTTAGTGCCGTCCCACACCACGGGTTGGTTAATGCGGACAAACACGGACATCAATAATTAATCATTAATGAGTGATGCCCCGAATGCCATTCACTTAAGCAATTTTCAGACCCGTAAACCGCATCCTGACTCGATGATCACAGTTGAGCACGCCATTTTTGGGGCTTAAGTGAATGGCATTCGTGATGCCCCCCTTTTTTTGACGCGAAATCCTGATTTTGAAGAACAAAATCCCCTTTTCGAAGAACAAATTCCCTTTTCGAAGAACGAATTCCCCTTTTTGTAGAACGAATTCCCCTTTTCGAAGAACAAAATCCCCTTTTTGTAGAATGAATTCCCCTTTTCGAAGAACAAATTCCCCTTTTTGAAAGACCGATTCCCCACCGCGCTTTCCGAATCCCCCACCCCGCCGGGCCGTTTCCACCCCAGCTTAATCGCCCGCCACGCGAAACCTTTACGGATCCCCGCCGCGCGGATATCGTCCGGCTCTCTTGTCGGGGCACGCATGACATCCACCGAACAGCAACTATCCCGCGTGGCCGCGTAAAGGAATCGAACCGAGATGCCCACCCTGAACTGGATCGGCAAGGAAGCGGTCGTCAACCACCACCGCCACGTGCCCTATCGCCTGCTCCACTGCGACAAGTCCAAAAGCGCCGGCGACCCCGACTCCGGCAACCTGCTCGTGCAAGGCGACAACCTCGAAGCCCTCAAGGCCCTGCTCCCCTACTACGCCGGCAAGGTCAAGTGCATCTACATCGACCCGCCCTACAACACCGGTAACGAAAGCTGGGTCTATAACGACAACGTCAACTCGCCGCAGATCAAAAAGTGGCTCGGCCAGGTCGTCGGCAAAGAGGCCGAAGATTTAACCCGCCACGACAAATGGCTCTGCATGATGTACCCGCGACTGGCGCTGCTGCGGGAGTTTTTGAGCGAGGATGGCGTGATTTTCATGTCCATCGATGACAACGAACTGCATCACGCGCGA
>JBBRHE010000074.1:0-15625 GCA_038223165.1 Tepidisphaerales bacterium
TTCACCGATGAGCGCAACGACGGACACGTCCGCAGACGTGTGCTTGGCGATCTGGCTCATTAGCATCGATTTCCCGACACCGGGGCCGCTGAATATGCCCATGCGCTGACCGAGTCCGCAAGTCAGCATGCCGTCAATCGCCCGGACGCTCGTGCTGATGGCCGTGCGGATGTTGTCGCGATCCATGGGGCGAACCGAGGGTTGATCGATTCGGCGTGATTCCGACAGTGGAAGCGGCCCTTTATCGTCGATCGGCTCACCCAGCCCGTTGATGACGCGACCGAGCAACTCCTCACAACACCACACGCGCGGCGCGGCAGAGATGTTCTCGATCGCATCGCCACGCGCGACGTTGGCCATCGTGCTCAAAGGGAGCAAGAGCGTTCGGTCCGACTGAAATCCAATGACTTCCGCGACGCTCGACTTTCCGCCCAGACTGTCGATGCGGCATAAACTACCAAGCGGCAATGCCAGGTCAGATGCTTCGATCGTTAAACCCGAAATGGCCTGCACGCGCCCCACCACGCGAAACGGCATCGCGTTGTCGACGGCGTCAAGTTGCGCAGCAAGCATGCTCATGTCGTTGTCGCCGACGAAATAGCCAAGGAAAGGGTCTGAGTGGGAACGGGCAACAGTTCGCCCACCACGCGGTCCAGTTGGCCATCAATGTCGGCGTCCACGCGTCCCTGACGGGTGAAGACACGTACTCCGCCGGGCGCGAGGGTTGCATCGTCGACAATCGCAGCATGTTCTAGCGCGGGCCATGAGACGCGCAACACCGGCATCGCATCATCGAGCGTTGCACGTTGGGTCGGGTGGATCGCGACGCGCAGATCGGACGCGTGGACGACGAGCTTCATCGCGTCATTCAGGTTGTCGATCAGCACGTCCGGGTCGATCAGACATTGTCGCTTTGTGACACGCCGGGCGATTGCGATGGATAGTTCAATGACGTCAGCCAGCCCGCGGGTCTCAAGCGCACGTCGCGATTCGTTCAGTTCGGTCATTGCGTTGTTCAACGCATTTAACGCCGCCGTCAGTGAGGCCCGATGCTCCTCCAATGCTGCGGTCTTTCCCGTTTCGCGACCGGCAGTCATACCGGCCTGCAAGCCGCGCTCTTGCCCGTCTGCAAACCCTTCAGCCGTCGCCTGCTCTTTCAACAGCGCGGCCTCTTCCTGCGCTGCGACCAGCAACGCCTCGGCTTGCTGCTGCGAACGCAGCAACACGCCCTTGGCGTGGTTCTCCACATCCTTCATCGAGAAAGGTGACAGCGTGACCGGCGCGTGGTTCGATTTGATCAGCGGCATGGGTCACGCACTTTCACTACACGACCATCGACGACTCGCCACCACGACCTGAGATGATGATCTCGCCGGCGTCTTCCAAGCGGCGGACGATGTCCACGATCTTCTGCTGGGCCGACTCCACGTCGCTGACGCGCACCGGACCCATAAACTGCATATCTTCCTGGATGAGCTGCGCGGCACGCTCGGACATATTCTTAAAGATCTTGTCCTTGAGTTCCTGGCTGGCCGTCTTAAGCGCGAGAGACAAAGCTTCGTTGTCGACTTCCTTGAGGACCGACTGAATGCCTTTGTCGTTGACGAGCAGGATGTCTTCGAACACGAACATCAGCCTGCGGATCTGCTCGACGAGGTCGGGGTCTTCGGCCTCGAGGCCTTCCATGATGCCCTTTTCGGTGGACCGGTCGGCAAGGTTGAGGATTTCTGCGACGGTGTCGACGCCGCCGGCCTTTTCAAAGGTCTGGCTTACGATGTCCGACAGTCGGTGCTCTAAACCTCGCTCGACTTCTTTGATCACCTCGGGGTTTGTCTGCTCCATGTTGGCAATACGCTTCACGACCTCGACCTGCTTCTGACTCGGCAAGCCGACGAGGATTTCGCTCGCCTTCTGCGCCGGCAAATGGGCCAAAATCAGCGCGATCGTCTGTGGGTGCTCATCCTGGATAAAGGTCAGTAAGTTTTCGCTCTCAGCCTTCTGCAGGAAACTGAACGGCGTTGTGGCCACCTGCTGCGTGACCTGCTTGATAGCCTTTTCGGCATCTTCCGTAGACAGCGACTTGCGCAGCAGTGCTTTGGCATATTCCAGACCCCCTTCGGACAAGTAACTGTTGGCCAGCGCGTTGGTGTAGAACTCGTTGAAAACATCTTTGCGGGTCCCCATCCCGATCTCACCAAGAGACGCGATCTCCCGGCTGACCTCTTCAACCGCCTCGGCCGGCAAGCGCTTAAGAATCTCCGCGGCCTCGTCCTGTGGAAGGGACAAGAGCAGGATTGCAGACTTTCGGACACCGTTGAGATCGCTAGAGGCCATGATGGGGCAAGGATGAAGGCGGAACGATGAAGGTTGAAAACGGACACTACCGCTTTCGGCCTATTTCATCCTTCATCCTTCATCATTCATCCTTACTTCAAGTTCTGTTCATCCACCGCTTCACGAGCGACGCAGCGCCTTCGGGGTTTTCCTTAACCATGTTGCTGACCTGGTCGATCATCTGCTGAGCACGGACAGAGTCGTCGTCGAGTTCCATACCGTCGAGCATCTGCTCGCCTCCGCTGGCCTCACCAGCGATCGCTTCACCCGAACGCAATGTGGGGGTTTCGTAGTCCTCCATCGGTCCGAGCGCGACCGGGGCGGGCGTGCCCTTCTTGACCATCGTCGAGACCATGAACAAGCTGACCAGCGCCAGCACGCCGATCGCGATCTCCTTACCGTAGTTGCCCAGGCCCAGTGGCAGACTGGAGGTCGATGCGTTCGTGCCCCCCGCCGTCGTGGCGGCCATTATCGGCAGGACGTCGGCGTAGGTGTCAACGGTCACGGCTTGCACGTCCTTCAACCCGGTGCAGGCCATCACGTCGGCGCGAATCTTGGGCTTCTCAGCATCGGCCATCGTGGCGATGATCTGATCGCTCGGGTCTTTGCCACCGGGGTTGCGAGAGAGCCAGATGTTGATGAAATAACTCTGCGGAACACGAACGCTCGCAGCGACCACTTTGGCTTTGCCCGCAGGGGTAATCACGTTGGCGGTACGCGATGACGGGAACTGCTGATAATTCGTCTTCTCTTCCGTCGTCGTGGCCGTCGAACCACCCGCACCACCGGCGCCCGGCAGCGTCATTCCCGTGTTGGGGACCGCACCGGGTTCGGTCGACGCAGCGCCAGAGTTGATCGTTTCTTCCGTGCGGGTCTCTTCGGTGTTGGGCTTGGAGAAGGTCTTCTTCACGTCGTATTCCTGCAACTGCTCGCGGATCGACTGATTCTCAAGGTCGACGGTAACCGAGATCTTCGCATCGGGCAGAAAGTCCAGTTGCTTGGCGATCTTGTCAGTGAAGTAGCGTTCGTTCGCTGCGATCGAGTCGAGCAGTTCACTGCCACCGATCCCGCCGTCGATCTCGTTCAGTTCGGAGATACGCTGCTTGATGCCGTCAACGACGACGGTCACGTTCGCGCGCGACATTCCCGCTTGCGAGCCGGCAACGCAGGCAGCGGCCGCTTCGACGAGTTGCTTGCCCGGTTTGGCGCCCTGCTGTTTCATGGTGACGTAAACCATCGCCGACGCCCGATACGTTTCACCAATGCGACGCTTGCTGGATGGATCGATGACGACGACCGCGCTTCGCACGCCGGGGAAACGACCGATGATCTGCGTCAGTGACGCGGCGCGATACTCATTCAGCTTTGCCTCGGTGAGCGCGGCCGAGTCCCAAGGGCTCATCTGCTGGACGATCTTGTCGAATCCAGCGGCCGTGTTGCTCGGCAACATCTGCTCGTACCCGAGGACCGCCATCACCTGCCATTTGCGGTCGGCGGGAATGAGAATCTTGTCACCGGCCACTTTGTTGGGAATAGCGCGACCGTCAAGCTCACCAGTGATGCGGACAATTTCTTCCGGGCTGAACGCCTGGTCGAGAATCGGTTCCATCTCGGCGGTGCCGGCGTAGCGCGCGCTGTAGAGCAGCGTCATCACCATGATGACCGCCAACGCGCCGGCGAGCATCTTTTGACTGGCCGAGAGCCCCGAGAGTTGTTGCTGAATGCGCGCGAGTTGCGCTTTGAGGATTTCCATGACAGCCGTCCCTGGCTTACGGAATATGGATCTGGTTCCACCAGATCCTCGAGATCAACCAGATTGTGATCCTTTTGCCGTAGTTTTCAATACGACAAAATGATCGAGCTGGTTCGGTGATTCATCGCATCCCAGCAAATCGCGTGCACGTCCATGTGCCTACGTTACACGCTGATGCCTTTGATCTCTTCGTAGGCGTCCATCAACTTCGCGCGGATCGCCAGCAGCGTCTTGAACGCCATCTCCGATTTTTCCATCGCGTTGAAGACGCCCGTCACGTTTTCCGTCTTGCCCGTCGCAAGGTCTGCCACCGCTTTGCCGGCGTCCTTCTGCAGGCGTGTGACCTCGTTGATGCTGTTCTGAAATAGTTCGGAAAAGCTGGATCCACCCTCAGTAGCGGGTGGCGCCCCCAACGACCGCGGGGACGCGGTCGGGTTTGCGATTTTGGCTGCGAGGTTGAGGTCTGGGCCGTTAATCATGGAATCGGGACGTTATCCGTTAAGCGATCAGCCGCAGCGATGCGTTGAACATCGACTTGGCGGTCTCGATCATCGTAATGTTTGCTTCGTACGCACGCGAGGCCTCGAGCGCATTGACATGCTCGGTGGCCAGGTCGATGTTCGGGAACAGAACGTATCCTTCCTTGTCCGCATCAGGATGACCGGGCTGAAAACGGCGGGCGAAGGGCGCGTCGTCGATCTTGATGTCCTGCACGTGCACACCCGGCTTTTTGGTGTCGCCACCCTGTCCCGGCGCGAAGACTGCAAAGCGCCTGCGATAGGGAATCGGTTGACCCTGGGCGTTACGGGTCGTGTTCACGTTGAGGATGTTCGCCGCGATGGTGTCCATGCGCGTCCGCTGAGCGGTCAGGCCACTGGCACCCATGTCGAGCATGTCGAACATAAATCATTCCTCTCAAGTTTCCGCGGGCATCCTGCCGGCGGTGGCGTCCGTCACGTGGGACGCCTATGTATTACCTCGGGTTTTAGCCCACCCGTTCCTTCAAGGCGTTTTCCATTGACGAGTACTGCTTGCGAAGCAACTCGATCGACAGATTGTGCATGAGGGCGTTTTTGGCGTTCTCGGTCATCAGCTCTTCGACCGAGCGATTATTGCCATCGTGGAAGAGCAGGCCCTTCCTCGGACGTTCTATTTCGGCATCGATGTCTGAGAACCCGACCGTGCCCGGTGGTGACGAGGCTTTCGACTCATACCTCTGCCTCAACATCGACTGGAACTTTCCGACCGACATGTCTTTCTGCCGATAGCCGGGCGTGCTGAGGTTGACGATGTTTTCACCAATCAACCGCTGGCGCGCCGAGGTGAAGTTCACCACGCGCTCCAGCAGAGGTGCGTTGCCTTGATTGAGCAGTCGTTCGACAAACATCTCCAAGCCCTTAGTTCAAAGTCTGTGCCAGACAGAATTGCCCGATTCGCCGTGAAATCGAGGCCATCATTGCGCGATCAGTGCAGTTTTCGCTCGCTACGCGCCGATCCTGCGCATCACGTTACGCCTCGACGAGCTCCCCGTCTTCCTTCCACTTTTTGAGCTTCATGCCCAGGGTCCGCACGCCGATACCCAGCGCCCCGGCCGTCTTCACGCGATGACCGCGGAACTGCTGGAGTGTCGAGAGAATGACTTCCTTCTCAATATCCGCCAAAGGTTTGCCGGCGAGGTTGGCGGCGCCGGATTCAACTGGGGCCAGCCGGGTCTTAAGCCAGGGTTCAATCGTCTCACCACGGATGACCCCGACGGCGGTCTCGAGCACGCTGGCCCGTTCCATGATGTTCTGCAGCTCGCGCACGTTGCCCGGCCAGGAATATTTCTGCAGCAACCGCACGGCATCCGCTTCGATATGGCGGAACGGGACACGATCTTTCTTCGAAACAAGCGATAGGAAATGCCGCGCCAAGTCGGATACATCATCTGGCCGATCGCGAAGGGGCGGCAGTTCAAAGGGCACCACATTTAACCGGTAAAACAAGTCCTGCCGGAACCGCCCTTCCTCGACTTCTAATTCGAGATCGCGGTTGCTCGTTGCGATGACGCGAACGTCGACATTAATGCTCATCGAACTGCCGACGCGCTCAAACGTACTTTCCTGCAGCACGCGAAGCAGCTTGGCCTGCAACGCCGGGGCAATCTCACTGATCTCGTCGAGCAGCAGCGTGCCACCATCCGCCAGTTCAAACCGACCGCGGCGAAGGCGGTCGGCGCCTGTGAAGGCACCCTTTTCATGGCCGAACAGTTCCGATTCGAGCAGGTTTTCGCTCAACGCCGCACAGTTCACCGCGAGGAACGGGCGCTCCTTGCGGGCCGATGCCGCATGGATCGCGCGGGCGACGACTTCCTTACCGGTGCCGCTTTCGCCGCGCACGAGGACGGTCGCATTGCTCGCTGCGACCTGGTCGATCATCTTTTTCACGGCCTGCATGACGTCGCTGGTGCCGATCAACGCCTTGGGGGCCAACGATTCGGTAATCGTCCGCAGCGCCTGGTTTTCACGTATCAACCGATTGTGTTCGAGCGTTCGGTCTACGAGCATGCGAATCTCTTCACCGTCGAAGGGCTTTTGGATGTAGTCATACGCCCCGAGCTTCATCGCTTCGACGGCCGTCTGCACGGATGCGAACGCGGTCATCAACACGACGGGCAGATCCGCGCGCAGTTTCTTTACTTCGGCGAGGAATTCGATGCCGGTCATCTTCGGCATCTTCAGGTCGGTGATGACGAGGTCGAACCGCGCGCCACCGGCCGACAGGCGCGACAGCCCCGCGGCGGGGTCACCGGCGGCGATCACCTCGTGCCCGTCGCGCACCAGGATCGCAGCGAGTGAGTCTCGCATCATTTCCGTATCGTCAACTACCAGTATGCGTGCCACGCGTCTTCTCCCGCTCAAAACCAAACTTCGAACTTCGCCCCACCGCCGTCGTGGTTCGTCACCACGATCGTGCCGTCATGTGCTTCTACCACTCGGTGCACGATGGACAACCCGAGTCCCGTCCCGGTGTCCTTCGTCGTGAAGAACGGGTTGAATATGCGATCCAACACCGCCGGCGCAATGCCCGGCCCGTCGTCCTTCACCACGATGTGACATTGCCGCGCGTCCGATGCCCCGGTCGGTCGGCCGTAGGTGATTTCGACCTTGCCACCTTCAGTCACTGCGTCAACTGCGTTCAACAGCAGGTTCAACATCGCCTGCCCGATAAGCGTCGGGTCGGCCTTCACGCGGAACACGGGGTCGCCGACGATGGTCACGACGGCCCGCTTCTTCTCGATCGACGGCGTCGCCAGTTCGACCGTGTTGCGAATGATGTCGGCCAGGTCAATGTCGACCGGGCTGGCTTCATTTTCGCGCGTGAAGTGGAGCACCTGACCGACCAGCGATTCTAAATGCTTCACGCCGGCCGTGATCTTCTTTACGGTCGTCAAACTCGCCGGCCGATCCTCAACATCGCGTGCGAGCAGCGACGCGTAAAGCTGAATCCCACCCAGTGGATTGCGAATCTCGTGCGCCAATCCCGCTGCCATCTCACCGAGGGCAGCGAGCCGCTGTTTGCGTTCGAGCAAGCGGCTCTTTTCGCCCAATTCCTGCTGCAGCGCACCAACGGTCGCGAGCAGTTGATCGTGCGATTGCTGCAGACGTTCGGTGACGTCGCTGTACGCCATGATGATGCGACCCAGCTCTTCAATCCGGCGCGCATTGTCTACTGCGGTCGGGGTTGGGGTGGCAAGATCGTGGTCTGCGAGCGTCATTGTGAGTAAGGATGAAAGGTGAAGGATGAAGGATGAAGAAATACCGGAGTCATGTTCTCTTCCTTTTCATCATTCAACCTTCACCCTTCATCCTTCCTTACCGGGTCAGATCCATCCTGGGGCCGCGCGACCCGTAGGCCGCAGCGGCGATGTTTCGGTTGACCTGCTTCGCCGAGCTGGCTGCGGTCAGTTGCTTGCCGATGTTCAGCTTCCGCTGTTGCAGGACGAGCGCGTCACTACGGTCGGCCGACGTGATCTCTTCGAGCAACCGGCGCGTCTCGCTGAGGTTCGCCTCGGCCTGCTTGCGCGAGTCCACATCCAACCCTGCGACAAACGCCAGCCACTGTCGCTTGGCCGGGCCGACGGTCTTTTCCAGTGTCGTCACCTGGTCGAGCACCTCTTGCCGCTTGCCCAACACATTCAGCAACTCTTCAATCCGACTCAACTGCACATGCTCGTGCTGCTGGTCGGCCAGCTTGGCAAGCCGCCGATAGCATTCGACCTGCTGTTCGAGTGCATCCAGAACGGGATTTGGCATATCGATCGCTCGCTTTCCTGCTGTGCGCGACTACCACATGCCGGCTGCGCTGGTCCATTTCAGCCACTGTTCCCAATAGGCCTTGGGCATCGCGAAGCTGCCGTCGGTGAACGATTCCTGCGGCATGCGACGCAAGAGCCACTTGGCCCGTTCGTTGGCGGTCTTCGCTTCGTCAATCTTGCCGAGGGCGCAATAGCTGTTGACGATCTGCACGTACGCTGCGAGTGCAGACGGATCTTCCTGATAACGGAACGCCGCTGCGTCGTAGGCGCGAATGGCTTCTTCGTACGTCGCCAGGTCGTAGAGGCAGTCGGCGCGATAGAAGTGCGCCAGCTTCAAGTACAGTTTGTCGGTGTCGCCAAGCGGTGTGGTCGCCGCGCGATAGAGATCGACCACGCGGTCGTACAACCCCTTGGCCTTGTTCAACCGATCGCGCTTGGCCGCGGTGGCCTCTGCGGTGTCGACGGCCGCGGCGGGGGCGTTGTCCTTGGCATTGAGCGCCAGTCGCACGTCGAGCGTCGAGGCGCTCTTGCGATAGCTGTCGGCCATCAGGAACAGCAGTTGGCCCAGTCGCCCGTCGTTCGGATAGCGCTCGGTCAACTCTTCCAACCGCGAGACCGATTCTTCAAACCGATTCGTGCGGTAGTACAGTTGCGCCAGTTCGAACAACGCCTGCTTGAACTCTTCAGCTTCGGGCGTCAACAGTGGGTTGTTCTCGATCACACTTCGCAGAACGCTTTCCGCTTTGTTGTACGACTCGGGCCCCTTAGCGATATACGCCTGCGCCAGTGGCACGGCACTCTTGCTCGCTGCGAGCGATTGCGGATAACGGAACTGGTTCCGCTGGAACGCTGCGATTGCTTTGTCGAACAGGCCCGCTGCCTGATACGCACGACCCAGACGCAGCAGCGCATCCGAGGCCAGTGGGTCTTCAGGCCGTTCCGCGACGAACAGGTCCAGCGCCGACATCACGCTCGGAATGTTCGCTGCCCGGTCGTACAGCTCGATGCCCTTCCATAGCGCGTCGCCGTATCCTTTGTCGTCCGTCAGCGTCAGTGCCCGACTCAGCGCGACGAACGAATCGCCCGCCTTCGTGCGGTTCTCGCGAACCTGCTGGGCGTTCTTGATCCGGTCGGCGGCGTTGCCGGCCAGTGCGTTCTTCTCCAGTTGCTCGGCACGACGCTCGTACACAACCGCCAACCGCGAGTAGAAGTTCGCTGCCGGGTCGGGGACGAGTTCGTTCTCGTACGACAGCGCCTCCAGCGCCAGGTCGTACTTGCTGCGAGACGTCAGCACGTTCGATACCGTCTGCAATCCCTTCACGACGTCGGCAGCGTACTTCTTGCGCGATTCCTTCGTCGTCGTCTCGGCGACCACCTCGTGGAAGTCGCTCATGCCGGCATCGTCCGAACCCAACTGCACCCGCGTCACCGCTCTACCCAACCTTGCCAGTGTGGCGACCTTCGCGTCGGGGTGCGAGACGATCACATCCTGATAGAACGACTGAGCCGTCTTGGGGTCTTGGCGTTTCTCGTAGATCTTCCCGAGCACGTACGCCGCGTCGGCATCGAGTGAATGGCGATGCTTGAACTGCTCGCGGGCCACGCGCATCAGCCGCTCGGCCTCGGCTTCCTGGCCGAGCTTCCACGCACAGTACCCCAGCCGATAGTTCACCTGCCCCTGGTTCAGTGGGTTGGCGTCCAGACGCAGACTCTCGGCCAACAGCGACTTGGCTTCCTCGTAGTTCTCGCGGTCCAGCAACAACTGGGCCTTCTCCCCGATCGCCCAGGCGCGCTCGGCATCCGTCAGCCGCTTGTCTTTCAGGTATTCGTCCAGCCCCGCCTCTGCCGGGCCGAGGTCCTTGCGGGCCAGTTGCAGGTCGATGACCTTGCGTTGAAGGGATAACGACCGATCCGCATCCAGCGCCATCGCCTTGCGGAAGCTGTCGAGCGCATCGGTCGGCCGGTCGATCGCATCAAAGCTCTCGCCGAGCCTGCGATACACTTCGGCATCAGGCTTGGCGCCTTGCGCCAGCGCGATGCGGATCTGTTCGATGATCCGCATGTGGTTCGCTGCCACGCTCATGCCGTTTTGCTGTTGGGCGTTGTCGAGCGCCGCAGCGAGGTTCAGGTGGACCTGGGCTTCCTGTTCGCGAGTGAGTTTGCCAGCGTCGAGCAGCTTGTTGAGCTGTTCGATGCCCGCCTCGGCCCGACCGATCTTGACGAAGTTCTTCGCGATCGCGAGTTTTTCGTCTACGGTTGGACCGGACTTGGGGTCGATGAAGAGGTACGCCGCATAGCCGAACAGGCCCAGCGACAGCAATAGAAGAGGGATCTGCCAGAGTTGCGAGAGACGCCCACTCGAGTAACGAGAGGCCATGGCATCCGTGCCTTTCCCCGATTTTCACTCGCGACGGCATCCTGCCATCACGTTTCGCTTCCCGGTGATCCATCACCAGCCAAAGCGACTGCCCATTCGCATGAGCCAAACCCCGGCGAGCCCGTTCGCCACGACCTGACTGCGGTCGATCATAATAACCGCAAGCCCGAACGCAAGAACAACTTTAAGCCGTTCTAAACGATTCGTCACCCGCCCACCGCCTAGCTCCTACGTGCTGGGCAGACCGAAGGTTCGGTGCGCGAGATGGATGCGATTCCGACCGATGATCGAGAAACTGAAATCATGCTGTTAGTCGACCCCATCAGGACGCTCCCCACAGCTATAAATAATGTTTCAGTCTCGTGCTTTCCTTAACATTATTGACTGCGGATGTTTACGTCTTATCAGCCCTCGGCGAACCGACATATAAACGACATATAAACGACGAAAAACGACACGATCCGACCACAGTTCATATGACCGTCACGCGGTCCGGTCCTATTTCCGTCCGTTCAGCGCGCTCAACGTCCGTCGCACGCGCGTTGAATCACCCCGGCCCTATTCAATTGCCAAAGAACCTCGCAGACGGCTCAGGCCATCTACCTTACACAACACTTCCTATTCCTACCGATCTCAATGCGCGCCGGAGCGCTATTTCGCGCACTTGCCGTTCTCGAATTGAAAATTTGCCAGAAAAGTCGAGGAAGGATTTTTCGGAATGCAAAGCAGGCCGGTGCGCGCCGGAGCGCCACCTCGTGCATGTCGCGCGCCGCCATAATTGGACCTGTCCCGAATGCCATTCACTTAAGCGCCAAAAGTGGCGTGCTCAACTGTGATCGTCGAGTCAGGATGCGGTTTCCGGGGTCTGCAAATCGCTTAAGTGAATGGCATTCGACCTGTCCCGTTTTCCCACTCATGCAGGTTAGTTGCAGGGAACTGCGCTGGGTCACTTGCGGTGGTCTCAATGTAGGTACTTATACTGATAGCGAGATCAATCAGAGCATCAAGCGACTGCTCAAGAGTGGCTGGTTAACTGGTGCTGCGGGCGAAAAGGTTGAGGAGAAAACGATCTTGTCTCCTACGCAGCTACTGGCCAGTTGGCTTGATCGGTAGGAGATCAAAATTGGGGTACATCTTTCAAATTTCACAAGCGACCTTCCCTACAGGTATTGTGACGCGACCGAGACGAAGCGCATGCGGGTTTCGTAGAGGGCGGCATCAAGGAGGCGGACTTCGTCGGTGGTGAGGTTGCCTTTGGTTTTGACTTCCAGCACGCCGAGGGTGTCGATCTGGAGTTTGGCCATGTCGAGGTTGACCCCTTCGCCGCTGGCTTGCTGGCCGAGTTCGCCGAGGTAGAAGAGGGCCTGGGTGAGGGCGGTCTGCACGAGGGTCGCGAACGACGCCGGGGGCATGTCGCGCTGACCCCGTGGGGAACCGGCGCGGCGGGCGCTGTCGGTGGGGGCGGCGACCGTGGACGTGGGGCCGGTGGGGGCAGTGGTGGGCGCGGTCTTGGCGGCGGCGCGGGCGGCTTGTTCCTCGGCGAGGCGCTTCTTCTCTTGCTGGGCCTGCTTTTTCCAGTCGGTATCAATGTGCAACGAGAACGAATCGTCCGCCATGGTTAGCTCCGGGTTTGCGAACTATATTCTAGGGGCAACGAGCGGAAAAGCGAGGGATGGAAAAGCGTAACATCGTCGTTGTTATCATCGGGAATTAGGGAGCCACGAAGGCACAAAGGGACAAAAGATACACGAAGTAAAAAGCAGTAGGCATCGTTTTTCATGATGGCCTTCGTGACCTCTTTGTCGCTTCGTGCCTTTGTGGCTCCTCCGACTTCCGTCCACGTCCGGTATTGAAACCTCCTGCTTCCCGTCTCGACCCTTTGCAAAGCGGAGCGAGGTCGTATAAATTGCTGGACTTTCCCGGGATCGCCACCATTGGTCGGTTGACGGTCCGCGAGGTCTCACTGGATAGGATCTGTTATGGCTGATCAAAGCACCGCCGTCGCCGAACAAGAGAACGACGCTTACGAGTACGCAATCAAGGTTGAGGACGCTGGACCAGCGACGAAGAAGGTCTCGGTCGAGATCCCGCAGGACCGCATCAAAGCCAAGATGGCCGAGCAGTACAAAGAGGTCCGCTCGCAGGCGGCCATCCCCGGGTTCCGCGTCGGTAAGGCCCCGCAGAAGCTGATCGAGAAGAAGTTCGCCGGCGAGATCAAGGACCAGGTCAAGCGCTCGCTGATCAGCGAGAGCTACGAGCAGGCCGTCGAGAAGAACAAGCTGCAGATCCTCGGTGAACCCGAGTTCGAGAACCCCGAAGCGATCGAACTGAAGGACGAGGGCCCGTTCAGCTACTCGTTCTCGGTCGAGGTGCAGCCGGAGATCAACCTGCCGTCGCTGACCGGCATCAAAGTTAAGAAGCCCAAGATCGAGATCAAGGACGAGAACGTCGACCAAGCGATGACCAATCTGCGCGAGCAGCAAGGCACGCTGGTGCCGGTTGAAGACCGCGGCGCCCAGGCCAAGGAATTCCTGACCGCCGACGTGCACGTGAAGATTGGCGATGAGATCATCGAGCACGGCCACGACGCGCAGATCGTCGTGCGGCCGGGCCGCATCGCTGGCATTAACGTTGAGGACCTCGACAAGAAGCTCGAAGGCATCAAGGGTGGCGAGACGAAGACGTTTACTGTCACCGTCCCCGACACGCACCCGAACGAGAAGATCAAGGGCAAGGAAGTCTCGATCGAAGTGAAGGCCAAGGACATCAAGCGCCTCGAGCCTGCTGAGGTGAACGCCGACTTCCTCGAAGGCCTTGGGTTTGCTGACGAGAAGGAACTGCGTGAAGCCCTGCGTGAGCAGATGGTCGAGCGCATCACGTTCGACGTGCAGCAGACGCAGCGTCAGCAGGTTAACGACTATCTCGTCGCCAACACGACCTTCGACCTGCCCGCCAAGCTGAGTGACAAACAGGCCGACCGCGTCGTTCAACGCCGCGCGATCGACCTTATGCAGCGTGGCATGCCGCGCGAACAGATCGAAGCGAACATCGAAGCCCTGCGTGGTGGTGCCAAGGAAGAAGGCGCCCGCGAGTTGAAGCTGTTCTTCATCCTGCAGAAGATCGCGACCGACCAGCAGACGGATGTCGACGAAGCCGAACTGAATGGCCGCGTCGCGATGCTCGCTGCCCAGCGCGGTGATCGCCCCGAGAAGATGAAGCAGCAGATGAGCAAGGACGGCTCGCTGGCCAACCTGTACGTCACGATGCGCGAACAGAAAGCCGTCGACAAGATCCTCGAGTCGGCAGAGGTCGAAGAGGTCGAGGTCGCCAAGGATGGGGACAAGAAGGCCGAGTAAGCGGCTCTGATTTCTGACAGCACCAAGCGATTCACCGCAGAGACGCCCAGACGCAGAGAAGACCGGAACGCATCGTTCTATTTGTCTTTTCTGCGTCTCTTGCGTCTCTGCGGTTACTTTTTGTAATCCATGAGCACGACTACGAAGATCCAGGCCCCCAAGGGCACGTACGACATCTTCCCGGCTGGGATTCCCAAGGATCCGTGGACGGTCAGTGGGAACTGGCTCGCGATCGAGCGCATTGCGCGCGAGGTTGCGGGGGTCTACCACTACGCTGAGATCCGCACGCCCATCTTCGAGCACAGCGAGCTGTTTCACCGTGGGGTGGGTGAGACGAGCGACATCGTCAGCAAGGAGACGTACACCTTCGCCGACCGCGAGAACCGCTCGATGACACTGCGCCCCGAAGGCACTGCCGGTGTCGTGCGAGCCGCGATCGAGAACGGGTTGCTCAACGATCAGGGCGCACAGGCCAAGCTGTACTATATCGGTCCCAACTTCCGCTACGAGAAGCCCCAGCGTGGGCGTTACCGCCAGCACCACCAGTTCGGCGTCGAAGCGTTCGGTGTCGCGCAGCCTGAGCAGGACGTGGAGTGCATCGGCTTGCAGATGGAGTTCTACCGCCGCTGTGGGTTGAAGGACCTGGCGCTGCGCGTGAACAGCCTCGGTGACGCCGAGAGCAAACAGCGTTACCGCGACGCGCTGGTCACGTTCCTGTCGCCCAAAGCCGCGTCGCTGAGTGAAGACTCGCAACGGCGGATGACGACGAACCCACTTCGCATCCTCGACAGCAAGGACCCGCGCGACGTCGCTGCGGTCCAGGGCGCCCCACCGGCGGTTGGATATCTGTCCGACAAGTCCAAGGCGCACTTCGAACGGGTGACGGCGTTGCTGACGGCGCTCGGTCTGCCGTTCGAGATCGATGGCGCACTCGTGCGCGGGTTCGACTACTACACCGACACGCTCTGGGAAGTGACCGCCGGTGGCCTCGGTTCGCAGAACGCGGTCGGCGGAGGTGGCCGTTACGACAACCTCGTCGAGAACCTCGGTGGTCGCCCGACACCGGGCGTCGGGTTCGGCAGTGGACTCGAGCGGTTGCTCATCGCGCTCGAATCCCAAGCCGTCACCTTGCCGCAGACCGCGCCGAAGCTGGTCTGGCTCGTTCAACATGGTGAGGCCGCGAAGGATCACAATCTCAAACTGCTCGCCGAGCTTCGCGCTGCCGACATCGCTGCGGACATGGACTTGTCCGGTCGCGCGATGAAGGGCCAACTGAAGGCTGCTGCCAACGCGAAGGTGTCGTACAGCATCGTCGTGGGGGATGACGAACTGGCGAATGGTCAGGTCGTGCTGAAGGACTTCACGACGCAACAGCAGACAACAGTCCCTCGCGCGGAGATCATCAGCACGATCAAGGCTCGTTTGGCGTAACCGACGCCACGGACGATCGGGAATGTCGAACGGGAGTGCTGAGTCGGAAAAAAGTTTTTTCGTCGGTTGGTTCTCCC